>JBDSLT010000179.1:0-13117 GCA_039916265.1 Casimicrobiaceae bacterium | reverse complement strand
GTGGGCGAGCCCGGCGTGCCGCCGATCGCACCCGCCGTCGCCAACGCCATCGCCGCCGCCACCGGCAAGCGCCTGCGCAAGCTGCCCCTGTCGCTTTAAGTGGGGTCAGACACGACTTATTCGCGCGCGCCGCCCGCAGACGACGCCAGCGCGTATGTCGTGTCTGACCCTACTTATGCGCCGGTGCCGACGCTGGCGATCGTCGCGCTGGCGATCGCCGCGTTCGGGGCTGCCGCGGGCACGAGGGTCACCGATCCGATGTTGCCGGTGCTGGCGCGCGATTTCGGCGTCGGCATCGGCGCGGCCGCGAGCGTGGTGACGCTGTTCACCGGCGCATACGGCGTATTCCAGCTCGTGTACGGGCCGATCGGCGATCGCTTCGGCAAGTATCGCGTCATCGCGTGGGCGAGTGCGGCGTCGGCGATCACCACCCTCGCGTGCGCGTTGGCGCCGACTTTTCCGCTGCTCGTCGCCGCGCGCTTTCTCGCCGGTGGAACCGCCGCCGCGATCATCCCGCTGTCGATGGCTTGGATCGGCGATACCGTCGCCTACGAGCAGCGCCAGCCGGTGCTCGCGCGCTTTCTCACCGGCCAGATGCTGGGCTTCGCGGCCGGCTCGCTGCTGGGAGGGCTCGGCGCCGAGCATCTCGGCTATCGAACGCCTTTCGTCATGCTGGCGGCGTGGCAGGCGCTCGCCAGCATGATCCTGTTCGGGCTGCGGCGAAGATCGCGCGTCGCCGATCCGGTGACCGCGCACGGCTTCACCGCGCGCGAGTTCGTCGCCGGGATCGCGTACGTCTGGCGCCGGCCGTGGGCGCGCGTCATCCTGGTCACGGTCTTTCTCGAAGGCACGTTCATGTTCGGCGCGTTTGCCTTCATCGCGACGCACCTTCACCGGCACTACGACGTCTCGCTGACCGTCGCCGGTTCGATCGTCATGCTCTACGGCGTGGGCGGGATCGTCTTCGCCGCCTCGTCGCCGCTGCTGGTGCGGCGCCTGGGCGAGGTCGGTCTCGCGATCGCGGGCGGCGGCATCATCTTCGTGACGCTCGTCACGCTGGCGATGGTAACGGCATGGCCGGTCGCAGCACTTGCCACCATCGCGATGGGCATGGGTTTCTACATGCTTCACAACACGCTGCAGACCAACGCGACGCAGATGGCCCCCGAGCGCCGCGGCACGGCCGTGTCACAGTTCGCGGCGTCGCTGTTCATCGGGCAATCGGTGGGCGTCGCGCTTGCGGGACTGGTCGCCGAAACCATCGATACCGATGCGGTGCTGCTCGCCGGCGCCGCCGGAGTTCTCGCGGTCGCGCTCGGCTTCGCGTACCGGCGGCGTCACCGCGCCGGGGCCGGCAAGGTTTCGCCATGACCTGTTTGCGCCGATAATTCGCTTACGTGCATACGCCCGACGGTTTCGTTCCCTCGCATGCCCTCCCCGCGCTGCTGCCGGGGAGCGCACTCGCCTTCGCTTACAGCGACGTCAGGATGCTGGTCGGCGGCGATCCCGACACCCCCGCGGTCCCGACGCTCGACGACCTCGCTGCCGCCGGCGTCGACGGCGTCCGCCATTACATGGGCGAGCTTGCCGGCGTCCCCTGCGTGGCCATCGGTCTGCCCGAGGACTTCGCTCCGCCGCCCGCGCTGCGCCTCGCGGGCCTGCGCGCGCTGTTCTTCCGCGTTCCCGAACCGCTGGTGGCGATCGGCGCGCGCGCATTCCAGGTCGTCGAATGGCACCGGACGCACCGCTACTGCGGCCGCTGCGGCACGCCGACGCGCGACAAGGCGGGCGAGCGCGCCAAGGAGTGTCCCGCGTGCAGCTACGTCGCTTATCCGCGGGTGTCGCCGGCGATGATGGCGCTGGTGACACGCGGGCGCGAGATGCTGCTCGCGCGCTCGCATCGGTTCCCCACGGGAATGTACAGCGCCCTCGCGGGCTTCGTCGAACCGGGCGAGACGATCGAGGATTGCGTGCGCCGCGAAGTCAGGGAGGAAGTCGGCGTCGATGTCCGCGCGCTGACCTACTTCGCGAGCCAGTCGTGGGCGTTCCCGCACTCGCTGATGATCGCGTACACGGCGGAATACGCCGGTGGCGAGCTTGCACCCGACGGTCAGGAAATCGCCGACGTCCGCTGGTTCGCGGCCGACGCGCTGCCCGACATGCCGCCGTCGCTGTCGATCGCGCGGCGCCTGATCGACGCCACCGCCGCGCGCCTTCGCGCGCTCTGACCGGCGGTGCAGACGGATAACGGCCGCGCGACGACGATGAGCGACGCGCCATGCGTGTCGCTCATCGTGCGTAGCATGGGACGCCCCTGCCTCGCCGACGCACTCGCCAGCGTCGCGTTGCAGCGCCATCGGCCGCACGAGTTGCTGGTCGTCGACGCGACCGGCGGCGCGCATCCTCCGCTGCCGCCGCTGTCCCTGGTCGACGTGCGCCTGCCCGACCTCGTCGACGTGCGCCTGCTCGCCCTCGGCCGGCCGCTCAACCGCCCCGCCGCCGCCAACGCCGGCCTCGCTGCCGCCCGCGGCGAGTGGGTGGGCTTTCTCGACGACGACGACTTCCTCGAGCCCACGCACGTCGACCGGCTGGTCGCGCGCGCGCACGCGGCCGACCGTCCGACGCTCGTCTATGCGCAACACTGGGGGCTCGACCGCTTCCAGCGCGTAGCGCTTCGTCGTCATCACGGATTCAATCCGCTGATCCTCCACCATTACTGCCAGATCTTCGGGATGTCCTGCCTCCTGCATCGCAGCCTGATCGATGCCGGACACCGCCTCGACGAGACCCTCGACACGAGCGAGGACTGGGATTTCTGGCTGCGCCTCTTGCCTCATGCCAGATTCGCCACCGTCGACGCGCCGACGCATTTCTTCGGGCTCGAAGCCGGCACCTCGGGAACCGGCCGCGGCCGCAACAGCGCGGGCCGCGAACGGCACCTCGTCTTCCACGATCGCGTGAAGGCGCGCTACGCGGAGGCGGGGAAGTCCGCGTGGTCTGCGTACTTCGAGCGGCTCGAAGCGGGCATGGCGCTCCAGCGCGATGGCGACCTCGATGGCGCGCTCGCCTGCTTCGCCGCGCTGCAACTCGAGTATCCGTCCGAACCCAACGCGCGATTCCTGATCGGCAACGTGTACGCGGACCTGGGCCAGCTCCACGCGGCGCGCACGCGGTACCGTGAGGCCATTTTCTACAACGGCGACGCAGCGCAATACCACTTCGCGCTCGGCGCGGTCTGCGAGCGCATCGGCGACGACGTCGAGGCCCGCGAAGCGTACGCCGCCGCGGCGCGCCACGCACCCGCGATGGCGAACGACGCCGCGGCGCGCATCGCCAGCATCGACGCGCGCACGCCGCGCGCGGTGCAGGTCGGGCGCAATACCGCCTGCCCCTGTGGTAGCGGACTGCGCTACAAGGCGTGCCACGGGCGCGCAGCGGCCGACCCGGCAACGCGCGTGTCCGCGACGCGCCGCCGCGAGATGCACGAGGCGGCGCTCGCGGCGTTTCGCGGCGGCGACATCCAGCGCGCCCGCCGGGAGTACGACTTGCTGGTCGCCGCCGACCCCGCCGACGTCGAGGCGCTACACGCGCGAGCGCTGCTGGCGCTCGACCTCGGGCGCCTCGACGACGCGCAGTCCGACATCGACTGCGCGCTGCGCCTCGCACCGGCCGACGCGCAGATTGCCGACAACCGGACCGGCATCGCGATCGCCGTGCACGAGCGCCGGCAGCGCGAGCGCGCCGCCGTCGAGCTCGAGGCGCTTGCGTATCGACACACCGACCCGGCGCGCTTGCGCCCGGCAACGGCAGGCGCGCCTTTGCACATCGTCTGCGCCTTCGACGGCGACGCGGAGCACGACGACGCTGCGCGAGTGCTCGCGCGCCTGCTCGCCGACGGCGCGCCGGTCACGGTGTGGTCGGCACTGCCCGGCGGTCCGGCCGATGCGCGCCGGCTCGACCCCGCGCGCCGTGACGTCCCCTCGTCGGGCACGCTCGTTTTTCTCGGCGCGCGGCAGCCCGCGCCTTCGTGGCTCACCGGCCTTTGCTTCGAGCGGTTGATCGTCGTGCAGACCGACGACGATACCGCCGCCGTGCTCGACCTCACGCGCGCGTTGCACGCAAGGACTGCGCAGCCGATCCTGCATGTCGCCGCGGACGCTCGCGGGGGCGACCCCTTCGCACCGGGCGTCTGCATCGTCGACGTCGACCTGCGCAGCCACGGGCCGCGTGTGGCAGCGCCCCGCGACGGCCGCGCGTTCGTCGTCGGCCGCGCGAGCGCGAACGACCACCGCCTTTTCCATCCCGCGGACGCCGCCTTTTTCCGCGCACGCGCCACGCGCGGCGACCAAGTGCGCGTCCTCGGCGGCACCGTGCTGATGCGCCACTTCATGCCGTCGCATCCGCGGGAAGGAATCGCGCTGCTTCCCAACGATGCCGACGACTTCCACGGCTTCCTGCGCGAGCTCGATTGCGTGTTCTTCCGCGCGAGCGCCGCCTCGGGTCGCGCCGGCGCTCGCCTCGTCGCTGCCGCGCTCGCCTGCGGCCTGCCGATCGTGTGCGCGCGGCGTGGCGGCCTCGCCGAGCTCGTTTCGCACGGCAGCAACGGCTTCCTGTTCGACGCGGACGACGACGACGCGGCGCACGCCTGTCTCGACCGGCTGCGCGCCGACCCCGCGCTTGCGCGGATGATGGGGCATGCGGCGCGCGCGACCGCGGAGCGTGCCTTCGGCTCCGATCGCCGCCGCCACGCGGTCGAATGCTTCACGGGCCGCGTGGCCGTGGCAGCGTGATGCAGCACGCGCGCGCCACGCTCGTCATGACCGCCCGCGAGCGCCATTCGCTCGCCGACACGGCGATCGACGGGGTGCTGCGCGCGACGTCGCAGCCCTACCGGTTCGTCTACCTCGACGTGCAGTCGCCGCCGTGGCTGCGCGAGCGCCTCGCCGGGCGCGCCGCAGCCGGACAGATCGAGGTCGTCCGCTTCGACGAGCCCCTGTGGCCGCAGGAGGCGCGGCTGCGATTCGCCGACGCCATCGACACCGACTACGTCGTGTTCCTCGACAACGACGTCGAGGTGGCGCCGGGGTGGCTCGATGCGCTGGTCCGGTGCGCGGACGAGACCGGCGCGGGCATCGTCGGCCCACTCTACCTGTGGGGCGACGGCGTCCGGCCGGCGACGATCCACATGGCAGGTGGCGCGCTGACCGAGCATGCCGCAGGCGACCGGTTGGCGCTGGAGGAGACGCACCGCCTCGTCGGGTCCGATCCCGCCGCTGCCGACCTGGCGCGCGGACCCTGCGACTACGTCGAGTTCCACTGCATGCTGCTGCGCACGTCGCTGGTGCAGGGGGAATCGGTGCTCGACGCGCGCCTGCGCTGCGTCCACGAGCACATCGATGCGTCGCTCGGCGCCAAACGCCGCGGCTACGCGACGGTCCTGGAGCCCGCCGCGCAGGTGACCTACCTCGCCTACGCGAACTACCGGCTGGACGAGCTCGACTTCTTCCGCCAGCGCTGGTCGCCGGCCGAAGGCGAGGCGAACATCGCGACGTTCTGCCGCAAGTGGAACGTGGTCGACGACGCGCGCTCGTTCGGCGGCGTGCGCGCGTTCCTGCGCGACCATCTCGAGCAGGTGGACCCGCTGCGCACTGCAAGCGCGGCGCCGCGCGACGCGCCGATGCCGAGTGCTGCGCTTTGCCAGACGCGCTCTGCGCTGCTGGAGGCGGCGGCGCTGGCGGGCTATCGCGCCGACGAGCTCGCGCTGATCACCAGCGCCTACCACGTCGCGCACGTACTGATGGACGGCGGCTACCGGCCCTGCGGCCGGCCCTTCGTCAATCACCTCGTCGGAACCGCCAGCGTGCTCGTTCACTTCGGCCTGCGCGCGCAGACCGTCGCTGCCGGCCTCCTTCACGCCGCGTACACCCACAGTCCGCCTCACGCGGACGGCGCGCGCGCCGCGCTCGCTTCGATTCGTGACGCGCTCGGCGGCGCCGGCCACGCGATCGAATCGCGGGTGCGCGCTTACACACTGAACGGAACGGACCGCGTCGGAGTTCGCCCTGGCGACCCGCTGTCGGTCCTGCAGGCGGAGATCGCGCTGATCGATGCCGCGAACGAAATCGACATGCACCAGAGCGGCGAATTGCGGTACTCGGGGCGCACCGACGAAATCGGCGCCGACGCTTTGGCGCGCGTCGGCGAGGTCTGCGCCGCGCTCGGCCTGCGGGGACTGCACGACACACTGGCGCGCGCGCGCGAAGACCGCAGCTCGGTCGAAGCTGCGCTGCTGACCGGCATTCCGTCGAGCTACCGGATCAGCGCGGATCGCGGCAGCGCGGTCACCATGGCCGTCAACGAGCTGACGGCACTGTCGGATCCCGCGTTCTGACGTCGAACAGCCGCGGAGGGCGTTTTCACGGCCGCCTCGCGCTGCGCCAAGCGGTATGCCGGAAGCGGTGCGACTCGCGCTGCTAGAATGACCGCTTCTCCCGGCCGTCCAGAGACCGTGCTCGACATCCTCGCTGCCACCCGCCCCCGCGCCCACCTGATGGCCCTGGCGATCGCCTGCGCGCTGCCATTCCCCTGCATCGCTCAGACGGCGGCGCCGGTCGATCCTGCGGCAGCGACGCCGCAGGCGCCCTTCGAGGCCTCGGAGGTGCAGCGCAAGGCTTATGCGCAGGGGATGACCGAGGCACGCACACTCGTTGCGCAGAAAAAATACGACGACGCGCTCGCCCGGCTCGACGCGCTGGCGCGCGAGCGCCCGCGCGAGCCGCAGGCGCGATTCCTCAAGGCCGTCGTCCTCACCGATCAGGACAAGCTCGATGCGGCGCTCGCCGAGTACCGCGCGCTGGCTGCCGATTTTCCCGAGATGCCCGAGCCGCACAACAATCTCGCGGTGCTGTACTCGCGCAAGGGCGAGCTCGGCCTTGCGCGCGACGAGCTCGTCACCGCCGTGCAGACGGCGCCCGATTACGCCGTCGCCCGGGAGAACCTCGGGGATGTCTACGCCGCGCTGGCCGCCGAGCAGTACGAGAGGGCGGCGGCGCTCGACAAGCGCAATCGCACCGCGTCCGCCAAGCTCAAGCTCGTGCGCGACGCGGCGGCAGTCACGCCGTAGCGCAAGCGCTCAATTGTTCCGTTCGACAAGAGAGAGTCCAGCATGATCCGCAGCATCTCCGCCCGTCTTGGCGTATTCGCCGCCGCCGCCGTGCTCACCCTCGCGAGCGTCCCGGCACTCGCTGCCAACCCGCAGGTCGAATTCGACACCACGCTCGGCAAGTTCCGCATCGAGCTGTATCCGGACGCGGCGCCGAAGACCGTCGCCAACTTTCTGGATTACGTGAAGGCGAAGTTCTACGACGGCACGCAGTTCCACCGCGTCATCGACGGCTTCATGATCCAGGGCGGCGGTTTCACAACCGACTTCTACCAGAAGCCGACGCGTCCGCCGGTCGTCAACGAGGCGCAGTCGAGCAGCAAGGCCGGCATCGTAAACGCACCCGGAACGATCGCCATGGCGCGCACCGGGGAGCCGAATTCCGCGACGAGCCAGTTCTTCATCAACGTCGGAGACAACTCGCGCCTCAATTTCCGCTCGCCCGATCCCGGCGGCATCGGCTACACGGCGTTCGGCAAGGTGGTCTCGGGCATGGACGTCGTCAACAAGATCGCCAAGGTCGCCAAGGGGGGAGGCAAGCCCGTCCCGCCCGGCACGCCGCTGTCGCCGGCGGACGTCCCGACGACCCCGGTCGTCATCACGTCGGCCGTTGTCGTCGACGCGACGAAGTAAGGAGCCTGCGATGACCAACGTGATCCTGCACACCAACCACGGCGACATCACGCTCGAGCTCGACACCGAGAATTCCCCGGCGACGGTCGCGAATTTTCTCGAGTACGTTCGCGACGGCCACTACGACGACACCGTGTTCCACCGCGTGATCGACGGCTTCATGGTCCAGGGCGGCGGCTTCGCGCCGGGAATGAAGCAGAAGCCCACGCGCGCGCCCGTCGCCAACGAGGCTGGCAACGGTGCGAAAAACAAGAAGTACACCGTCGCGATGGCGCGCACTTCCGACCCGCACTCGGCGTCGGCGCAGTTCTTCATCAACGTCGCCGACAACGATTTCCTCGACTACAAGTCGCCGAGCCCCAACGGCTGGGGCTATTGCGTGTTTGGCAAGGTGACCGCCGGGACCGACGTCGTCGACCGGATCAAGGGCGTTCCCACCAG
This sequence comes from Casimicrobiaceae bacterium, assembly GCA_039916265.1. Classification (GTDB taxonomy): domain Bacteria; phylum Pseudomonadota; class Gammaproteobacteria; order Burkholderiales; family Casimicrobiaceae; genus VBCG01. The sequence goes on along the minus strand of JBDSLT010000179.1, from coordinate 4,881 downwards.
TAACACGGGAGGGCATCAGAACGTGCCGACCGACGACGTCGTCCTCCAGCGCGCCGAGGTTGTGGCCGGCTGATGCCGGCCCCGCGTGAAGCCGACGCTTTTTCTGTCCGATCTGCACCTCGCGCCGGACCGCACCGCGGCCGTCGCGGCGTTTCACGCCTTCGCCCGCGGGCCGGCGCGCGATGCGGCGGCCGTCTACATCCTCGGCGACCTGTTCGACGTGTGGATCGGCGACGATCAGCTCCGCGATCCGTTCGCGCGCGATGTCGCCGACGCGCTGCGTGCGCTCTGCGCCGCGGGTGTCGCAGTCTTCCTCGCGCGTGGCAATCGCGATTTCCTGCTCGGCGACGCGTTCGCCCGCGCCTCCGGCGCGACGCTTCTGCCCGAGCAGCAGATCGTCGACGCGGGCGGCAGGCGCGTCGTCGTTCTGCACGGCGACGAGCTTTGCACCGGCGACGTCGCCTACCAGCGCTTTCGCGCGCGGGTGCGCTCGAGCGCCAGCCGGCGCGGCCTGCTCGGCCTGCCCTACCCGGTGCGCCGCGGCCTCGCGTGGTACCTGCGGCGCAGGAGCCACGCGGCGAATGCACAGAAAGCCGAGTCGATCATGGACGTCGATCACGCCGCCGTGGCCGACATGTTCCGAGCGCATGGCGTCGCATGCATGATCCACGGCCACACGCATCGTCCGGCGCGCCATGTCGTCGACGTCGACGGCACTCCGCGCGAGCGAATCGTCCTCGCCGACTGGAACGACAGCGGCAGCTACCTCGAAGCGTCGGGCGCGGGGCTTCTCGTACGCGAGATTACGGGTTGAAATCCGCGGCGGCGTGGGGCACGCTTTCCTGCCCGGGCCGGGCACGGAACGGGGGTCCACCTACGCCCATCGACCGATGATTCCCGAACTCTTCTCCGCCGCGTGGCTGTCCGCGCTCGCAACCATCATCGTCATCGATCTCGTGCTGGCGGGCGACAACGCGATCGTCATCGGCCTGGCTGCGCGCAACGTCCCGCGCGAAATGCAGCGGCGCGTCGTGTTGTGGGGGACCGCGGGCGCGATCATCGTGCGCGCGCTGCTCACGCTCGTCGTCGTGTGGCTGCTGAAGATTCCCGCCTTCCTGCTGATCGGCGGCCTGGCGCTCGTCTATATCGGCTGGAAGCTGACGCAGGACGGCGGCGGCGACCAGCACGCGATCGCGCCGCGCGCGACGATGCGCGGGGCGATCCAGACGATCGTCATCGCCGACGCCGTCATGGGTGTGGACAACGTGCTTGCCGTCGGTGGCGCCGCGCAAGGCTCGATGCTGCTCGTCGTCATCGGCCTCGCGGTGTCGATTCCGATCGTGATCTGGGGATCGACCCTCGTGCTGCGCTGGGTGGAGCGCTTTCCGGCGATCCTGTGGCTCGGCGCCGCGGTGCTGGGATGGACTGCCGCGAAGATGATCGCGTCCGAGCCGCTGCTCAAACCCTGGCTCGACGCACACGCGCCCATGCGCACGCTGCTCTACGTCGTCCTCGTCGGCGCGCTGGTCGCCGCGCCCATGTGGCGCGCGGGCGGCCCCAGCCAGCGCTCGCTCGGCTCGGTGCTCGTGTTCCTGGCCGTGTGGCTGACGTTCTGGGGCTGGGTCGAGGATGCGTCGGGCTTCGCCTTCGACGGCATCGACGACTGGCACTGGGACAACGAGATCGTCGACCTGATCCGCTGGGTCGGCTGGATTCCGTTCGCGATCTGGATCGATCGCAGGATCGACGCGCCGCCGGTCAAGGCAACGCGGGACCCGGCGTGATCCCGGCGCGCTGCAGGCCGTCAGGCGTTGATCCGCCGCAACGACCGCGCAGGTTCCTTCATCCTGCCAGCGCCTGCTCGAAATCGCCGAGCAGATCAGCGCGCTCCTCGATGCCCACCGACACGCGGATCAGCGAATCGGCGATGCCCATTTCCGCGCGCCGCGCAGGGCCCATCTCCCAGAAAATCGTGTGCGCCACCGGAATCGCCAGCGTGCGGTTGTCGCCGAGGTTCGACGACAGCACGACGACCCGAAGCCGGTTCAGCGACTCGAACAGGTCGTGTCCCTCCTTCAGTTCGAACGACAGCAGCGCCCCGAAGCCGCTAAAAAGCTCCGCGGCGAGCGCGTGCTGCGGATGGCGCGCGAGACCCGGGTAATAGACGGCGTCCACGGCAGGATGCGCCGCGAGAAACTCGGCCAGCGCCTGAGCGTTCTCGCACTGCCGCGTCAGCCGCAGCGCGAGCGTCTCCGCGCCAACTGCGATGTGATGCGCCTCTGCGGCGGCGAGCGTGGCGCCGAAGTCGCGCAGGCCTTTCTTGCGCACCTGCGTCATCCCCCACAGCGCCGGCTTTGCCGATTTGTAGCTGTCGAGGATGTTCGCGAAGCGCGACCAGTCGTAATGGCCGGTGTCGGTGAGACTGCCCGCAAGCGCGTTGCCGTGGCCGCCGACGTATTTCGTGAGCGCGTTGACGACGAGCGAGGCGCCAACGTCCTTCGGCCTGAACAGCCATGGCGAAGTCATCGTGTTGTCGACGACGTAGATCAGGTTGCGCGCGGCGCAGACCGCGCCGATCCGCGCGAGGTCCGCCACCTGCGTGCGTGGATTGGCGATCGTCTCGACGAAGACGAGCCTTGTCGCGGGCACGATCTCCGCTTCGACGGCGGCCGCGTCGGTCGCATCGACGAACGTCACCGGCATTCCGTGCGCTTTCAGCGTCGCGAAGAGGCTGTTCGTGTTGCCGAACAGGAAATGGCTGGCCACAACGTGATCCCCCGCCCTGAGGAGCGCCAGCAGCGCCGCTGCGATCGCGGCCATCCCGGTGGCGAAACATGCGGTCGCCACGCCGCCCTCCATTGCGCTGATCTTGGCCTCGAGCGCGGCCGTCGTGGGATTGCCCTGCCTGCCGTACGCATATCCCGAGGCCTTGCCCTGGAATACCGCAGCGAGCTCGCGCGCGTCGCGGTAGCCGTAGGCCACCGATGTATGCAGCGGCTTGTGCAGCGCGCCATGCTCGATGGGAGCGTCACGATCCGAATGGAGGATCGACGTGGTGAAGCCGCGCTTGTCTGTCGTCATGTGTCCCGCTCTTTCTGGGCCCCGCAAACAAAAAACCCGTCGGGCGGCCGCCGAACGGGTTTTGTGTGCCCCGCCTGGTATCTCCAGGCTGGAGCGAACCTCGCTTTAGCGGCATTTTTAAAGCGCCCGCAAGCTGAAGCTCAAATCGGCGCACAAGGAATGTAGCACACTTTCGGCGGCCGCGGCCATGCGCGCGGGACGCCCCCTCGTCGTCCGCTTAGCGCACCGGCGCCGCGACAGGTTGATGTGGCGCGACGAAGTTGGCATCCTCCCACCACGCCGCGCCGCGCCGCGCCCGCCGCGCGCCTCACCGATCGAGGAGACTCCATGGGAACGATGCAGGACCACGACCCCGGCGAAACCCGGGAATGGGTGGACGCCCTTAGCGCCGTCACCCATTACCAGGGTGTGGAGCGCGCGCGCTACCTGCTCGGCAAGCTGCGCGAGCAGGCGCTCGCCGCCGGCACGATGCCGCCGTTCCTCGCCACGACGCCGTATCGCAATACGATCCGGCCCGACCAGGAAGCGAAGTCGGACGGCAATCGAGACATCGAGCACCGCATCCGCTCGGCGATTCGCTGGAACGCCGTGGCGATCATCCTGCGGGCGAACAAGGAGTCCTCCGAGCTCGGCGGACACATCGCGAGCTTCCAGTCGTCGGCGCTGCTCTACGACATCGGCTTCGGCCACTTCTGGCACGGAGCGACCCAGGACCACGGCGGCGATCTTCTCTACGTGCAGGGACACGTGTCGCCGGGCATCTACGCGCGCGCTTTCGTCGAAGGGCGCTTGAGCGAGGAGCAGCTTCTCAACTTCCGGCAGGAAAGCGAGGGCAAGGGCATCCCCTCGTATCCGCATCCGTGGCTGATGCCCGACTTCTGGCAGTTCCCGACGGTGTCGATGGGGCTCGGCCCGCTGATGGCGATCTACCAGGCGCGCTTCCTCAAGTATCTCGAAGGCCGCGGCCTCGCCAGGACCGAGAACCGCAAGGTGTGGGCGTTCCTCGGCGACGGCGAATGCGACGAACCCGAATCGCTCGGCGCAATTTCGCTTGGCGGCCGCGAATGCCTCGACAACCTGATCTTCGTCATCAACTGCAACCTGCAGCGGCTCGACGGACCGGTGCGCGGCAACGGCAAGATCATCCAGGAGCTCGAGTCGGTGTTCCGCGGCGCCGGCTGGAACGTGATCAAGGTCGTCTGGGGTTCCGGCTGGGACAAGCTGTTCGCGAAGGACAAGGACGGCATCCTGCTGAAACGGATGGAAGAGTGCGTCGACGGCCAGTACCAGGACTTCAAGTCGAAGGACGGCGCCTATGTCCGCGAGCATTTCTTCAACTCGCCGGAACTGAAGGCGCTGGTGGCCGACCTCTCCGACGAGGAAGTGTGGAAGCTCTCGCGCGGCGGCCACGATCCGTTCAAGGTCTACGCCGCGTACGTGGCCGCGACGAGGCACACCGGCCAGCCGACGGTGATCCTCGCCAAGACCGTCAAGGGCTTCGGCATGGGCGAGTCCGGCGAAGGCCAGATGATCAGTCATCAGGCCAAGAAGATGACGCAGGACGCGCTGCGGCAATTCCGCGAGCGCTTCCAGATCCCGATTACCGACAAGCAGTTCGACGGAGTGGAGTTCGTGCGCTTCGCCGACGACAGTCCGGAAATGAAATACCTGAAGGCGCGGCGCGAGGCGCTCGGGGGCTACCTGCCGCTGCGCCGGCGCAAATCGGCGTCGCTGCCGGCGCCGCCGCTCGCGACCTTCGACCGCCTGCTGCAAAGCTCGGGCGAGCGCGAAATCTCCACG
>JBDSLT010000178.1:0-4946 GCA_039916265.1 Casimicrobiaceae bacterium | reverse complement strand
GCGGATTGCAGAAGTTGCCAGAGCATGGCGCGCCCGGATCACCCCGAAGCTTTGGTCGTCCCGCCCTGCGCGCATCCCGACGCGCGCAGGGCGGCGAAAACCGCTACGTCTAGTTTTCGGTGTCGAGGAAGCTGCGCAGCCGCTCGGAGCGCGACGGATGGCGCAGCTTGCGCAGCGCCTTCGCCTCGATCTGGCGGATACGCTCGCGCGTGACATCGAACTGCTTGCCGACTTCTTCGAGCGTGTGGTCGGTATTCATCTCGATGCCAAAGCGCATGCGCAGCACCTTCGCTTCGCGCGGGGTGAGCGTGTCCAGCACGTCCTTGGTCGCATCGCGCAGACTCGCGTAAATGGCCGAGTCCGACGGCGCCATGGTTGCCTGATCCTCGATGAAGTCGCCCAGGTGCGAATCGTCATCGTCGCCGATCGGGGTTTCCATCGAGATCGGCTCTTTGGAGATCTTGAGGATCTTGCGGATCTTCTCCTCGGGCATCTCCATTTTTTCGGCGAGCAGCGCCGGATCAGGCTCCTGTCCCGTCTCCTGCAGGATCTGGCGCGAGATGCGATTCATCTTGTTGATGGTCTCGATCATGTGCACCGGTATGCGGATCGTGCGCGCCTGGTCGGCGATCGAGCGGGTGATCGCCTGGCGGATCCACCACGTCGCGTACGTCGAGAACTTGTAGCCGCGGCGGTATTCGAACTTGTCCACGGCCTTCATCAGGCCGATGTTGCCTTCCTGGATCAGGTCGAGGAACTGCAGCCCGCGGTTCGTGTACTTCTTGGCGATCGAGATCACGAGGCGCAGGTTGGCCTCGGTCATCTCGCGCTTCGCCTTGCGCGCCTTCGCCTCGCCGGTCGACATCTGCCGGTTGATGTCCTTGAGATCCCTCAGCGGGACCATCACGCGCAACTGCAGCGCGAGCAGTTTCTGCTGCTGCTCGACGATCGCCTGCCGGTACTTGGCGAGTTGCTCGCTGTACGGATGGTGCGCGGACACCTCGCGGTCGATCCAGCGCAGCGACGTCTCGTTGTCGGGGAACTTCTTGATGAACTCAGGCCGCGGCATGCCGGCCTTGTTGACGACGAGGTCCTGGATCTTGCGCTCGGTCTGGCGGATGTTGTCCACCTCGGTGCGCACGCTGTCGCAAAGCCTTTCGACCATGCGGGCGGAGAAGCGGATCTGCATCAGCTCGGCGGAGATCTTTTTTTGCAGGTCGAGGTACTTCGGCGCCTTGTGGCCTTCCTTGCCTAGCACGCCCAGCATGCGCGCGAAGAACTTGCGGATCGTGCCGAAGCGCTCGAGCGCGGCGACCTTGAGCCGCTCGAGGTTCTCGCTCTCGATCACGCCCGGATCGGTCTCGTCCTCTTCGTCCTCGACGTCGTCGGTTTCATCACCGATCGCCGTCAGCTCCTCGTTGAAATCGAGCAGGCCGTCGACGACGTCGTCGATCTTGAGCTCGTCCTTGCTGATCTTGTCGGCGAGTTCGAGGATCTGGTTGACCGTCATCGGGCACGCGGAGATCGCGAGGATCATGTGCTTCAGACCCTCCTCGATCCGCTTCGCGATCTCGATTTCGCCTTCGCGCGTCAGCAGCTCGACCGAGCCCATCTCACGCATGTACATGCGGACGGGGTCGGTGGTGCGGCCGAACTCGGAGTCGAGCGTCGACGCCGCGGCTTCCGCTTCCTCCTCGACGTCTTCGGCCGGCACGGTGGCCGGGGTCTCCGACATCAGCAGCGTTTCCGCGTCGGGCGCCTCGTCGTAGACCTGGATCCCCATGTCGCCGATCATCGAGACGATGCCTTCGATCTGCTCGGCGTCGAGGATGTCCTCGGGCAGGTGGTCGTTGATCTCCGCGTACGTGAGATAGCCGCGTTCCTTGCCGAGGACGATCAGGTTCTTCAGGCGGCGCTTGCGCGCCTCGACGTCCTGCGGCGTCAGCTCGCGCGGCGCGAGCTCGCTGTGGCGGCCGTTCTTGCCCTTCTTGTGCGTGGCATCCTCGGCGCGTTTGCTCGCGATGCGCGCGGCGATCTCGCCGACCGACGGCTTGTGGCCGGCCGCGGCGGCCTTCGCGGCCGCCGCAGGCGATTTGGTCGCCGCGGGCCTGGCGCCGGCGACAGGCTTGGCACCGGCGGCAGGCCTGGCACCCGCGGCGGGCTTGCCAGCGGGTGCGGGCTTGGCGCCAGGCGCCGGCTTTGCCGCGACGGGCTTCACGCCGGGTACCGATTTCGCTGCAACGGGTTTCGCACCCGGGTCGACCTTGGTCGCGGGCTTCGCGCCTGTTCCCCCTTTGGCGGGCGGCGCGGCGACCGGCTTCACGATCCTGGGCGTGACGGGTGGCGCGAGCTTCGCCTTGGTCTTCGGCACGGCGGCCGGCTTGGCATGCGGTTTCCCGGCGGCCTTCGGGTGCGACGCGGCCTTTTTCTTCACGGGGGCCTTCCTGGCACCGGCGGACGGCTTGCGAGCGGCGGGCTTTTTACCGCCGCGTTTGGCGGCCGACTTGCGCGCAGCCGGCGCCTTGGGCTTGCCGGCCGTGGACTTGCTGGACTTGGGCGCCGCCTTGCGCGCGCTCTTCGAAGGCTTCTTGGCCATGGTCATCCTTGCTGGTTCGCTCGCTGTTTCGCTCGCTGTTTCGTTGTTACTTATCCGCTAGGTGGGGTCGCCGCGGAAAAACCACAAATTATAGCATTCGGTGGGGTCGTTTCTCGGCCGAAGGGTCAGCCCGAGTCGCCTGCGGGACCGGTCGACGATGGGCCGGGGAGCGTGCGGCGCACCCATTCCAGTTGCCGCAGTCGCTCGGCTTCCTCGGCCGAAGGAGGCGCGGCGTCGGGCAGCGCGGCCTTGCCGGCCCGCCGCGCATACAGCCAGAGCCGCGCGGCACCCTCGCGCAACCGCGCCTCGGCGTCCTCCGCCGTGAGCGCGTGGTCCTCCGCGGTCGCCAGCGCCGCCGCGAGAACGGGCTCGTGCACGCTGCCGACGAAGGCCTGCATGACGGCCGGCGTGGACGACGGCGCATCAGGTGCCGCGCAGGCGTCGACGAGCGCGGCCAGCGCGTTGCTATCGGGCGAGTTGTCGCTCGCGCGGGGCAGCGGCACCGCGCGCGCCAGCGACGGCTGGAGGAGTATCGCCGCGATCAGCTCGCGCGCCATCGAGGGGGCGCGCCGGACCGGCAGGCGCGGTGCGCGACCGCGCCGCGCGCGCTGCTCCACCGCCGCCACCGGTGCATCCGCCTGCGGCAGGAAGCTCTGCACATCGACTTGGGACAACTCGGCCATCGCGGCGATCCGGTTGCGGATCAGCGCCGCGAGCACCGGCGCCGCGATCTGCGCCACCAGCGGTCGCGCCGCATTCACCAGCGCCGCCCGACCCTCGGCCGACGAGGGCGGGTGAAGCGCCGACAGCGTCGCCACCAGGTACTCGGACAGCGGCGTCGCGCTCGCCACCGCCCGCTCGAATGCGGCCCTGCCGCGGGCCCGGATGAAATCGTCCGGATCTTCGCCGTCGGGAAGGAACAGGAAACGAGCGTTCTTGCCGTCGGCCAGGACGGGCAGCGTGTTTTCGAGCGCTCGCCACGCGGCCTTGCGCCCGGCGGCGTCGCCGTCGAAACAGAACACGACCGTGTCGGTCATCCGGAACAGCTTCTGGGCATGCACGGGGGTGGTGGCGGTCCCGAGCGTGGCGACCGCGTACTCGACGCCGTGCTGCGCGAGCGCGACCACGTCCATGTAGCCTTCGACGACGACCACGCAGCCGGCGTCGCGGATGGCGTTGCGCGCCAGGAACAGGCCGTACAGCTCGCGACCCTTGGAGAACACCGCGGTCTCGGGCGAGTTCAGGTACTTCGGCTCGCCCTCGCCGAGTACCCGCCCCCCCAAGCCGATGACCCGGCCGCGCACGTCGTGGATCGGAAACATCACGCGGTCCCGGAATCGGTCGTAGCGCTTGCCGCCCTCGCCGGTCACCACGAGGCCGGCGGCGTCGAGCGCCGGGTCGTCGTACCGGGGAAACGCGTCGGCGAGCGATTGCCAGCCCTCGGGCGCGTAGCCGATGCCGAAGCGCGCCGCGATCTCACCGGTGAGGCCGCGACGCTTCAGATAGTCGATGGCTTGCGGGGCATCCTTCAGGCGCGCGCGGTAATGGCGCGCGGCCACGAGCAGCGTCGCCGTGGCGTCGGCAGCCTCTTCGCGCCGCTCCTGGCCGCCGGCGCTCTCCACGTGCGGCACTTCGAGGCCGACGTCCCGGGCCAGCTCCTCGACGGCGTCGGGAAACGACTTGCCCGCGTGCTCCATCAGGAAGCCGATCGCCGTCCCGTGCGCGCCACAGCCGAAGCAGTGGTAGAACTGCTTGGTCTGGCTTACCGTGAACGAGGGCGTCTTTTCGTTATGAAACGGGCAGCAGGCAACCAAGTTGGAGCCCGCACGCTTGAGTGGAAGCTGAGACTCGACGACGTCGACGATATCGACCCGCGCAAGGAGCTCATGAACGAAAGACTTAGGAATCATCGCTTCGGTCAGGGCGTCTCGATCGAACGCGTCAAATATGGCATTCGCCTATGTCCTCGAGGAAAGGCATGCGGCACACCGAATCGATGTGACCTTTGTTCTGCGGGTGCAACCGCAGGGGTCGAATATGCAGCTCGATCTTGCTGTTGCCTGCGCTAGATGCCGCCGTGGACCGATGAACGCGAATCGCGCGGGCGAAAAAATTAAGCGCCGTTTGCCACCAGATCAGTTGCGAGTCGACGACTAAACGCTCCTGCGATTCGACGGCTCAATCAGGTGAGCGACCGGATTGCGCAATGTCAGCCGGACGCCCGACTCACCCGGTGCGAAATCGCGACTAGCGAGATGCAATTATAGGTCAGTTTGTTCGGCTTTCTCGATTTCCGAGACTTGCACCCCACGCGCTGTGCAGCGTCGGCGCGCGGACCGACGTAGCGCCC
>JBDSLT010000177.1:0-8080 GCA_039916265.1 Casimicrobiaceae bacterium | reverse complement strand
ACCTGACGATCGATCCGTCGCTGCAGGCGCTCGCGCAGCGGATCGCCGCGTGCTACACCGGCCGCGACGACGTGTGCCGCGCGCTCGGCGTCGTGCGCAGGGAAGACGCCGGGCGCGGCGTCGGCTCCCGCTTGCTCGAGCACGCGCAGGTGCGCATGGCCGCGGTCGCGGTCATCGACGTCGAGACCGGCGGCATCGAAGCGCTCGCGGGCGCGATGTCGCCGTGCACGCGTCACGAATACGATGGTCCGGGACGCGCCGCGCAGTGCGACAAGCGCCTGCCGTATCCGATCCGCTACCGGCCCGACGCGCTGCAGAATGCCGCGGCGTTCCACGACGCCATGCCCGGCTCGACGATCAAGCCCATCATGGCTGCGGCGTTCCTCACCGACGGCGCCGACGGGTCACGGCTGCTGGCGAGCGAACTCGCCGACGTGGCGCGCGCGGCCAGCGCAACGCCTGCTGCGGGAACCCTGCGCGGCGAACTCGCGCGTTCCGACTCGGTGCGCTTCCTCGACCGGATGTTCTGCGGCGACAAGGGCTTCGCCGCGAACTGCGAGCGCGCCCGCGAAATCCAGTCTGCAGCGTTGGCGTTCGGATGGAATCTCGGCTGTGCGAACGGGAGCGGAGCTTGCGGCAAGCACGATGTCCTGTTCGGGCGCACGCTCGATGCGATGGGCGAAGAAGGCAGCGGGCGACCGCTGGCGCTGGACGTCGCGTATGGTCGGCTGCTCGTCGAACCCGTCGAGGCCAGGATCGGTGCGCCTTTCCGCCTGCGCTCGGACTTCGCGCTCGATCCGGCGCGGCTGCAGCAGTGCGCGGCCGGCGCCGACGGCAGGAGGCGCACGCCGGATGATTGGGGCAAGTGTCGCCGCGAGGTCGTCGACGTCGTCGCCGAGGGTTGGGGCCAGGGCCAGGCGCGTGCCAGCGCGCTGGGTGTGGCCGGTATGATGGCCGCGCTCGCTGCGGCGGCGAACGGCCAGGCGGAAGTGCGCGAGCCTCATCTCGTCGAAGCGCTGCGCGGGGCGCTCGCAGCGCCCGCCGCGGGAGCGCCGGCGACTGCGCGGCGCTTCGATTTCGTCGGGACGCGGCCGAATCGCATTCCCAAGGACGTTGCCGAGGTGATCGTCAGCGGCTTGTCGTTCAGCCATCGCGCCGGCACGGCGCGACTCGCGTGCGAGCAGGTCTTCGATGCGCGTACCTGCACGCAGATGGACTGGATCGCGGGCAAGACGGGCACGCCGTCGTTCCGCAACGACGACCGGACGCTGGCGGAACTGGCGCGGCAGTGCGCCCCCGACGCGGTCGCGCCCAAGTCGCGGAAGGCGTCGCGCGACCGCGACAGCTGCGCGCCGCTGCGGCCGTACAAGTGGTACGTCGCGACGTATCGCAGCGACCGCGGCGATCCGCGCTGGAGCAAGGCCATCGCCGTGCTTGCCGAGCGCAACTGGCTTTCCGACAGCGGCCGTGTCCACGGCGCGGGTGACCGCGGCCCCAATCCCGCCGCGGAGATCGCAATGCAGATCGCGGGGCGCCACTCGGGCGCGCTCGCGTGGAGCGCCCGGTGAAGCCCGCGCCCGGCCGTGCGCGCAGATCCGCAACGTCGAGCGCGGCGGAACGCGTCGTCGGTCCCTTCGTCTGGACGTTCGACGATACGCTCGCCAACACGCTGGGGGACATCGAGGACACGCTGCGCCGCGCGATCGTGCAGCTTGGCGACGTCGCGTCCATCGTTGTGCTGATCGAAGTTTCGTTGCCGGCGCTGCGCCGGCGCGTCGACGCCGGCGAAACGATCCAGCCGGCGTGGTCACGTTTTGTCGAGCGGATGGCGGGGCGCTACGGCTTGCCGGCGCCGCCGCGAATTCGACCGCACAAAGGGGCGGGGCCGCTCGCCACTCTCGTCGTTGCCTATCGGAGCTGATCATGCCGCTTAAGGGTTGGATGCTGGGAAAGACGAACGACGCCGAAACGCGCAACGCGCGGCTGCGCACGCCGACGGCCGCGGGCGGCGCAGCGGGAGCAGAGCCGCACGATCCGAACTTCAGCGTGTTCGGCCGCCGCGGGGTGTCTGCCGATGCGCCGGTGCATCTCGGACCGTATGCACCGCTGATCGGCGCGATTCGCGAAGAGCTCGAACAATTCGTGACGCATCAGCTGCGGCTTCATCTCGCGATCGCCGAACGCGATCGCTACGTGCTGGCGTCAATCGAGGTCGAGTGCGAAGGCGGCGACGGCGAGCGCGATCTGCTGCGGCGCTTTGTCCAGGAATTCCGTCCCGAGCAGATCAAGCATTACCTAGCGAAAGAGATCATCGCCGGGTTGCGCAATGCGAGCGCGATCGATCTTTCGCAGTTCGCGGGGCTGAACGCGGAATCCGACGACAGCGGCGCCCGCGGCGACGAGGAGCGCTACGGCGATCTCATTGCCGAGCTCGCGAGCGGTGCGCCGCGCAGCGCCGCGCGCGCGTTTCGCGTGACGCTGGTCGGCCGGTGGTCGGAGCTCGGCGCGCCGGCTGCGGACGAGAAATCGGCCGCGCGCAACGCGCCGCGGACTCCGCTCGCCGCGCGCCCGATCGGCGTCGACATCCAGGATGCCGGCGGCTCGCGCAGCGTCGAGCTTTCGGTGGTCGCAGGCCATCGCTATGCGGTGGGTTCGGGCGAGGACTGCGACATCGTTGTCGACGGCCTTTATGCGAGCCGCCGGCACTGCGAGATCTGGCTCGACCAGGGCAGGTGGTGGGTCGCCGACGCGGGATCGACGAACGGCATCCGTATCGAAACGGCGGAGGGCTCGAGCGCGCCCGATACGTCCGGCGGGTCCGCGGCGGCGCGGCAGCCCCCGCGGGAGCTGGCGCCGGGACTGTGGCTCGTGCTGGCGGCCCACATGCGCGGCGAGCCGAAGCACTACCCGCGCGTCGCGCTGCGCGCGCCCGCTCCGGTCGCCGATGCGAAGCCGGCGGTTGCGCGGAAAGCGGCGCTGGCGACACCGGTGACGCCGATCGCGCCGCCGCGCAAGCGTGCCGGCACATGGAGGATCGACGCGCGCATGGCGTCGGGCACGCGATCGGTCGAACTCGGCGCGGACGCGCTGCCGTTTCGCGTCGGTCGCTCGCGCACGCAGGCGCTGCCCATCGATTGGGAGCACGCCGACGTGTCCGGCCGGCATTTCGAGATCGTCGCCCTCGACGTGGAAGGCGCAAAGGTGGTCGTGCGCGGCGACAATGGCGTCGCCGTCAACGGCACGTCGTACGGGCCCGGCGCCGAGTTCGTGTGGAAGAACGGCGAGACGCTTATGCTTGGCGCCGGTGGGGAGTCTTCGATGTGCGAATTGACGCTCGGGCGCAGCGAGTGACATGCCGATGACCTCGCAACCGGTGAGCGACGACGGCGTGCGCATCGCGCGCTCGCCCCGAGGGTATTGCGCATCGGACGCGGCGTTCGTGCGCGAAGCCGTGTTCGCGACGCGCGCCACGCGCCTTTACGCCGCGGTCGTCTCGTCGCGCGGCCGGCGCCACGCGGTCAACGAGGATGGTCACAGCACGCTCGACGGCACCACGCCCCTGTTCGTCGTTGCGGACGGCGTCAGCTCGGGGGCGATGGCCTCGCGCGCCAGCGGAGATCTCGTCGCGCACCTCCATGCCGTGCTCGTGCCGGGCCGCGTCGATTCCGCTTCGGTGACGCGTGCCGTCCTCGACGCCGATCGCGAGATCGCCCGCAGCATCGCACGCCGCACCGACTCCCCCGGCGCGGCAACCCTTGCGCTATGCGCCGCCACCGACGCGGCGCTGTCGCGCTGGCTCGTCGCGTGGGTGGGCGACTGCCGCGTCTATCGCGTGGCCGCAGCCGGACGCGCGGTCGCGGAGCTGCTGACCCGCGACGACACGTATCGGCATCTCGACGAGGCGTCGCCGCCCGGCGGATCGCCCGACGATCCGGCGAGGATGATCGGCAACGGCGCCGTCGATGCGCCCAACATTCGACTCGTCGGGCTCGCGGGCGGCGAAATGCTGGTGCTGTGCAGCGACGGCGTCCACCGGCACGCGGACCCCGGTGACATCGCCCGCCTGCTTGGCGGAGTGACGCCGCTCGCGCGCCGCTGCGTCAAGCTCATCGAGTTCGTTCGCGCGCGCGGCAGCCACGACGACGCGACGGTACTGGCGGTCCATCTGGCGGCGCGGCAGCGCGTCGCGATAGCGCGCGATCTTCGTCGCGACGAGTTCAACCGAACGCAGGCAAAGCGATGACGCGCGACCAGATCGAGCAGGTGTTCGGCCGCGGCCGACTGAAGATGGCCACCGGCGACCACGTCGAAGTGTTTCGCGAGGCGATGGCGCCCGGCGAACGGCGCCGCTACACCAAGCGCTTTCTCGCGACGAACGACGGGGACTTCGGTCCGTGGACCGAGCGCGAATGGCGCATCCTCGCACGGCTGATCGGCCATGGCGTCCGGTGCGTGCCCGACGTCGTGCAGTTCGACGGTGGCGCAATGGGCGGCGCGCGCCTCGTGCAGACCTACGACGCCGGAATCACCGTCGATCAATGGGGAACGTTGCTGCCCGTCGCGCGCAAGGAGCAGGTGCACCGGCACGTCTTCGAGGACTGCGCACACTGGTGGGCGCTTGCGCACCATTGCCTGGCCGCGCTCGACGCGATCCATGCGATCGGACTCGTTCACCTCGATGTCAAGGGCGACAACATCTGCATTCCCTGCACACCGGCGGACTTCGATCCCGCCGCGCCGGCGCATCGGCTGCATCCGCAGTTCGCGCATCTGGCGCTGATCGACTTCGCGTTCTCGCTCGTGTCGCGCGAATCGCTCGCCATGCCGTTGCCCATCGGCTGGCAGAAGGACTACGACTACCAGTCGCCGCGACTGTTGCGCGCGCTCGACGCGGGACGCGGCGGCGACCTCGAGCCCACGCAGGAGCTCGACTGGCGCTGCGACATGTACAGCCTGGCGGCGATGCTGAAGCGCTACCTGCCGGAGGACCGGAGCGCCGATCAGGCCGGCGCATCGGGCTGGACGCCCCGGCACTACGACGACGCGCGGACGCTGATCTTCCGCTTGCGCGACTGCCACGACCGCGATCTGGCGCACTGGCGGCCTCATCCGCAGTTCATGGATTTCACGGCCGCGCGGCTGGAGTCGCGCGAGCTCGCCGTATCGCTGGGCGACGGATGGATGCTGGCGCGCGACACCACGACCGCGTGCGTCGCAACGCCGATGACGCCGATCACGCCGATGACCCGGATGGCCGCGGCGACGATCCGCACCATCGTTCACACGCGAACGATGGCTCCGCCGCCGCGCGTGGCACGTCAACGCGCGCAGCGCACGGCGCCGTTCGCCGCCGAACGTGTCACGCGAACCGCGTCGCCGAGCGCCGCCCCGACGGTCGTCACGGTGATCCGCAGTGGTCGAGCGGGCGCGCCGTCGCGCGAATCCCGGGAGGTTGCGTTCGCGGCGCCGCAGCGCGCGCCGCGACGCGCGTCGCGCCGAGTGCTTCCCGCGGCGGTTGCGGTGGCGGCAGTGACGGCATTCGCCGCGCCGTCGTTCATCGGCGACCCGCAACATTCGCTTGCCAGTCATGCGCGCGAGCTGCTGGCCGGGCTGCGGTGGCCGCTACGCGCGCCGCTGCCCGACTCGGCACGAGAAGCGGTAGAGCCGCCGCCGGCGTCGGCGTCGCAGGGAGCCGACTCGCGCGCGATGGTGGCGCAAGAGGCAGGCACCGAACCGGAAACGGTTGCCAGACTCGCGGCGCTGAACACGCCGCAGGAAGATGCCGTCGCGCCCGCGCGACGAAACGATGCCGCTCGCAATTCGACATCCGTTAACGAGGTGCCGGCAGCGCCGTCGCCGATTCCACGCGCCGCATCCGCGGCGGCTGTGCCGACGAACGCAACCGCGCAGCCCGTCGCCGAGCAGCCCGTCGCCGCGCATTCGAAAACATCGACCTCGAAGCGCTCGCCGCAGACCGTTGTCAAGCCGCCGAGCGCTCCCGCGAAGACTTACGCCGAAGCCAAACGCCGTCCGGTCCTGGCGTCCGCCGCGACGGAGCGCGCGCGCGCGATTCCCACGCCCGTCCCGTCGCCGATTGCCACGCCCAGCCCTATGCGCATCGCAGTTGATGCCAACGCCACGCCCAAGGTTGCCGCTGCGGGCCTTGCGACGCCGGCCGGGCCGACCGAGTCCATGATCGCCAAAGTCGAGCGCAACAGCGTATCGGCGCCGAATCCGCCGAGCGCGTCGCGGGAAGCCGAAACCCGCGGCGAGGTCGCACCCGCCGCTCCGGTTGCGACGATCGCGACCGAAGCCATGACGCAGGAGGCGCCGGCTGCGCGAGCGGCGTCGCCAGGCGCGTCCCGCGTGAAACCCCGCGACAATTGGCGCACGCAGCTCGCCGGCGTGTTCGGCTTGTTCCGCCGGCGCGAAGGTCCGCCGGCGCCGGTCGACGAACGCAACCCGCGATCTGCAGCGACGCGGCAGATCGCCGCGGCGCCGCCGCCTCCGGTGGTCTTGTCACCGCCGGGGGTCGCATCGCCGACGGTTGTGTCACCGGCATCGGTGGCCGCCTCGCCGACAGAAGTCTCATCGGTGTCCCCGCCCCCGGTGTCGCCGTCATCGCCGCCGCGATCGATGCGCCATATTCCGGCGCCGATGGCCGACTCGCCGCTGCGTCCAGCGGCGATGCCGTCCGGCTATCCGCGCGACGATTCGCAGGACCTCGTCGTCCGAGCGCGCCGACTCCTATCCGACACCGTCCCGCGCGTCGCCGCGCAAGCCGAGCCTGAACTTGGACGAGTGCTGTCGACCGCTGCGCTCGCCTATCACCCGGCGCAGGCGCGGCGCGTCGCCGAAGCGGCGGACGGACCGTGGCCCAGCGAAAGCGCGTGGATACCCGTCGTCGAGACGGCGCCCGCGTACGCGCGACGACTCCACAACGAAGCGCGCCGCGTGGTGGCCGGCGGCGGCGATCTCGCCGATGCCGTCGACATCGAGCTGCGGGCGTTCGGCGCCAATCCGCGGGACCCGGATATCGCGGGCTACCTCGCGCAGCTTCAGCTTCGTGCGAATCCGGCGCGACCCGAGACGGCGCGCCAGCTCGCGTTGCACTCGATCGTGCTCAGCGGGTCGCGGCGATCCACGCGCCATGCCGAATGGAACACCTTTGCAGTCGCGAGCGCGCTGACGGGCCGCGAGTCCGACGCCGTGCGCGCCTTCCTCACCGAGGCGGCGCTTAGCGACAACGTGGAGCGCAGTTGCCACGCCGCACTTCGCGCCTACGCGAACTACGGCGAACGCTTGCGCGCTCCGGTGATGGCGTTGCTTCAGCGCGTCAATGCGCAAGGGCGAGCGTACGACGCACCATCCTGCGCGTTGCCTGTTTACTGGAATGGGAATGCCGCGGTGCGTGCGGCCGGGTCTTACTGAGCGCTGCAACCGCGCGTGCGTTGCCTGAGCTGATCTGGCGGAGAGAGAGGGATTCGAACCCCCGTTAGGTTGCCCTAAACCTGATTTCGAGTCAGGCGCATTCGACCACTCTGCCATCTCTCCGAAGCCCGGAATTATAGCGCGATCGTCGCCCTATGTAGGGTACCTCGTCCTCAGCTCGAAGTATCCATGACGAATCCCTCGTCCGCGCCTTACAGGGAGTCTGCGCGTTCATCGTTCGGCCTACGTCATGCGAGTGCTGAGAGTGAGTAGTGCGTTCGTAGCGTCTACCACCTCGGGCGCGACCTGGCGCTGCGTGCAAGCCGCGTCAACTAGCGACTGACCGCTTCCCGCCGTCAAGGGATCGAGGGCAACGACCGCTATCGGGACCCGGGAACTTCCGGGTTAGCCAGGAGCGGACCAAGCGGAGAACACGCGCCGCAACTGGCCGTCCCGTGCGGACCCTACTGCTTCTCCAGAAGCTTCGCCGTTTCCTTCCGCAATAACGGAAGAAGTCCCTTTGCTGCTTTCGCCAGGAGCCAAGGCAAGGACACTTCGATGCGTAGCGCGTCCTCCAGTACTTCGATGCTCACCGCCGCAGTTTGTCCGAGCGCGCGCATCCGAAAGAACAACGTATCTCCTCGCCAAG
>JBDSLT010000176.1:0-3575 GCA_039916265.1 Casimicrobiaceae bacterium | reverse complement strand
CTGCTCGTGTGCATCGGGCTGCTGGTGCAGACGTGGTACTTCAAGCCGCTGTCGATCGACTGGTTCTACACGCGCGTCTTCCTGCGCTTCGTGCTGGACGACCCGGAACTGCTGACGCAGCTGCGCTTCCTGGAGCCGCTCGGGATTCGCGCACACAACGGCCGGCTGACCGACGCGTCGGCCGCGCATCAGGACGTCCTGCTGGCGCGCCTGGCCGACGACTACGCGACGCTTCACAGGTACGACGCGAGCGGCTACGCCGGGCAGGATCGCCTGTCGTACGAGATCTTCGACTACTACGTCGCGACGCAGGTGCGCGGCGCGCGCTGGCGCTACCACAACTATCCGGTCAATCAGCTGTTCGGCGTGCAGAGCAACCTGCCGAACCTCATGACGCAGGACCAGCAGGTCAACGACGCGACCGACGCGGAGCACTACATCGCGCGACTCGAAGGCTATCCGCGCAAGATGGAGCAAGTGATCGAGAGTGTGCGGCTGCGCGAGCGCAAGGGCGTGGTGCCGCCGCGATTCGCGGTGGAGAAGGTGCTGCTCCAGATCGGGCGCTTTCTCGCGCCCGGGCCAACCGGGAATGCACTGACCGCCGGCTTCACGGAGAAGCTCGACCGCATCCCGGCGGAGCGCATGGACGCGGCCACGCGCGCCGACCTCGCCCGCAGGGTCGAGCAGGCCGTGAGGGCCGACGTGTTCCCGGCGTACCACGCGCTGGCGGACTACCTTGAATCGCTGCGGCCCAGGGCCACGCGCAACGACGGCGCATGGGCGCTGCCCGACGGCGCCGCCTTTTACCAGTTCGCGATCGAGGCGAGCACGACGACGACCCTGACGGCGGAGCAGATTCACGCACTCGGCCTCTCGGAGGTCGCGCGCGTGGGTGCCGAGATGGACCGCATCCTCACCGCCGCTGGCCTTTCGAGCGGCACGGTCGGCGAGCGGATGCTGGCGCTGGCCGCCTCTCCCGCGCAGCGCTATCCGGATTCCGACGCGGGGCGCGCGCAGATCCTCGCCGACTACGACGCAATCATCCGGGAGATGACCGGCGGACTCGGGCCCCTGTTCGGACTCAAGCCCAGGGCCAGCGTCGTGGTGAAGCGCGTTCCGCCCTTCACCGAGAGCACTGCGCCGCTGGCTTACTACACGCCGCCGCCGCTCGACCAGTCGCGACCGGGTACGTTCTTCACCAACCTCGGCGACGTCGGCGCGACCGCACGGTTCGGCATGCGCACGCTCGCCTATCACGAAGCCGTGCCCGGTCACCACCTGCAGATATCGATCGCGCAGGAAATTCCGGGACTGCCGATGTTTCGCAACGTCATTCCCTTCACCGCGTACGGCGAAGGCTGGGCGCTGTATGCGGAACAGCTCGCGTGGGAGGCCGGCTTCGAGAAGGACCCGCTCGACAATCTCGGCCGCCTGCAGGCGGAGATGTTCCGCTCGGTTCGGCTGGTGGTCGATACCGGACTCCATGCCCAACGCTGGACCCGCGAGGCGGCCATCGATTACATGATCGCGAATACCGGCATGCCCGAAGCCGACGCCGTCGTCGAAGTGGAGCGCTATCTCGTGAATCCCGCCCAGGCGCTGGCGTACAAGGTCGGCATGCTGAAGATCCTCGAGTTGCGCGAGCGCGCCAGGGCCGCGCTCGGCGACAGGTTCGACCTGCGCGATTTTCACGACGCGGTGCTCGGCAACGGCGCGATGCCGCTCGCCGTGCTGGAGCGCGTCATCGACGACTACGTGGCGCGCAAGAAAGGCGCGTGACGCTTATTTCGACCGCTTCGTAATTCGCGCGGTGTTGCGATGCAGCTTGCACACGCGTGCAGAACGCGAGTAAAGTGCTTTGCACACGCGTGCAAGACGACGAGGGCAAGCAAAGCAAGCAATGACGCAGGAGCGCGCTCGTGGTTCGTTCATCACCGCGGCCGACGTTGCCGAGCGCGCCGGCGTGTCGCGCTCGGCGGTTTCGCGCACGTTCACGCCCGGTGCCAGCGTGTCGCAAGAGGCGCGTGCGCGCGTTCTCGACGCCGCTGAAGTCCTCGGCTATCGCGTCAATCGGCTCGCGCAGAGCCTGACCAATTCAAGGTCCAACATCGTCGGCCTGGTCGCGGCCGATCTGCAACAGCCCTTTCACGCGGAGTGCCTCGCCACGCTGTCGGCGGCGCTGCTGGCGGATGGCTTCCAGTGCATGCTGCTCAACGCCGCGAACGCCACACGCGATATGGGCGCCCTCATCGAGCGCGTGCTCGAGTACCGCGTCTGCGCGATCGTCGTGATGAACGGTACGCCGCCCTCCCACATCATCGAGGAGTGCCTGGAGAGCGGCGTTCCGGTGGTCTCCATCAACAAGCCGATGCCGGGCTTCGCCGTCGACACGGTAGTCACCGATCATGCGAGCGGCGGGCGTGCCGCCGCCGAGCTGTTGCTGGCGGCCGGTTGCCGGCAACTGGCGCTAGTGGCGAGCGGCGCGCAAACCGCGAGCGTCCTGGGACGGCTCGACGCGTTTCGGGCCACTGCCGCCGCCGCGGGCGTCAGCGTCCGCGTCTGGCAGCAGGGTCCCACCGACTACGCGACCGGGTACACGGCCGCTGTCAGGATGCTCGCTGAAGGCACGGTCGACGGCGCGTTCTGCGTGACCGATCTCCTCGCGCTGGGCTTTCTGGACGGAGCCCGTATCGAGCGGGACCGGCGTGTTCCGGAGGACTTGAGTATCATCGGTTTCGACGACATCCCGCAGGCCGCGTGGGGCGCATACCGCCTCACGACGTTCCGGCAACCCGTTGCGCAGCTGATCAGCGCGGTGATGAAGGTGATTCGCCAACGCGCCGAGAATCCGCAATCGCCTCGCGGCGTCGTGACCTTGTCCGCGACTCCGGTGATCCGCACGACCGTGCGCGGCGCAGCCCGATGAACCGACCAAAGGTCGTCGCGCATCGCGGCAGCAGCGCAATGCACCCGGAGAACACCTGGGCCGCCTTCGAGGCGGCCGTCGTCGACGGCGCCGATGCGATCGAATGCGACGTCCAGGGGACGCGCGACGGCACGCTCGTGATTCGTCACGACCTCGCCATGGGAGGCAGGCGGGTGGCCGACTGCTCCGCTGCGCAGATCGCGGCGGTCGAGCCCGACCTGCCCAGGCTCGCGGATCTGCTCGAATGGGCGCCTCGAGCGAACGTCGATCTGTTGGTCGAGGTGAAGGACCCCGACATTGCGGTTGCCGTCGGCGCGATGATCGCCGCCAGCCCGAGCCGCGCGAGCGCGGTCATGGGCAGCTTCCATGGCCCGGCGCTGGCCGCGGCGAAAGTTCGCATCCCGGCGCTCAGGACATCGTTGATGATGGGCAGCGTGATCGCGCCGGAGGACCTGGTGCGCCTGGCCATCGCCTACCGTGCCGACGGTGTGCATCCTTGCTGGGAATCGCGCGCGCCGCAGCCGCATCGGCTGCTCGACGCGGCCGGCGTGTTGCTGATCCGCCGCGCGCATCTTGCCATCACGCTCTGGCACGAGGAGCGCGAGAGCGAGTTGCACGCGCTGGTCGCGCTTCGTCCGGACGCGATCTG
>JBDSLT010000175.1:0-3143 GCA_039916265.1 Casimicrobiaceae bacterium | reverse complement strand
GTAGATCCGGTAGAACGCCGCCCCGCCGTTCAGCAGATCACGCTCTCGCGCGGGCGCGCGCCCGGTGGCCGAAAGCTCCGCCAGCGCGAAGGTCTGCAGCGGCATGACGACGTCGGCCAGCGCGATGTCGATGTCGGCGCCGCGCCCGTCGCGCTCGCGCGCGTAGAGCGCGGCGAGCAGCGTGGCGAGCCCGAACATCGAGCCGAGGCAGTCGGCGACCGGCGGCGCGAAGATCGACGCGTGGCCGACCGCGCCGTTGCCCGCCAGCGCACCGGCGCCTGCCAGATAGTTCACGTCGTGGCCGGCGTCGCGCGCCTGCCGCCCCGCGCGCCCGTATCCCGAGAGCGACACGTAGACGAGGCGGGGATTGCGTTCGCGCAGCAGCGCAGGCGCCAGGCCCAGGCGGGGCATCACGTCCGGACGAAACGATTCGATTACCACGTCGGCCGCGTCGGCGAGGCGCAGGAACTGTGCGCGACCCTCGACGCTCTTGAGGTCGAGCGTGATCGACTCCTTGCCCGCGCAAATCGCTTCGTAGTAGGCCGGACGCCCGTCGCGGTCGCGCGGGCCCAGCGTGCGCACAGGGTCGCCCTGCGGCGGCTCGACCTTGATCACCGTTGCGCCGAGATCCGCAAGGAGGAGCGTGGCGAGCGGGCCGGGCAGGTAGCTCGTCAGGTCGACGACGCGCACGCCGTCGAGGAATTGGTTCAGCCGCGACATTGCGAACCCGCGCAGTCGTCAGTCGCCGAAATGCACGTCGAGGCCGAGCGAGCGCGCGATCAGCAGGAGCTGGATCTGGCTGCTGCCGTCGCCGATCGTGCAGATGCGATTGTCGCGGTAGTAGCGCGATACCGCGCAGTCGTCCATGAAGCCCCAGCCGCCATGCACCTGTACGGCGAGGTTCGCGACCTCCGTGCCGATCTCGGTCGCGTAGTACTTCGCCATCGCGAGCTCGCGCAGCGAGACCGTGCCGCGATCGCCCATCCACGCGGCGCGGTAAGTGAGCAGGCGGGCGGCGTCGACCTTCACCGCCATCTGCGCGATCATCTCCTGGATGAGCTGCAGGCGTCCGATGCTCGCGCCAAAAGCCTGGCGTTCCTGCGCGTAGGCGACGGAATGCGCGAGCGAAGCGTCGGCAAGCCCGAGCGAGCACGCCGCGAGGAACACGCGCGCCTGGTGATAGCCCTTGTGCAGCAGGTGCCGTCCGGCGCCCACCGAGCCCACGACGCTGTCGTCGTCGAGCGCGCAGTCGTCGAAGTACAGCGGCCGCGTATCGCTCGAGTGCCATCCCATCTTGCGGTAGGGCTCGCCCTGGGTGTAGCCCGCAGCTTCACGCGGCACGAGGAAGAGCGTGAATTCGTTGCGCGATCCTTCGGCTGTGCTGGTGAGCGCGAGCGTCAGCGCGAACGTCGAGATGTCGGTGCCGGCGTTGGTGATGAACGCCTTCTGGCCGTTGAGCACCCAAGCTTGGCCCTTGCGCGTGGCGCGCGTCTTGAAGCCGGCGGTGTCGGAGCCGGCGTCCGGCTCGGTGCCGGCAAGCGCCCCGATCGCCTCGCCGCGCACGATCGCCGGCAGGAAGCGTGCCTTCTGCGCCGCCGTACCGAAGCGCTGGACGATGAGTCCTGCCGCCACGCTGACCATGGCGGTTACCGCGAGCGACTGGTCGGCGCGCGCAAGCTGCTCGACCGCCAGCGTCATCTCGAAGGTGCCGAGTCCCATGCCGCCGAACTCGGCGTCGAAGGGAATCGCCGTGATGCCGAGTGCGCCGGCCTTGCGGTAGAGGTCGGTCGGAAAGCGGCAATCGCGGTCGAGCTGCTCGGCCACCGGCGCGACCTCCTCGCGCGCGAATGCCGCCACGTGATCGCGCAGCTCGATCTGCTCGGCCGTAAGCTCGAAATCCACCGGCTTCCTTTGGGGCTACGAACAACCTGCACGTCGACTGTCTGGATCCGCTGCGCGGAGGGCGCGCGCGGCGTCTGGGGTTCAATCGCTGCAAACGACGCTCAGGCCTCGGCTCGGCTCGCCTCCCGCGCCTCGGCGAGACCCCGCTCCGCGAGCATCGGCGCAACCGAAGGATCGCGGCCGCGAAACGCGCGGAAGGCGTAGCCGGGATCGAGCGTGCCGCCGGCCGAGTAGACGAAGCGATGCAGTCGCTCCGCGGTCGCGGCATCGAAGATGTCGCCGCTCTCGACGAAGGCGTCGAACGCGTCGCAGTCGAGCACCTGCGCCCACATGTAGACGTAGTAGCCCGCCGCGTAGGCGGCGCCGGAAAACAGGTGGCCGAAGTGCGGCAGGCGGTGGCGCATCGCCACCTCGCGCGGCATGCCGATGCGCGCGAGCTCGCGCTTCTCGAATGCCGTGATGTCCGTGCCGGCGGGGTCGGTCTGCGCGTGGAGCGCCATGTCGACGAGGGTGCAGGCAACGTACTCGACCGTCTCGAAGCCCTGGTTGAACTTGCGCGCCGCGGTGAGGCGCTCGAGAAGGTCGGCAGGCAGCGCGGCGCCGGTATCGTGATGCAGGGCGTGGCGTTTCAGGACCTCGGGCTCGAACGCCCAGTGCTCGAAGATCTGTGACGGCAACTCGACGAAATCCTGCAGCACGCTCGTGCCCGCGAGACGCTCGTAGGTCACCTGCGACAGCATTCCGTGCAGGCCGTGGCCGAACTCGTGGAACAGCGTGCGCACGTCGTCGGCGGACAGCAGCGTGTGCCCGCCTGCCGGCGCCTTGGCGAAGTTGTTGTTGTTGACGACGATCGGCAGCGTAGCGTTCGCGCGCGACTGGCTGCGATAGATGCTCATCCACGCGCCGCCGCGCTTGGTCGGGCGCGCGAAGTTGTCGGAAAGGAACAAGCCGACGAGCGCGTCGTTGCGATCGCGCACCTCGAAGCTTCGCACGTCGGGGTGGTAGGCCTTCAGGTCGGGACGCGCGACAAAGCGGATGCCGAACAGGCGCTGCGCGCAATCGAAGGCCGCGTCCAGCATGCGCCCGAGTTCGAAGTAGGGCTTGAGCGCCGCCTCGTCGAAATCGTAACGCGCCTTGCGCACCTTCTCGGCGTAGTAGCGCCAGTCCCACGGTTCGATCTCGAGCTTCTCGCCGCGTGACAGCGCGAGCGCACTCAGCGCGTCGCGCTCCTGCAGCGCCTT
>JBDSLT010000174.1:0-4329 GCA_039916265.1 Casimicrobiaceae bacterium | reverse complement strand
TGCGACCAGACGTGGTTGTGCTTCCACGGCCCGAAGAACGGGGCGGCGCCGTAGGTGCCGGCGGTGGCCAGCGTAAGTGCGGACGCCTTGAGCACGCGCCGGCGCGATGCGCCGACGGGTGGCAGCGGCGGAAAGTCCTTCTTTTCGTCCATGGCTCCTCCTGGAGTGACGTGAGTCGTTTGTGGCGGTCTTGCGCGCTTCACGCCGGAGCGCGCGCCGCTGTCGGGTGTGGTCGTGGGCTGTGTTTTCCGCTAGTGCGCTTTCCGGGCGCCGTTGGCGCGCTCGGCCATGCGGTGTCCGACGCTCACCACGAGCGCCTGCGCCAGGCACAGCGGCTCGACGAGCGAGCGGAATGGCCGCCGGCCGTCGTCGCCGATTTCTAGACAGACGCGGGAATGCGGCCTCAGCGGCGACAGCGGGCCGTCGGTGATGGCGATTACCGGAACGCCGCGCGCGTGGGACGCTGCGGCGATCTCGACCGATTCGGGCGCGTAGTTGCGGAAACTGATGACGACCAGCGCGTCCCTGCGGGTCAGGCGCTGCGCGTACTCGCGGTTCATCCCGCCCACGCCGTTGAGCAGCTGCGCGGCGAGCTCGAACTGGTTGAGTGCGTAGGCGATGTAGCACGCGACCGGGAACGAGCGCCGGTAGGCCAGCACGTCGATGCGCTGCGCGGCGCCGAGCAGGCGCACGGCGTCGTTGAGCGCATCGCGCGGCACCGCGTCGGGGAGGTGCTCGAGGCTTTGCACCGATTCGGTGGCGAAGCGGCGCAGGATGTCCTCGGGCCGCATGCCGCCGTCGGCGCGCTCTGCCCGCATGCGCGCGAGCCGCTCCCTGTAAGGCAGCGAACGTTCGACGAGGTGCGTTCGAAACAGCTGCTGCATCGCGGAAAAGCCCCGGAACCCCATGGTGTTCGCGAACCGCACCAGCGTGGAAGGCTGGACGCCACCCTCTTCGGCTAGCACCGCCACCGTGTTCAGCGCGAAGTCGCTCGGCCGCTCGAGCGCAATCTCGGCGACGCGCTGCAGCTGGCGCGGCAACGCGCCGTAGCGATCGGTGATCGCCGTCCGAAGTTCGTCGTAGGTCATTGTGCGCGCTGCGCCCATCGAAGGCCCCTGGCCGCGGTAGCCGGCAAGCGGATGGAATAAATGTTCTTGCGCGGTGAAAGCGTAGAACTTATATTCCGTTTTGTAAAGCGCTGCGGCAGCACCCCAGCGGCGCTGAAGGAGGAATGTGCCGGACCGCAGTGCCGCCGCCGGCCTCGTCACGCGACCGATGCTCGTGCTCTTTGCGCTGCTCGCGAGCACGCCGCTCTGGCTCGCCCAGGTGGGGCTATACCAGTACCTCGCGCTCGAGATCGTCATCTGGATGCTCTATGCGCTGGGCTACAACGTGCTGCTGGGCTACGCCGGGCTGCCTTCGTTCGGCCATGGCGCCTTTTTCGGCGTGGGCGCGTACGCGTTCGGGCTGGTGCAGAAGAATCTCGTGGTGAACCTCTGGCTCGACCTTTGCGGCGCCGTGCTGGTGACGGCGCTGCTGGCGGCGCTGATTGCCGCGTTCATTTCGCACCGCCGCGGCATCTACTACGCGCTGCTCACGATCGCCTTCGGCCAGATAGTGTGGTTCGTCGCGATCAAGTGGCACGGCGTGACCGGCGGCGAGGATGGGCTCCTCAACCTGGTGCGCCCGCCGGCGGACTTCGGCTTCGCGCGGGTGGACCTCGCGTCCAACGACGCGCTCTTCGGGTTCGCGCTGGTCGTCTTCGCGCTGACGGTGATTGCGTTGTGGCGCCTTGTCCATTCGCCGTTCGGCCGCGTGCTACAGGCGATCAGGCAGAACGAGACGCGCGCCGCGTTCGCGGGCTACAACGTCTGGCTGTTCAAGTGGCTCGCGTTCGTCATATCGGCGGCGGTCGCGGGCCTCGCGGGCGCGCTGTTCGCGATGGCGCAGCAGTCGGCGTATCCCAACGTGATGAGCCTGCATCAGTCCGGTTTCGTCGTGATGATGGTCCTGGTCGGCGGCGGGCTCGTGAGCTTCTGGGGGCCGGTGATCGGCGCGCTGTTCTTCATTCTGGCGCGCGACCTGCTCGGCGCATACACGGAAACCTGGCTCCTCTGGTATGGCCTCCTGTTCATGGCGATCGTCCTCTTCAAGCCGGAGGGTCTGGCGGGCCTGTGGCAGGACTGGCGGGCGCGGCGCCGCCGCAGCGCGCCGGCGATGACGGCGCGCGAGGCGGGCTGACGATGGCGCTGTTCGAGGCTCGCGGCCTGTCGAAGCGCTTCGGCGATCACGTGGTGCTGCAGGACGTGAGCCTCGCATTCGAGGCGGGCCGGCTGTCCGGGATCATCGGGCCGAACGGCGCGGGCAAGACCACCTGCTTCAACGTCCTGACCGGTCGTTACGCGCCCGACCGCGGACACGTGACACTCGACGGCGAAGACATCACCGGACGCTCGCCGGCGGCGATCGCCCGCAAGGGCGTGTCGCGCTCGTTCCAGCTCATGAACCTCTTCAACGACTACACGGCCGCCGACAACGTGCTCGTCGCGCTGCCGCAGGTGCGCGAGCGCGGCTTCGACATGATCCACGACCTCGGCGCCGACAGCGCGCTCGCCGACCGCGCGGCGGACGTGCTCGCGCGCGTCGGCCTGCGCGGCAAGGAAAGCGTGCCGGCGCGGCGGCTGTCCTACGGCGAGCGGCGCGCGCTCGAAATCGGCGTCGCGCTTGCCGCCGAACCGCGGCTGCTGTTCCTCGACGAGCCGACCGCCGGGCTCGGCGCCGACGGCACGGCACGGCTCGCGGAGCTGATCGCCGAACTCAAGCGCTCGGTGACCATCGTCGTGATCGAACACGACATGCGCTTCCTGTTCGCGCTCGCCGACCGCATCTCGGTGATCCATTGGGGGCAGGTGATTGCGGAAGGCAGCGCTGCGGAGCTCGCGCAGAATCCGTGGGTGCGACGCTCGAACCTGGGGATGCTGGCATGACCGCCACCGCGCAGGCGCCGGCACGAACGGTGAGCACGGAAATGCCGCCTCCGCTCCTCGCCGTCGAGGGCATCGACACCTACTACGGCGAGACGCAGGTGCTGTTCGGCGTGTCGCTCGACATCGGCGCCGGCGAAGTCGTCGCGCTGCTCGGGCACAACGGCGCCGGCAAGACGACGACGCTGCGCTCGATCCTGGGA
Organism: Casimicrobiaceae bacterium; assembly: GCA_039916265.1. GTDB lineage: Bacteria > Pseudomonadota > Gammaproteobacteria > Burkholderiales > Casimicrobiaceae > VBCG01. Next base: position 1,142 of record JBDSLT010000174.1, on the reverse strand, counting down.
CTCACGCCGGCGCGCCGCGGTGCCGTGCGCTTCGACGCCGCCGACGTCACGCGGATGCCGACGCACGCGATCGCCCGCCGCGGAATTTCCTGGGTTCCCGACGATCGCCGGATCTTCCCGACGCTCACCGTTGCGCGCAATCTCGCGATCGCGCGCAAGAAAACACGCTTTCGCGCGTGGACCGAACGCGAGTGCTTCGAGGTCTTCTCGGCGCTCGAGTACCTGATGCACCGCGAGTGCGAGAACCTGTCCGGCGGCGAGATGCAGATGGTCGCGATCTCGCGCGCGCTGGTCGGCGCGCCGGGGCTCGTGCTGTTCGACGAGCCGTCGCAGGGGCTGGCGCCGAAGGTCGTGCAGGACGTGATGAAGACGATTCTGCGGCTCAAGCGCGAGGGCGTCGCGTCGCTGGTGGTCGAGCAGAACGTCGGGACGGCGCTCGACGTCGCCGACCGCGTCTACGTGATGCGCAACGGCACGATCGTGCATGCGGGAACGGCGGCCGCGCTGAAAGCCGACGCGCGCTTGCGTGAACGGCTGCTGGGGACCTGACCCGGATGTCGCCGCCTTTGCTTTCGGTCGAGGCGCTGCAGAAGCGCTACCGTCGCGGACGATTTTCCCGCGAGGTCGCTTTCTCGCTCGACGCGCAGTTTCGCGTCGACGATCCCGCGGTGATCGGCGTGATGGGTCCCAATGGCTCCGGCAAGACGACGCTGTTCGAGCTCATCACCGGCAGCAACTCGCCGTCCGCAGGCTGCGTGCGCATCGCAGGCCAGGACATCCATCGCGTGCGCTATCGCGAGCGCGGACGGATGGCGGTGCACTATCACCAGACCTACCAGGTGCGGGCGATCCGGCGCACGCTGCCGTCGTTCCTGCTGGCGCCCGCGGACCTCGAGCGTCCGCTGGTGCACCTGTTCGACGAGCCGCAGTTCAATACGCAGGACGGCTACATCGGCTTCATGCTGGACTTCTTCCGCCGGCTGCGGGCGGAAGGGCGCGTGGTGTTCCTGTGCCTTCACCCCACCGAGCCCTATCACCTCGAAATCCTGCGTGAAATCTGCGAGCGGTTCATTTTCGTGCGTGCCGGCGCGTTGACTTTCGCGGACGACTTCGCGTCGCTGGCCGCCGACAGCCACGTGCGC
>JBDSLT010000173.1:0-16945 GCA_039916265.1 Casimicrobiaceae bacterium | reverse complement strand
AACTGTTCGCCGACGACGTCGCGGCGTTCATGGACGGCGCCGGAATCACGAGCGCGCACGTGGCGGGAATGTCGCTCGGCTCGGCGACGGCGACGTGGCTCGCCGCCAAGTATCCGGCGAAGGTGCGCACGCTTGCGATCCACAGCAGCCGGACGGTCGCGGACCGTTACCTGCGTGACGTGCTCGAATCGTGGTGCGTACTCGCCGGCGCGCTGTCCAGCGCGTTGCAGGCGGGCATCCGCGGATCGGAACTCGTCTTGCTCGACGGCTGCGCGCACGCGGCGATCTCCGAGGATCCGGAGACCTTCAATCGCGTGACGCTCGACTTCCTCACGCGCCATGCCTGATCGCATGCCGTATCCGCATCTGCTCGCGCCCCTCGATCTGGGTTTCACGACGCTTGCGAACCGCGTCCTGATGGGCTCGATGCACACGGGCCTCGAGGAAGCGCCGGACGGCTTCCGGCGGATGGCGGCGTTCTACGCGGAGCGCGCCAAGGGTGGGGTCGCGCTGATCGTGACCGGCGGCGTCTCGCCCAATCTCTTCGGACGGCTCGAGCCGCGCGCATCGCAACTGTCGTGGGGCTGGCAGGTCGCGCGCCACCGCATCGTCACCGAAGCGGTGCACGCGGCAGGCGGTCGCATCGCGCTGCAGATACTTCACGCGGGTCGCTATGCGTATCACCCGCTGTCCGTTGCGCCCTCCGCGACGCGCTCGCCGATCACGCCGTTTCGCGCGCGCGCACTGACCGGATGGGGCGTGCGGCGCACGATCGCAGCGTACGTGCGTTGCGCGGAGCTGGCTCGGCGCGCCGGCTACGACGGCGTCGAGATCATGGGCTCCGAGGGTTACCTGATCAACCAGTTCATCGCCCCGCAGACAAACCACCGCGAAGACGCGTGGGGCGGCAGCTTCGGCAACCGCATCCGCTTCGCGGTCGACATTGTCCGGCAGACGCGCGAGGCGCTCGGCCGCGACTTCATCATCATCTACCGTCTCTCGATGCTCGATCTGGTCGAGGGCGGCAGCACGTGGGACGAGGTCGTCGCGCTCGCCAAGGCCGTCGAGGCTGCCGGCGCGACGCTCATCAACACCGGCATCGGCTGGCACGAAGCGCGCATCCCGACGATCGCGACGATGGTCCCCCGCGCGGCGTTCGCGTGGGTCACCCGCCGGATGCGCGGCGAGGTGAAGGTCCCGCTGATCACTACGAACCGCATCAACGATCCGGGCGTCGCGGAGGCGCTGATCGCGCGCGGGGATGCCGACATGGTGTCGATGGCGCGCCCGTTCCTCGCCGACCCGCGCTTCGTCGAAAAGGCCGCGCAGGGTCGCGCCGAGGAGATCAACACCTGCATCGGCTGCAACCAGGCGTGCCTCGATCACATCTTCGAGCGCCAGATCGCGACGTGCCTCGTCAATCCCTACGCATGCCGCGAGACCGAGCTGGCACTCGTGCCCGCGGCGGCGAGGCGCACGGTCGCGGTCGTCGGCGCGGGGCCCGCGGGACTTGCTGCCGCGACGACGGCCGCCGAGCGCGGTCACGCGGTGGTGCTGTTCGACGCCGCGGCGGAGATCGGCGGCCAGTTCAACCTCGCGCGACGGATTCCGGGGAAAGAGGAGTTCGCGGAAACGCTGCGCTACTTCCGGGCGCGCCTCGCGGCGCTGGGCGTCGACGTGCGGCTGAACCACACGGCGGGCGCCGACGATCTCGCGGGCTTCGACCGCGTGATCCTCGCCACGGGCATCGTCCCGCGCGTGCCGCCGATCGACGGCATTGCGCATCCGAAGGTCGCGAGTTACGTCGACGTCGTGCGCGGCACGCGCGTGGTCGGTGCGGCGGCGGCGATCGTCGGCGCCGGGGGAATCGGCTTCGACGTCGCCGAATTCCTGTCGTCGGGCGATGCGCCCGACGGTCACGCGAGCGACGGACGCGTCGACGACCCCGCCATCGCCGCGTTTCGCGCGGAATGGGGCATCGACGCCGCGTATGCCGCGCGCGGCGGGCTTGCCGCGCCGCACGACGGCGTGCCGCCGCGGCGTCTGTGGCTGCTGCAGCGAAAGGAATCGAAGGTCGGCGCGGATCTCGCGAAGACCACCGGCTGGATTCGCCGCTCGCTGCTCAAAAAGCGGGGCGTGACAATGCTTCCCGGTGTGGTCTACGATCGCATCGACGACGCGGGCCTCCATATAACCGTCGACGGCGCGGCGCAGGTGCTCGACGTCGATACGGTGGTGATCTGCGCCGGGCAGGAGCCGCGCCGCGACTTGGTCGGCGCGCTCGCGGCGCGTGGCATTGACGCGACGGTGATCGGCGGCGCGGACGTTGCGGTGGAACTCGACGCAAAGCGCGCGATCGACCAGGGAACCCGCGTCGCGCTGGCGTTGTGAATCGGGCGAGCTAACTCACAGGGAGACGGACGTGGCTGGGCGGAAGGACAATGATGGCGAAGCATCGAGCGTGGCGGACACCGCGAGCGCGGGGCCGACGCGGCGCAAGCTGATCGGCGCCGGCGCCGGTCTTGCGCTCGCCGGGTGGTTGCCTGCGGGGCTGGCCGCTGCCGCGGCTGCGCCCGAGGGCGGCGCCCGACCCGACGCGATCTCGCCGGAAGCGGCCCGCAAGCGGCTGCAGGAAGGCAACGAGCGTTATGCCGCGAACCAGCCCAACGAGAAGGACTTTTCGTCGGGCCGTGCGGCGCGGGCGAGCGCGCAGTACCCGATCGCCGCGATACTCAGTTGCGCCGATTCGCGCGTCGCGCCGGAGCTGGTCTTCGACCAGGGGCCGGGCGAGTTGTTCGTCGTGCGCGTCGCAGGAAACGCCCTCAACAACGATCTGCTCGCGAGCCTCGAGTACGGTGTGGAGATCCTCGGCATTCCGCTCATCGTCGTGCTCGGTCATTCCGGGTGCGGCGCCGTCGATGCCGCGATCAAGGTGCTGAAGAAGGACGCGAAGCTGCCGGGGCACCTGCCCGAGCTCATTCGCGCGATCAAGCCGGCGGTGCTGAGCGCCGAAAAGATGAAGACGGGCACGCTGCTCGACAACGCGATCGCCGAGAACGTGCGCCGCAACGTCGCTGCGCTCAAGCGCGCGAATCCGATCATCGCGCGAGCCTACGCCGGCAAAAAGATCGACGTGGTCGGCGCGGTCTACGATCTCGCGACGGGTCGCGTCACGCCGGCCTGAACGCTGTCGCAGGCGGCGGTCCCGCGCGCGGCCTAAGAACCATTGTGGAGAGTCTTCCCCAGACGCAATCGCATGCGCCGGAGGTGGGTGTAAGACCCGTGCCAGCCCGCGAGCCGAAGGACATCGAGTCCGCGCTAGATGAGGCGCTTGATGAATCATTTCCGGCGAGCGACCCGCCGGCAATTCTCATCGGCTGACCGGGCAGGCGAGTTGATATGCGTGGTGGGAGGGGAGACATTTGCGTTCGGACCGGACGAGAATCGACATCGCATTGGACACGCCCCTTGTCTGCACGATTGGCCATTCAAACCGGCCGATTGACACGTTCATCGATTTGCTTCGAAGCAATGGAGTTGCACGGGTACTTGACGTGAGAACCGTGCCACGGTCGCGTCACAATCCACAGTTCAATCAAGAAACGCTCGCTGAGTCCTTGGAGGCGGTGCAGATTGCTTACAGCCATCTCCCGGGTCTCGGGGGCCTGCGCCACGCGCGTCGCGATTCCCCCAATTCCGGCTGGCACAATGCCTCGTTTCGGGGCTACGCAGATTACATGCAGTCCCCGGAGTTCGCCGAGAACATTCAACGAGTCGCAGAACTGGCGAGCACCGAGCGTTGCGTCCTGATGTGCGCCGAAGCCGTTCCCTGGCGCTGCCATCGGTCGATGATCGGCGACGCACTTCTTGTCCGTGGCGTTCGCGTCGAGGACATTATTGGACCGAAGGGCCGCCGACCGCACGTTCTTACCGCGTTCGCCTGCGTTCAAGGGATGCAGATCACCTATCCGCCGGCCGCCGACCTGCCGCGTCAGACAGCGCTCGTGAACGGGGGAGAAGGATTCAAATGAAGCCTGCGATGCTTCTTGTTGATCGCGAGTATGCTGAGCCGTAACCGGAGGCGAGCCAGCATGACGCAGAAATTCAAAGTCGGCGATCACGTGACCTGGAACTCGGAGGCCGGGCACGTCAGCGGAAAGATCATCAAAGTGCATACGAAGAACGTTGCCTACAAAGGCTATACGCATCACGCGAATGCGGATGAACCACAGTATGAAATTCAGAGTGACAAGACCGACCACATTGCGATGCACAAGGGGTCGGCGTTGCACAAGGCACCCGGCTAGGAGCCTGTCAGCGACATGAAGCGTGGAGCGATATCGACGGGTAACAGAACTACGGCGAGCAAACGCAACGCCGCGCGCCCGCCGCGATATTTTGCCCACACAGTGCGTGCAACGGAATATCCCACCCTTGACAGGTTGTTGGCGGCAGTGCGCCAGTGCCGCGCTTGCGAGGGCCGGTTGCCGCTTGGTCCGCGTCCGGTTCTACGCGCGAATGCAGCGGCTCGCATCCTCGTTGTCGGTCAAGCGCCCGGCGCACGCGTACACGCTTCGGGAATTCCGTGGGACGACCCAAGCGGCGAACGCCTGCGCACATGGATGGGCCTGGAGCAGGATCGGTTCTACGATGAGTCGCAGGTTGCGATCATTCCGATGGGTTATTGTTATCCGGGTCGGGGAAAGGCTGGCGACCTGCCGCCGCGCCGAGAATGCGCGGCGTTGTGGCTCGGCCAGTTGCTGGCCAAGCTGCCGCGGCTTGAACTGACACTGCTGATCGGCCTGCATGCGCAACGCCATTTTTTGGGCAACCAACGCAAGCGGTCATTGACGGAAACGGTGAAGGCGTGGCGCGAGTTTGCACCGACATATCTCCCGTTGCCGCACCCGTCAGCGCGTAACACTCCATGGTTTCAGCGCAATGCGTGGTTCGAACACGAGCTCTTGCCGGTCCTGCGCAAACGGATTGATTCGCTTCAATAGTCATCACGCGCTGAGTAGAAATGCAAAGACCCGTATTTTTCAATCTGACCCAGATTCAGATGCCGGTCGGTGCACTGACTTCCATTACTCATCGGGTCACCGGCATTCTTCTCGCGCTTGGCGTTCCATACGGTGTCTATTTGCTCGATCTGTCGGTGCAAAGCCCGGAATCCTTCGCATCGCTGACGCGGCACTTTCACAATTGGGCCTTCAAGGCTGTCGCCATCGTATTCGTCTGGGCGCTAGCGCACCATCTATTGGCTGGCATCCGGCACATGTTGAGTGACATCGACATCGGTTCGCTCCTGCCGGCCGCACGGCGGAGTGCCTGGATGGTGAACGCCGGCGGGGTCATCGTGGCGCTGCTTGCCGCGGGGGCATTGTTTTGAGGAAAGCCGTCAGCGGTCTTCGCGCCTGGCTGGTGCAGCGCGTGAGCGCGGTCTACATGCTCGTTTTCATCCTATTCGTGCTCACCCATTTCCTTATCGATCCACCCAATTCGTACCTTTCCTGGCATGACTGGGTGATGAGCCCCGGAATCCACATCTCGGCCTCGATCTTCTTTGCTGCCTTGTTGGCGCACGCTTGGGTAGGCGTTCGGGATGTGATCATCGACTACGTCCACCCGATTGCTGTTCGTGTTTCCGCGTTTGCCTTGCTCGGATTGGGTCTTACCGGGATTGGTGCATGGGTGATTCGAATCTTATGGCTTGGCCACTGATGATTTCGGTGGAGCTGGAGTCCGGCCCGGATGGGGCAAATGTCGGGAGATTGCATTGAAATTCTCAATTTTTCGCTTCAATCCGGAACACGACAAGAAGCCGTACATGCAGGACTACGTGATCGAGCTGGAAGCGACCGAGCGGATGCTCCTCGACGTCATTCTGCGCATCAAGACTCAGGACGATTCACTCACCATCCGAAAATCCTGCAGGGAAGGGGTGTGTGGCTCCGACGCCATCAATATCAATGGCCGGAACGGACTCGCTTGTGTCACCCAAGTTCGAGAGCTAAAGGAACCGATCGTGTTGCGTCCACTGCCGAGTTTCCCGGTCATACGCGACCTGGTCGTCGACATGACCCGGTTCTTCAAACAATACCATTCCATCAAGCCGTATCTGATTAATGACGAACCCGCTCCAGAAAAGGAGCGACTGCAGTCACCGGAAGAGCGCGACAAGCTCGATGGGCTCTATGAGTGCATCCTGTGCGGGTGTTGCACCAGCCAATGCCCGTCGTCATGGTGGAACCCGGACAAGTTCGTCGGACCTGCAGGCCTGTTGCAAGCGGAACGCTTCATTGTCGACAGCCGCGATCGGGCCACGCAGGCGCGTCTCGACGATTTGAACGATGTCTATCGGCTGTTCCGGTGCCGCGCGATCATGAACTGCACGGAGGTTTGCCCCAAAGGCCTCGTCCCGTCTCGCGCCATCGAGAAGATCAGGTTGATGATGGTCAACGACGCGCTTTGATTGGCGCTAATGACAATTGGCGAGGATCGCAACGCTGCCGATGAGTCCGCAAAGCTGCGCATTGCCCGTTTGCAGGATGGTCGACCAGAAGCACTTTCCACACGAATGGCGGGTGATCGGGTTCCTGTGTGCGCGCGACGGTGTTACCGGCGCTCTCGACTACTGCACGCGTACAAGTCGCACCTATCGCACTGCAGTTCTGACGAGCCGCAAGCGCGGGCACACCCGACCGCATTTCGCGTCATTGCCAGAGTATCGCCGTCGATTCATCCGGGCGTATCTCGACTTCAAGCGTTTTGGCCTGAATCACCGCGAGGCGTCAGCCGGGTAGAGCGTCGTGATGCCGATGGGCCGAAGTGAAAGACAAGTTCGGCTTGCTGGAACGCTAGCGATTTTGGCGGAATCGAGGAGAAACCACTCATGAGCGTCGCAGCGCAACCGTTGACCGAAGACGAGGGTCCGCTTTCGCCCTGGTGGATGCGCAGCGTCGCGCTGGTGATGGTGCTCGGCTTCGCTGGGCTGATCACCCTCACTACGCTGGCCTACCGCAACGCCCCGCCGATCCCGGTCCGCGTGGTGGATGCGCAAGGTATGACGCTGTTCACCGGCGACGATATCAGCGACGGTCAGACGGTATTTCTCAAATACGGCCTGATGGCCAATGGCAGCATCTGGGGCCATGGCGCTTACCTCGGGCCGGACTACTCGGCCGAGACGTTGCACCGTATCGGCGAGGTCACCGCCGAGGCCATCGCGCAACGTCGTTACCGCCAGCCCATGGCCACGCTGAACCGATCACAGCAGGCGGCTGTGCAGGCCGAGGCGACGGTGGAGCTCAAGACAAACCGTTACGACGCGGCCTCTGCTACGTTGCAGTTGACCGCGTCGCAAGTAGAGGCGTATCGGCAGCAAATAGATTACTGGACCGGATATTTCCACGATCCAGCGCGCAACGGTGGCCTGAAGACGGATCTCATAACCGACCCGACCGAGCTGCGCCAGTTCACCGCTTTCGTAGTGTGGGCCGCCTGGGCGTCGGTAGCCGCCCGCCCCGGCGAGGAGTTTTCGTACACCAACAACTTTCCCTACGACCCCAGCGTGGGCAATCTGCCTACCTCGAGCGCGTTATTGTGGAGTGCGCTAAGCCTGATCGTGCTGTTGGCCGGCACGGCGGCGGTTTTGCTGGCATTCGGAAAATTCGACTACCTTGGTTGGATCACGCGCGGCCATCACGTACACCCGCATCTGTTGCCGGGACAATCCAGCCGGGGCCAGAACGCGCTGGTGAAATTCTTCGTTGTTGTCGCGTTGCTCTTCCTGATGCAGTCGCTGGTCGGTGGCGCGGTCGCTCACTACCGCGCCGACCCGGGCAGTTTCTACGGTTTCCAGTTGGAGCGTATTTTCCCCAGCAACCTGATGCGCATCTGGCATTTGTAGACGGCGATCTTCTGGATCGCAACTGCCTACGTCGCGGCAGCGCTGTTTCTCGGTCGCTCGCTGCGCGTCGACGAGCCGCGCTGGTTCGCCGGCTGGACGCACGTGCTGTTCGCCGCATTCGCGGTGGTCATCGGCGGCAGTCTGCTGGGCGAGTGGCTGGGTATTTCGCAACTGCTCGGCGGCTGGTGGTTCTGGTTAGGGAATCAGGGCTGGGAGTATCTGGAGCTCGGCCGACTATGGCAATACTTGCTGGTGGTCGGTTTATTGGTATGGTTCGCGCTGCTATGGATGTTGGTGCGGCCGCGCACGCTGGCGGAGCCAGCAGCGAAGCCCATTGTTGCGATGTTCCTTGTAGCCGCGCTGGCCATCCCGGTGTTCTATGTCCCGGCGCTGTTTTTCGGCGCCAAGACCAACTACACCGTGGTCGATACCTGGCGCTTCTGGATCATCCACCTGTGGGTGGAGGGCTTCTTCGAGTTCTTCGCCACTACGATAGTGGCGCTGACGTTTTATCAACTCGGACTGACCCGCCGCAATGTGGCGCTGCGGGTGATCTACCTCGATGCCATCCTGTACTTCCTCGGTGGACTGATGGGCACCGGCCACCATTGGTATTTTACCGGCCACACCAACGTCAATATGGCGCTATCGGCGCTTTTCTCTGCTCTCGAGGTGGTCCCGCTGACCTTGCTTACACTGGATGCATGGGACTTCGTTCGTACCACACGCGGTGACTGCGATGTGTGCGGCAAAGCGATGGTGATTCCGCACAAGTGGACGTTCTATTTCCTGATGGCGGTAGGCTTCTGGAATTTCGTGGGCGCCGGCATATTCGGGTTTCTGATCAACCTGCCGATCGTCAGCTATTACGAAGTCGGCACGCTGCTGACGCCCAACCACGGCCACGCCGCGCTGATGGGCGTTTTCGGCATGCTGGCCATCGCGCTGATGGTGTTCGTGCTGCGCCAGACCAGCGACGACGCGCGGTGGGCGGACATTGAAAGGTACATCAAGGTCGCATTCTGGGGCACCAACGTTGGCCTGGCGATGATGGTGACGATGAGCCTGTTTCCCGGCGGGGTGCTACAGGTCTGGGACGTGGTCCAGCATGGTTACTGGCACGCCCGCAGCATTGACTACATCGGGAGCGAGCGATCCCACATGATCGAATGGCTGCGGCTGCCTGGCGACCTGGTGTTCATCGTCTTCGGCGCCGTGCCGTTGGTCATCGCATCGATCAAGGGCTATCTCGGAGTGCGCGCACGATGACGCCGAAGATCTCGTAGCAGTCGACGCCGCTCATCGGCGCCGTGATCTCGCGTGATCTCGAGCGTCCAGCGCACCGTGCCCAAGGCGCGAGCATCGGAAATCCTGATCGCAGGATCAGCGGCCTTCGTAGACGTGGCTCGGCAGCCAGGTCGCGATCTCGGGCACGAGGCAGAGAACAACGATCCCGAGCACCATCAGCCCGATGAACGGCATCGTCCCCCAGATGATGTCGCGCAGCTTGATCTGCGGCGCGATGCCCTGGATCACGAACAGGTTGAGTCCCACGGGCGGATGGATGAGACCCATCTCCATGAGGATCGTCATGATGATGCCGAACCAGATCAGGTCGATTCCCAGCGCCTTCAGCGCGGGCAGGATGATCGGCGTCACCATCAGGATGATCGCCACCGGCGGAAGGAAGAATCCGAGCAGGACCAGCAGCACGTCGATCCACACGAAGAACTGCCACTTGCCGAGGCCAAGCGAGACGAGCCACTGCGCGGCGGCCTGCGTTATCCCGAGGTAGCTCATCACGTAGGTGAACAGGAAGGACGTCGCGATGATCATCATGAGCATCGTGCTCTCGCGCACGGTGCCGGAGAGAATCGCCTTGATGTCGCCGAGCCGCCAGCACTTGTAGAGCGTCATCACCAGCAGCAGCGCCCCCGCGGCGCCGATGCCCGCGACTTCGGAAGGCGTCGCCCAGCCGCCGTACATCGCCCCCATGATCACCACGATCAGCACGATGAAGGGCAGGAAGCGCGGCAGCGATTCGAGGCGGTCCTTCCACGTGTAGTGCTCGCGCTCGAGGATCGCCGCCGCCGCAACAGTCGGTGCGCCGGGCGCGCGGCTGCTGCCCGCACGCCGCGCGGCGCGCAGCTCCGCCTGGAACTTCAGCACGACGTACGCGGCGAAGAGCAGCGTCAGCATGATTCCCGGACCGATGCCGGCCATGAACAGGCGTCCGATCGATTGCTCGGAGGCGAGGCCGTAAAGGATCAGCGTGAGCGAGGGCGGAATCAGGATTCCCAGCGTCCCGCCCGCGGCGATCAGGCCCGCGGCGAGTCCCTCCGAATAGCCGCGCTTGATGAGCTGCGGGATCCCGCTCGAGCCGATCGCCGACGCGGTCGCCGGGCTCGAACCGCACATCGCGGCGAACACCGAGCACGCGAATACGTTGGCGAGCCCCAGCCCGCCGGGAACCTTGTACAGCCATGCGTTGAGCGAACCGTAGACGTCCGCGCCCGCGCGCGTCTTGCCGATGGCGGCGCCCATCAGCACGAACAGCGGGATCGTGAGCAGCGTGAAGTTGTCGAGCTCCGCGTACATCGTCTCGGCCACGGTCCACAGGTTCGCCGGCGGCATGTAGATCGCCATGAACGTAAGCGCCGACGCACCGAGCGCGAACGCGATCGGCATGCCGGAGAACAGCAGGATCAGCGTCAGCGCGCCGTAGAGCAGCCCGACGCTTCCGGCGCTCACTGCCGTCGCTCCGCCGGCGGCGCCGGTGCTGGAGCTGGTGTCGTCGCTCCGGTCGCCGGCGCCTCGCCCCGCGCGGCGTTGCGCAAGCCCGACCACACGTCGAGCAGAAGCTGCAGCGAGAGCGTGGTCATGCCGATCGCCATGAACGCGTAGGGAATCCAGAGCTTGGGCGCCCACGCGCTGTTGCTCACCCGGCCGTCGCTCCAGGCCTCCCAGAAGAAATGCCACGCATTGATCGCGACGAACGCGCAGAAGATGAGCGAAAGCACGTCCCCGGCGACGAGGCGCCACCGATTGACGCGCGGCGAAAGCATGTGCTCGAGCACTTCGATCGTCACGTGACCGCGCTTCATCTGCGTGAAGGCGGCGCCCATGAAGGTGGCCACGATCAGCAGGATGATCGAGAACTCGATTTCCCAGTCGGTGGGCCATTTGAGAAGGTAGCGGACCACCACCTCGAACACGATGACGAGGCTGGTGACGACGATCGTCACCCCCGACAGGTAGCCGGCCCACGTGTTGAATGCGCCGAGGCCGCGCGCGAACGCCCGGCCGGGGGAGCCGCCGCCTCCGCCACCGGCGGAAGCGGCGTCGGGTGCGGCCATTACTTCACCGCTTGCGCCATGTCGAGCAGCTGCTGGCCGTTCTTCACCTTGCTCGCGAACTCGCTGTACGCCGATTCCTTCGCCACCTTCACCCATTTCTGGAAGGCCGCGTCATCCATCTCGACCACCTTGGCGCCTGCCTTGGCATAAGTCTGTTCGAGCAGCTTATCGTCGGCTTTCGCGGCATCCAGCGCGAACTTTTCGAGCGAGGCGCCGACTTCCATGAAGGTCTTCTGCTGATCGGGCGACAGCTTGTTCCACGTATCCTTGGAAATGACGAGCGGCTCGAGCATGAACCAGATGGTGCGGTTGCGCGGGCTCGTCACCGCCTTGGCGTTTTCGTACAGCCGGAACGTGATGAGCGACGTGCTCGACGTCAGCGCGGCGTCGAGCACGCCGGTCGACATGGCGCTGTAGATCTCGTTCGACGGGACGTTGGTGACCGCGCCGCCGGCCGCCTTGATCGTCAGATCCATTTCCTTGCTTCCGCCGCGCACCTTCAGGCCCTTGGCGTCATCCGGCGTGATGATGGGCTTCTCGCGGCTGACGATGCCGCCGGCCTGCCAGACCCAGGTGAGGATCTTGATTCCCTTCTCGTCCAGGATCCGCTCGAATTCGCGGCCGATCGGCGCGGTCTTCCAGCGCAGTCCCTGCTCGTACGAGGTCACGAGCGCCGGCATCAGTCCCAGGTTGACCTCGGGAACTTCCCCGCCGCCGTAGGCGAGCGGAAGGACCGACATGTCGAGCGTTCCCTTGCGCACCGCGCCGAACTGGCTGAACGTCTTCACCAGCGACGAATTGGGATAGATCTCGAACTTGATCTGGTTGTTGGTGCGCTTCTGGACCTCGTCGGCGAACTTGTGCGCGAGCCGATCGCGGAAATCGCCGTCCTCGCCCGTGGCGGCGGGAAACTGGTGCGAGATTTTCAGGACCATGGGGGACTGCGCGCGCGTCTCGCTTGCCGCGAGGGCAAGCAACACGACGGCAAAGGACAGTGCGACGGACCGGCGGCTGGATATCACGGTTTTCCTCCTGACAGTGGAACAGCGGATGGGCGGGTGCGGGCGCTCGCCATGCCGGCGGTGTTTTTTGTGAATGCGGACAGTGTCATGGACCCGACGCTGCCGCTTCGTCCGGCGGGCCCAATGATAGCGCCAACCGAGGCGGCGGCCCGCAGCAGCGGATTCGAACGGCCGGGCGGCCTTGCCGCTGCGCGAAGTGTTGCAATTGCGTTTGCCGCAAGCTCGGCGAACGTCGCGAAACGCTTGTGCGCCGGACCATCGCGGCGCTATGATGGCAACACCTGATCACCACCGGCAAAACGTCGTTCAAACTCCATGAATCGCGCCTCGCAACCTTCGAAACTCCTGCCCTTCCCGGCCCTGGCCGCGGACTGTGGCGTGGGCTTCGGCATGGCGACGCAGGCGATGGGTCGTACGACGCAGTAGCCTCCCCGACCGGACGACGTCCGCCGGGTAGGTCGGCGGAACCGTCGAAAGGTCGTCTCCCTTCCTTTCGATCGTTGCGCCGCCTCGCGGACGAGGCAGGCAGGACGTCGCGCAATCTTTGCGCGCGCCAAACGAACGAAAGGAGCGTGACGCGGATGAACGACATGACCCCAACCCCGCTGGCCGCCGGCACTGCCGTCGGCGCTGCCCGGACGCAATCGCGTCCGCGGCGCGGCGTCGGCATTCCCGCGGGCATGGAATTCCAACGTGACCGGGTCGCGGTCGCGGGAGGCGCGCACTGATTCGGCGGCGCGCCCTCGCAGGACGGCCCGGTCGACCGCAACGGCACCGGGCTTTTTTGTCGCCCGGCGCCGTGCAGGAACAACGGCGAACGAGGCACCCGAAATGAGACGAGAGCGCAACGAACCGGCCCGGCCGCACGGCGGGCGGGAGTACCAATTGATACGGGCAGGACCCGAGGGCATCTACTGGCGCGCGGCGGACGGCGTCGAAGTGCGCGTGGCGGCGGCCGAGCGCGAGCCGGATGCGGCGCCGCGGCGCCAGCGGCGCGGCGTTGCCCCGGTCGTGAGGCTGCTCTTGGGCGGCGTATTCGCGCGTTGAGGCATGACGCGGCAAGGCCGGCGGTTTCGTGCGCTGTGCGCGGCGCACCTAACTCACCATGGAGGACCGCCGCCGAAAGTAGGGTCAGAGACGACTTATCGGTCCGATAAGTCGTCTCTGACCCTACTTTCGGTCAGCAGTCGCGGTACCCGGCGGGGCGACCCGCCGGGCCCGTGGCGAAAACTCCCGGCGTCGGACATAATCGGCGGATGGAGCCACTGGTGCTGACGGTCGACCTCGGCGGGCTGCCGCAGGCGTGGGTCGATCTGGAAGAAGCGATCACTTACCACGCGAAGCAGATCGTGGCGTGGTCGACGGGCGCAGTCGTATGCGAATTTCGCGGCGGCTGGCGACGCGACGGCACGCGCTCGCGCATCGCCACCAAGTCGATCCTCGCGATCAAGGGCAGCGCAGGACGACCGTTGTCGCACATCCCCGGACTCACCAACCCGATGCTGTTCGCACGCGACCGGCAGCTCTGCGCCTACTGCGGCACGCGCCATCTCGCACGTGATCTGTCGCGCGATCACGTCGTGCCGGCCTCGCGCGGTGGCCGCGATTCCTGGACCAACTCGGTCACCGCCTGCCGGAACTGCAACACGCGCAAGGGCAACCGCTCGCCCGAGCAGGCGGACATGCCGCTGCTCTACGTGCCCTACGTCCCCAACCGCCACGAGCATTTCATCCTGCGCAATCGGCGCATCCTCGCCGACCAGATGGAGTACCTGCTGGCGGGCGTGCCCAAGACGAGCCGGCTGCGGATCGGCGGCGCGTAGGCACGGCGGACGTAGCGGTGGCCGCGTGTCGGTTCATCGAGTGCTGCATGTTGTAGGATGCTGATTCGGTGGCCGCGCCTTTTCCGGCCTCACCGCCGCCGATGCCGACATCCGGCGCGTCGGCCCGATTTCCATCTCGTTCAAGGGGACCAACGGCAATGCCTACACGTCGCGTTTGGCTCAAGGCAATTTCGACCATCGCCGGCTTCGCGCTCCTTGCGGGCGCGTCCGCCGCGTTCGCCCAGCAGAAGCTCAAGGTCGCGGCGATCTACACCGTGCCGGTCGAGCAGCAGTGGGTGAGCCGCATCCACAAGGCGCTCAACGCCGCCAAGGACCGCGGCGACATCGAGTACGCGTTCTCGGAAAAAGTCGCCAACGCCGACTACGAGCGCGTGATGCGCGAGTTCGCCGAAAAGGGCAACACGCTGATCGTCGGCGAGTCGTTTGCGGTGGAAGCCGCCGCGCGCAAGGTCGCGAAGGACTATCCGAAGGTGTCATTCCTGATGGGATCGTCGGGCAAGGTGCAGCCGCCCAACTTCTCGGTGTTCGACAACTACATCCAGGAGCCCGCGTACCTCACCGGCATGATCGCCGGTGCGATGACCAAGACCCACAAGATCGGCATGGTCGGCGGCTACCCGATCCCCGAAGTGAACCGGCTGATGCACGCGTTCATGGCCGGCGCCAGGGAAACGAACCCCAAGGTCGAGTTCATGGTGACCTTCATCGGGTCGTGGTTCGATCCCCCCAAGGCGAAGGAAGCGGCGTTTGCGATGATCGAAAAGGGCGCCGACGTGATGTACGCTGAGCGCTTCGGCGTATCCGACGCGGCGAAGGAAAAGGGCAAGCTCGCGATCGGCAACGTGATCAACACGCAGGCCGACTATCCGAACACGGTGGTCGCGTCGGCGCTCTGGAACATGGAGCCGACGATCGACCGCGCGATCAAGGCGGTGAAAGGCGGGACGTTCAAGCCCGAGGACTACGGCCCGTACTCGCTGATGAAGAACAAGGGCTCCGAGTTGGCGCCGCTCGGCACCTTCGAGGGCAAAGTCGGCAAGGACGTCATGGACAAGGTGAAGGCGAAGGAAAAGGCGATCCTCGACGGCAAGTTCGCCGTCAAGGTGGTGGAGAGCGAGCCCAAGACGACGGCGAAGTGACCCCCGTCGCGCCTCGAAGCGCCCCGGCATCCCCGGGGCGTTTTCGTTCATGACGACGGTCCTGCGCGTCGCGGGCATCACCAAGCGCTTCGGCGCACTGGTCGCCAACGACGACATCTCGCTCGACCTCGCGCGCGGAGAAGTTCTGGCGCTGCTCGGCGAGAACGGCGCCGGCAAGTCGACGCTGGTGTCGATCCTGTTCGGCCATTACGTTCCCGACGCCGGCACCGTCGAGGCGTTCGGACGGCCGCTGCCGCCCGGCGATCCCGCCGCGGCGCTCGCTGCCGGCATCGGCATGGTCCACCAGCACTTCACGCTCGCCGACAATCTTTCGGTGCTGGACAACGTGATGCTCGGCACGGAGCCGATGTGGCGCCTGCGCTCGCGGCGCAAGGCCGCGCGCAAGCGCCTCGTCCAGACGGCAGAGCGCTTCGGTCTCGCCGTGGACCCGGGCGCGCGGGTGGCGCGGCTGTCGGTCGGCCAGCGGCAGCGGGTCGAGATCCTGAAGGCGCTGTATCGCGACGCGCGCGTGCTGATCCTCGATGAGCCGACGGCGGTGTTGACGCCGCAGGAATCCGACGCGCTCTTCGCCACGCTCAAGGAGCTGGTGGCGCAGGGCCTGTCGATCATCTTCATCAGCCACAAGCTGCCCGAGGTGTTGCGCGTCTCGGATCGGATCGCCGTGCTGCGGGGCGGCAGGCTCGTCGCGACGCTGGCGGCGCGCGACGCCGACGCTGCGGCGCTCGCGACGCTGATGGTGGGGCGCGCCGTCGATCCGCCGGTCGCCCGGCCGCACGCGGTGGGCGAGGTCGTCTGCGCGCTTGACGGTGTGACGGTGCGCGGATCGCCGGGCGTGGTGAACGTGTCGCTCGCGCTGCGCGGCGGCGAGATCATCGCCATCGCCGGCGTGTCGGGCAACGGCCAGCAGGCGCTCGCCGACGCGCTGTGCGGCCTTGCCGCGCCGCGGGCGGGCTCGATCTCGATGCAGGGCAAAGCGCTTGCCGCCGATCCGCGCGCGTGGATCGACGCGAACGTCGCGCGAGTTCCCGAGGATCGTCACGCGGTTGGGAGCATCGTCGATCTCCCGGTGTGGGAAAACGCCGTCGCCGAGCACTACGCCGGCGCGTTCGCGCGCGCAGGTGTCGTGCGGCGCCGCGCGGCGCGCGCGCAGGCGGCGCGCATCGTCGAGCGCTTCGACGTGCGCGCGGGGCGCGGCGTGGACGCGCTCGCGCGGACGCTCTCTGGCGGCAACCTGCAGAAGCTGATCCTCGGGCGCGCGCTCATCGGCGCCTCGACGGACCCCGACGCGCACGTCCCCGCGCTCATCGTCGCGGCGCAGCCGACGTGGGGGCTCGACGTCGGCGCCGTCGCGTTCGTCCACCAGCGCCTGCTCGACGCCTGCGCCCGCGGCGCCGCCGTGCTGCTGATCTCGGAGGACCTGGACGAGATCGACGCGCTGGCCGACCGCATAGCCGTCATCCATGCGGGACGGTTGACGCCGACGAAGCCCGCAGCGGCGTGGACGCGCGAAGCGATCGGGCTCGCGATGGCGGGGTCGGCGTGACCGTGGCGCTGCAGCCGGGGAAACGGCGCAGGCGCGGGATGGCGGCGTAATGCGCATCGAGCCGCGCGCCGAGCTGTCGCGCATGTGGCTCGTCGCGGCGCCGTTCGC
>JBDSLT010000172.1:0-14597 GCA_039916265.1 Casimicrobiaceae bacterium | reverse complement strand
CGCTGTCCAACGGCACGCTGAAGCTGCATTACCAGCCGATCGTGCGCATCACCGACCGCGCGATCGTGGGCGCCGAGGCGCTGCTGCGCTGGAACGACCCCGAGCACGGCAGCATCCCGCCCAGCGTATTCATTCCACTGGCGGAGGAGTCGGGGATCATCCATGCGCTCGGCGAGTGGGTGGTGAAGACCGCAGCGGCGCAATGCGTCGCGTGGCGCAATGCGGGGCTGCCGCTCACCATTTCCATCAACCTGTCGGCGAAGCAGTTCTATCGCGAGGACCTGCCGCAGCGCATCACCTCCATCGTGCGTGGCGAAGGCTGCGAGCCGTCGTGGATCGAGCTCGAAGTCACCGAAACGAGCCTCGTGCACGACATCGACGCGATCCGCCGGGTGCTCCACCAGCTCCGCGACGACGGTTTCAGCGTGGCGATCGACGACTTCGGCACCGGGTATTCTTCGCTGACGCACCTGAAGCATTTCCCGATCGATACGCTGAAGATCGACATCTCGTTCATCGCCGACCTCGAGACCGATCCAGGCGACGCGGCGATCACCGAGGCGATCATCGGCCTCGCACGCGGTCTGGGACTGAAGGTGGTGGCCGAAGGCGTGGGCACGCAGGAGCAGCTCGACTTCCTCGACGTGCGCGGCTGCCACTACTTTCAGGGTTACTGGGTCAGCAAGCCGCTACCCGCCGATACCTTCGTCGACTTCGTCACGCGCAAACCCGACGCGCCGGGCGGCGCGCGCAAGGCGGTTCGCAGCCCGCGGGCCTAGGCTGCCGGCGACCCGCGATCTTTCGCGGCTCGCTATCGCAAGGTCCGCAGCCAGGCCTCCAGCGGCTCGGCGGCCGCTTTCCATTTCCGCTCCAGCATCAGCATGTGGGCGAGTCCGGGGACGAGCACCGGCGTCACGCCGTGATGGCGCGCTGTCGCGCGGACGTCGTCGGGGGTCGAGATGCGGTCACCTTCCGCGCCGAGCACCAGCAGGGGGCGACTGTTCGAGGTCGGCAGCGCCCAGTGAAGGCGAAGGGAAAGGTCGAACAGCGCACGAGGCGATTCCGCATTCAGGTGCGCGGGCGCCTGCGCCAGAATGGCCGGCGCGACGTCGTCGCTGAAATAGTAGGGCTGTAGCGCCGCGAGGACCGCCGATGTCAGGCGCGTCGGATCGAGCGCGTTCATCTGCAGCATGTAGTCCGGATTCAACGCGGCGAGCCGGGTCGCCATCGACAGCAGGCCCGAAGGCGGAACCGGCGCGAGGAGCGCGGCGCCGCGCACCGGACGCTTTGCGACGATGCGCTCCACGATCGCCGCGCCCATCGAATGCCCGATGAATACCGGTGGCGCGGAAAGCGTGCTCGCTACATGCTCGACGTCGGCCTCGTAATCGTCGAGGCCCGCGACGATCAACGACTCGGCGCCGCCGCTCGTGCCGTGGCCGCGCAGGCTGAGCGCATACGACGGATAGCCACGGCTCGCGAACCACGGCAGGAAGTAGGGCTCCCAGCACCAGGCGTCGCAATAGCCGCCGTGGACGAACACCAGCGGCGGCTTGCGCGTTGCCGAAGTCGGCACGCGCTTGCGAATTTCCAGATGCGGCTCGGCAGGAAGCAAGGGATCGGGGCTCAGGAACGGAAACAGGAAACAGGAAACAGACGACAGGAGCCGGAAGACGGGGCGCGGGGGGCAGAGGAGGGAAGACGTGAGTGGGAGAGGGTAGCCGTGCGCGCCGACGTGACAGAATGTGCGACTCGCAGCGCTCTTTTCGCGGCTGCTCGTTCCTGAATCCCGACTTCCGAAACCTGATTGTGCCAGACCCCGACGTTTCTCCCGCGTACGATCCCGGCTGCCGTCGCTGCGCGCGGCTCGCCGCGTTCCTCGACGTCGTGCGCGCCGAGCATCCGACGTACTGGTGCCGGCCGGTGCCGCCGTTCGGCGATGCGGCAGCGCGGCTCGTGATCGTCGGTCTGGCCCCGGGGCTGCATGGCGCGAACGCGAGCGGGCGGCCCTTCACCGGCGATTACGCCGGGATCCTGCTGTACGAGACGCTGCATGCCTACGGCTACGCGTCGTCGCCGCACTCGCGCACGCGCGCCGACCCTGTGACGCTCACCGATTGCCGGATCACCAACGCCGTCAAGTGCCTGCCCCCCGCGAACAAGCCGACTCCGGCGGAAGCGGCGCAGTGCAACGGCTATCTGGCCGCCGACCTGGCGCAGGTGCCGGCGAGCGGTGCGATCCTCGCGCTGGGCCGTATCGCGCACGACGCGACGCTGCGCGCGCTGGGACAGCGGCGAGCGGCGCTGGCCTTCGCCCACGGCGCACGGCATGCGCTGGCGCGCAACGTCGCGCTGTTCGACAGCTACCACTGCAGCCGCTACAACACGAATACGCGCCGCCTGACGACGGCGATGTTCCGCGACGTCTTCGATGCGATCGGCCACTACCTGCAGAGGCCGCCCGTCGCCCGATGACCAAGGTTCCCAAGCGCTACGCGCACGTCAAGGAGGCGGCTGCGACGCCGGCGCCCTTCGACGCGCGCGAACTGCTCGCCTCGCTCCCGCATCGGCCGGGTGTCTACCGCATGTTCGATGCCGAGGGCAAAGCGCTGTACGTCGGCAAGGCGCGCGATCTCAAGAAACGGGTGTCGAGCTATTTCCAGAAGTCGGGACACGAGCCGCGCATAGCGTCGATGGTGGCGCAGGTGGCAAGCGTCGAGACGACGGCCGCGCGCTCCGAGGGCGAGGCGCTGTTGCTCGAAAACAACCTGATCAAGGCGCTCGAGCCGCGCTACAACATCCTGTTCCGCGACGACAAGAGCTATCCGTACGTCTGCATCTCCGGCGACGCGTTCCCGCAATTGCGTTTCCATCGCGGCGCGCTCGATCGGCGCAACCGCTACTTCGGCCCGTTTCCCAGCGCAGGCGCCGTTCGCGACGGGATCAACCTGCTGCAGAAGGTGTTCCAGCTTCGCACCTGCGAGAACTCGGTGTTCGCCAACCGGTCGCGCCCGTGCATGCTGCACCAGATCCAGCGCTGCACCGCGCCCTGCGTGGGACTCGTTTCGGAAGCCGACTACGCCGAAGACGTGCAGGGTACGCTGCTCTTCCTCGCCGGCAAGACCGACGAGGTGCTGGCGCGATTGAAGGCGCAGATGGCCGCGGCGGCGGAGGCGTTCGAGTTCGAGCGCGCCGCGCGGGTGCGCGACAAGATCCAGCGCCTGCAGCAGCTCCAGACGCGGCAGTTCGTCGAAAGCTCGACGGCCGGCGACATCGACGTCATCGCCGCCACGGTCGAGCAGGGGGTCGTCGCGGTCAACGTGGTGATGATCCGCGGCGGGCGCCACGTGGGCGATCGCACGTTTTTCCCGCGGCAGGCCGACGTGGTTACCGCTGCCGAAGCGGTGCCGCCTTTCCTTTCGCAGCATTACGTCGAGCGGCCGGTTCCGCCGACGATCGTCGCGCCCGAAGCAGGCGACGTCGAGGCGCTGGCGGAAGTGCTGACCGTGCAGTCCGGTCGCACGGTCGACATCGTGACCAAACCCGGCGGGGAGCGTCGCGTGTGGCTGACGATGGCGGCGCAGAACGCGACGCTGGCGATCCGGCAGCGCCTGGCGCAGAAGGCGACGCAGGAGGAGCGGCTCGCCGCCGCGCAAACCGCGCTTGGGCTCCCGCTTTCCGCACAGCGCATCGAGTGCTTCGACGTTTCGCACACGATGGGCGAGGCGGCGGTCGCGTCGTGCGTGATCTTCGACCGGCTGGCGATGCAGTCGTCCGAGTACCGCCGCTTCAACGTGACGCCGGCCGCGGGCGGCGACGACTACGCCGCAATGCGCGAGGCGTTGACGCGGCGCTGCGCACGCATTGTCGCGGGAGAATTTCCGGCGCCCGACCTTCTCGTGATCGACGGCGGCAAGGGACAGGTCGGCGTTGCGGCACAAGTCCTCGCCGACACCGGCCTGCACGACACGCCGCTGATCGGCATCGCCAAGGGTCCGGAGCGCAAGCCGGGGCTCGAGGACATCGTGTTTCCGGACCGGGAGGCGGTGCTCAACCTGCCTTCCGACCACCCTGGCCTGCATCTGCTGCAGCAGATTCGCGACGAGGCGCATCGCTTCGCGATCCAGGGACACCGCGCGCGCCGGGGCAAGACGCGGCTCACGTCGTCGCTGGAAGACATCGCGGGCATCGGGGCAACACGGCGCAAGGCGCTGCTTGCGCACTTCGGCGGCTTGCGCGGCGTGCAGTCGGCGAGCATCGACGATCTCGCGCGCGTTCCGGGCATCAGCCGCGCTTTGGCCGAGCGGATCTACGGCCTGCTGCACTGAAACGCCGCGGGGCGCGACCGCGCGGATTGGACGGAACGCGGGCGACCCCTTATCCTGTCGGCGGGAGGATCGATGTTAATCGTAGGGCTGCAATGAGCGATGCGGCACCGCGCATCGCGGCTGACCCGTTGCGCGCATTCGCCGCGCAGATCTTTCGTGCCGCGGGCTCCGAGGTGGGCGAAGCGGCGATCGTCGGCGACCATCTGGTCGATGCCAACCTCGCCGGGCACGACTCGCACGGCGTCATCCGAATCTCCAAGTACGTCGACTGGCATGCGCGCGGCATGGTGCTCGCCAATCGGCACGCAAGCGTCGTGCGCGAGTCGCCGTGCCATGCCGTCGTCGACGGCGGCTTCGGCTACGGACAGGTGATCGCGCACGAGGCGATGGAAATCGCCGTCGCGAAAGCGCGTAGCGTCGGCATGTGCACGATCGCGCTGCGCAACGCGGGACACCTCGGCCGCGTGGGCGCGTGGGCCGAGCAGGTCGCGGGGAGCGGCTTCACGTCGGTGCATTTCGTCAACACGTCGGGCTTCGGCGTGCTGGTGGCGCCTTTCGGCGGGCGCGATCGCCGCCTTTCCGCGAATCCGATCGCGGCGGGCGCGGCGCGGCGCGACGGACCGCCGCTGGTGCTCGACATGTCGACGTCGGCGATCGCCGAGGGCAAGATCCAGGTTGCGCTCGTGCGCGGCGAGCAGATCCCTGCGGGCTGCACGATCGACGCGCAGGGACGGCCGAACCGCGATCCCGCCACGTTCTACGGCCCGCCGGAAGGCGCGCTGCTGCCCGTGGGCGGACACAAGGGCTCCGGGCTCTCGGTGTTCTGCGAAATCTTCGCCGGAGCGCTCTCCGGTGGCCGGACGACGAACCCCGCCAACGCGACCGCGGGTCGGCTCGTCAACAACATGCTGTCGATCGTGTTCGATCCTGAGGCGTTTTGCGGCGACGAGTTCTTCGGCGGTGAAGTCGAGCGCTTCGTCGAATGGGTGAAGGCATCGCCGCCCGCCGAGGCGAACGGCGAGGTCCTGCTGCCCGGAGAGATCGAGAACCGCACGCGCGCGCAGCGCGAGCGCGACGGCATTCCGCTCGAAGCGGCGACGCGCCGCACTATCGCCGACGCCGCGCGGTCGCTGGGCGTCGAAGCGCCCGCGGGGTTCGTGCCATGACGACGGCCATGCGCGCCAATCCGGTGCGCGACAAGCTTCTGGCAGGCGGCGTCGCACACGGCGTGATGGCGTTCGAGTTCTTCACGCCGGGCCTGGCGCCGACGCTCGCGGCGGCCGGCGCCGAATTCGTGCTGCTCGACATGGAGCATAGCGGCGTCGGCATTGAAACGATCAAAGCGCAGATTGCCTTCGCTCACGGCGCCGGACTCGTGCCGCTGGTGCGCGTGCCCGGGCACGCGTATCACCTGATCGCGCCCGTGCTCGACGCGGGGGCGCTCGGCATCATGGCGCCGATGGTCGAGACGCGCGAGCAGGCCGAAGCGCTCGTCGACGCGTGCCGCTATCGTCCCGAGGGACGCCGCGGGCTCGGATTCGGCGTTGCACACGACCGCTACACGGCGGGCGCAGCGGTCGCTAAAATGACGGCCGCGAACGCCGCGATCCTGACGATCGCGTTGATCGAATCCGCGCGCGGTGTCGACAACGCCGAGGCGATCGTTGCGACCAGGGGACTAGACGTCGCGTGGCTCGGCCATTACGATCTGTCGGACAGCCTGGGATGCGTCGAGAATTTCGCCGATCCGCGTTACCGTGACGCCGAAGCGCGGCTCATTGCCGCGGCCAACGCCGCGAACAAGCCGCTCGGCTGGCTCGTCCTGAGCGGCGCCGACGCGCGGCGCGCGGAGCAGCGCGGCTTTCGTTGTTTGTGCATCGGCCACGAGGTAGGTGTGTTCAGAAACGCGCTGGCGCGCGAATTCGCCGCGGCCCGCGCAAAGGGTGATGCCGGAACGTGATCGCGGACCGGCCCGTAGTCGTCGAAAGAAAACACGATTGGAGGAGAGTCGATGAAGCGCAGAGACATGTTGATGGGTGCGGCCACGGCCGGCGCGGCGGGGGTGGCATTGCTTGCGGCGGGCGTCGAGTCGGCCAGGGCGCAGGCCACGCCGCCGCAAACCGCGGGCGGCGTGCTCGACCGCATCATCAAGGACAAGAAGATCCGCATCACCGCCGAGGTGACGTCGCCGCCCTTCGGCATCCTCGACAAGGACAACAAGCCGGACGGCTCCGAGATCGAGACTTCGCGGCAGCTCGCGCGCGACCTCGGCGTCGAGCTGGAGCTCGTGCAGGTGACGTCGCCGCAGCGCATTCCCGCGCTGCTCGCGGGCCGCGCCGACGTCGCGATCTCGTCGCTGTCGATCACCTTCGATCGCGCCAAGACGGTGATGTTCGCGCCGCCGCATGGCGCGCTGTCGATCGTCATCGCCGGCGCGAAGAAGACCTCGATCCGTAGCGCAGCAGACATGGCCGGCAAGAAGATTGGGATCACGCGCGCCACCCTCGAAGAGGCCACGGTGCCCAAGATCGCGCCGCAAGGCACCAACATCGTGTTCTTCGACGACATCGCCGCCACGCTGCAGGCGATGGTTTCGGGTCAAGTGGACGCTGCCGGCATGTCGGCGTTCGCCGCCAAGTCTGTCGCCGATCGCAATCCGCGTGCAGAGATCGAAAACAAGTTCACCGTGACCACGGCGTACTATGCGGCCGCGGTTCGGCCGGGCGACTTCGATCTACTGCAATTCTTGCGCACCTGGGTGTTCCTCAACAAGCAGAACGGCGTGCTTGCCAAGATCTACCAGAAGTACACCGAGGTCCCGCTGGTCGAGCTGCCGGTGCTGTAGGCGGGAAGGCGAGAGCATCCTGATGCGGCAGCGCACGTCCGCGGCGCTCGCAATCGAGCGAGCGCCGCGATGAAGTACGTCTTCCAGTTCGGCATTGTCTGGGACCACCTGCCGCGCCTGCTCGACGGGGCGTGGCTCACGCTCAGGCTGTCCGTCGCCGCGTTCGCGATCGGGCTCGCGCTGGCGATGGTGCTCTCCTATGCGCGCACGAGCGGGCCGCGCTGGGTGCGGATCGCCGTCACGGCGTACGTCGAGTTCATCCGCAACACGCCGTTTCTCGTCCAGCTCTTCGTCATCTACTTCTCGCTGCCGGCGATCGGCATCCGCTTCGAAGCGGTGACGGCGGCGCTGATCGGGATGAGCCTCAACTTCGCCGGCTACGCGACCGAGATCCTGCGCGCCGGCATCGAATCGGTGCCGCGCAGCCAGATCGAGGCCGGCCATTCGCTCGGCTTCTCGCGCCTCTCGATCTACCGGCACATCATCGTGTTCCCGGCGCTTCGCGCGATGTATCCCGCGCTGGCGAGCCAGTACATCCTGCTGATGCTGGGCTCGTCGATCGTCGCGGCGATCTCCGTCGAGGAGCTGACCGGCATCATCAACACGCTGCAGTCGACGACGTTCCGCGCGTTCGAGTTCTACTTCGTCGCGACGGGGTTCTACCTCGCGATGTCGATCGGCATGCGCATCTTCCTCGACGCGACCTACTGGCTCCTGTTCAGGCGCGGCCGGCC
Organism: Casimicrobiaceae bacterium; assembly: GCA_039916265.1. GTDB lineage: Bacteria > Pseudomonadota > Gammaproteobacteria > Burkholderiales > Casimicrobiaceae > VBCG01. The sequence continues at coordinate 6,690 of JBDSLT010000172.1, read as the reverse complement.
GGTCGAGAAGGCGTGGGCGCGATGAGCCGCGATTTCGATTGGCCCGAGTTCGTGTTCCTGCTCGGCGCGATGCGCTGGACGGTTGTCCTGTCGCTCATCGCGTTCGCCGGCGGCGGGCTTGGGGGACTGCTGCTCGCGATCGCACGCACGTCGTCGATCCCGCCGCTGCGCTGGGTCGCCGCGACGTACATCGGGCTCATCCAGGGCACGCCGCTGCTGATGCAGCTCTTCCTCGCGTTTTATGGACTTGCAGTGCTGATCGACGTGCGCATCGACCCGTGGCCCGCGGTGATCCTTGCGTTCACGCTCTACGCCGCAGCGTTCCTCGGCGAGATCTGGCGTGGCGCCATCCAGGCGATTCCGCGGCAGCAATGGGAAGCAGCGGCCGCGTTGCCGCTGTCGCCGAGCGCGCAGCTTCGGCACGTCATCCTGCCGCAGGCGTTTCGCATCGCGGTGCCGCCGACGATCGGCTTCCTCGTGCAACTCGTCAAGGGGACGTCAGTGGCGTCGATCATCGGCTTCGTCGAGTTGACGCGCGCGGGCCAGCTCATGGTCAACGTCACGTTCCAGCCGCTGATCGTCTATCCGATTGTCGCGGTGCTCTATTTCGCGCTGTGCTGGCCGATGTCGCTGTGGTCGCTGCGCCTCGAAAGGAAGCTCGATGCCGCTCTTGGCATTAAGCGGGCTGCGTAAGCAGTTCGGCTCGCACGTCGTCCTCGACGACGTCTCGCTCGACGTCGACGCGGGCGAGGTTGTCGCGATCATCGGCCGCTCGGGCTCGGGCAAGACGACGCTGCTCCGATGCATCAACGGTCTGGAGACCGTTGACGCCGGCACGATCACGTTCGACGGCAAGCCGCTGCCGCGCGGCGGGACGGAGCTCCGCGCGCTGCGGCGCGCGATCGGCATCGTGTTCCAGAGTTACAACCTCTTTCCCCATCACTCGGTGGAGCGCAATATCACGCTGGGGCCGACCATCACCAACAAGATCCCGCCGGCCGAGGCGAAGACCATCGCGCTCGATGTGCTGCGCGAAGTCGGCCTCGAAGACAAGCTGAACGCGTATCCTGCGCAACTCTCGGGCGGCCAGCAGCAGCGCGTCGCGATCGCGCGTGCGCTTGCGATGCGGCCGCGGTTGATGCTGTTCGACGAGATCACGTCGGCGCTCGATCCCGAGCTCGTCGGCGAGGTGGTCAAGGTGCTGGAGCGGCTGGCAACGTCGGGCATGACGATGGTGCTGGTCACGCACGAAATGGGCTTCGCCCGGCGCACGGCCGATACGCTGGTCTTCATGCATCAGGGCAAGGTATGGGAGAAGGGGCCGCCGCGCGAGCTTTTCGCGGCGCCCAAGACGCGCGAGCTCGAAGGCTTCATTCGCGCGGTGCTGGAGCCGGAAGCCTGATCGAACGAATCGACGACGGAGCGAGTGCACCATGAGCAAGCAACGAATCGGCTATATCGGCGTGGGCCTGATGGGCCACGGCGCCGCGAGCCACATCCTGAAGAATGGCTACGCGATGACGGTGATGGGCCATCGCAATCGCGCGAACGTCGACGAGCTGGTCGGGCGTGGCGCCACGGAAGCGGCGACGCCGGCCGACGTCGCGAAGCGATCCGACATCGTGTTCCTTTGCCTTCCGTCCTCGGTGGAGGTCGAGGACACGCTCTACCGCGCTGACGGCGTGCTCGCCGGCGCAGCCAGGGGGCTCATCGTCGTGGATTCGACGACGTCCGATCCGAAGATCACGCAGCGCATCGGCGCCGATCTCGCCGCGCGCGGGCTCAGGATGGTCGACGCGCCGGTCGGGCGCACGCCGAAAGAGGCGGAGGCGGGCAAGCTGAGCACGTTCGTCGGCGGCGATCCGGCCACCGTCGCCATCGTGAAGCCCATCATCGGCTGCTACGCCGACACGATCATCGAGGCCGGCGCGCTCGGGGCCGGGCACACGCTGAAGCTCGTCAACAACTTCATCTCCATCGGAACGGCCGCCGTGATCGCCGAGGCCGTGGCAACGGCCGCCAAGCTCGGCGTCGATCTGCGCAAGCTCTACGACGTCGTGTCGGCGGGCGGCGCGAACAGCAAAATGTTCCAGATGGTGATGCCGTGGGTCCTGGACGGCGACGACAGCCATCTCAAGGGGCCGCTGCGCATCGCGGGCAAGGACATGCGCTTTTACACGCGGATGGCCGAGAGTGCACCCGCGCCGGCGTTCATCGCGCAGGCGGTCAATCAGGTCTATCAACTCGCCAACGTCCAGGGCCACGGCGAACGCTTCATGCCGACGCTCTCCGGCATCCTCGCGGAGCTGAACGGGTGTCCGATCCGTCCGCTGGACCCGCCGTGAAAACGGCGTTAGCGGGAGGGTAGAATGGTCGTTGCCGGCGCGCGGACGTGCCGGCAACCGACCGATGGTGTTCAACCTTCCGATTGCGCTGACGTGGCTGCGGATCATTTTGATTCCGGTCTTCGTCGCGGTCTACTACCTGCCCGATAGCTGGCTTTCACCGGTCGGCAAGAACTGGACTGCGATGTCGGTGTTCGCCTTCGCCGCGATCACCGACTGGCTCGACGGCTTCCTTGCGCGACGCCTGGGCGAGACCAGTGCCTTCGGCGCGTTCCTCGACCCCGTCGCCGACAAGCTGATGGTCGGCGCGGCGCTGATCCTGCTCGTGCAGCTCGGACGCGCCGAAGCTTATCTCGCGATCATCATCATCGGGCGCGAGATCGCCATCTCGGCCTTGCGCGAATGGATGGCGCAGATCGGGCGCTCGCGCAACGTCGCGGTCGCCTTCGTCGGCAAGATCAAGACGATCGCGCAGATGACTGCGCTGATCGCGCTGCTGCTGTGGGAACCGCTGATTCCCGGCGTATCGACGCCCTTCCTTGGCACGGCCGCGCTGTGGATTGCCGCGGTCCTCACGCTGTGGTCGATGTTCCACTACCTGCGGCTCGCGGCGCCGCATTTCGGTGGCGAGCCCGCGCCGGGCGAGAGCGACACTGTCGCGCGCGCGCCTCCGAAGGGCGACAACCCCAAAGTCCCTCCCGGTGCGACGCGCGTTTGACCCGTCTTCGCGACGAACGATATAATCGAGGGCTGCGTTTGGCCCAATTCCCCGATAGCTCAGTTGGTAGAGCGACGGACTGTTAATCCGCAGGTCCCTGGTTCGAGCCCAGGTCGGGGAGCCAAATCGATTCAAGCACTTGCCGCGAAGTCGTGCACTTTTGAGACTTCGTGCTTGGTCTATCGAATACCAAACAGTAAAAACACTTCGTAGTCGTCGCACGAAGCTTGTCGCCGAGCAGTGTGCCGAACGGACGAGCGCGTCCGCGAAGCTGCGATGGGTTGGTCGCCCACAAAAGCCCGAACCCAGGTTTACAATCGGACGTTTTCGTCCGATAATATCCTATGACCGGCAGCAAGTTCGTTCGGAAGGTCAAGACGCTAGGCCGGGACCGCAATGTGCCGGTTGTTCTGAACGCTGCTCGCGGCAAAGGCAGCCACCAGACCTTGTACTTGGCAGCGCATTCACCGTCGTTCGCAATCTCAAGGATGAGCTGAAGACCGGCACCTTGCACGCGATGTGCTCGCAACTCGGGATCAAGGTGAAAGACTTGTGAAAGAGACTGCATGAACCGATTCCAATACCCGGTCCTGTTGCGTCGTGCGAAAGAGGGCGGCTATGTCGTGACGTGCCGAGACCTTCCGCAGTTGGTAACTCAGGGCGACAGCGTGCAAGACGCGCTAGCGCAGGCATCTGACGCAATGGACGAGGTGTTCGCCACGTATTTAACCGAAGGCATGGACTTTCCCGCTCCGAGCAAAGCGAAGCGGGCAGAGCATTTGGTGGCGCCTCCGCCAGAAACCGTGGCCAAGGCCGCTTTGTACGTTGCGATGCGCCAAGCTGGAATCACCAAGGTACAGCTCGCGAAACGCCTTGGGGTCGACGAGAAGGAGGTCCGCCGACTACTCGATCCACACTACGGATCCAAGTTGCCACGGATTGCGGAGGCGATCAGCTTGCTTGGCCAGCGGCTTGTGATTGGCGTGGAGGCGGTGTGAGGTACCTCGGCCATGATTTTGCTTGGTCTATTTTCGAACGTGCGACGGACCGGTAAATCTGTCGCAGCGCTGGCCTGATGCGTCAGATATACACGCCCTTCATGCCGCCCGCCGGATAGCGCGTACCGGCCGCCGCTCCCGGCGGGAACGCGTCGGCCAGCGCCTGCCTCTCTTCCGCGGACAACTGCACGTCCAGCGCCCCGAGGTTGTCGTCGATCCGTTCGATGCGCTTGGTGCCGGGAATTGCAATGATGTCGTCGTAGTACAGATCGATCGTCTCCAGCGAGAGCCGGCGCAGGCTCGCCTCGCAGGCGGCCTGCACGTACTCGGGTCGGCCGTCGACGCCGTTGCCGCCGGACTCGAGTTTCACCTGACCGAACTTGGTCGCAATCACCGGTGGCTCGCGACGCGTTGCGCTCGACTCCCGCAGCGCACGCCCGAGCAGCGTCTCGTTGTGCCCCCAGCCATACATGTCGGCCGAATCGAGAAAATCGATACCGCAATCGAGCGCGTGATGAATCACGGCGACACCGTTGTCGTCGGACGATTCGCCATAGAGTCCGGACAGCGACATCAGCCCGAGGCCGACCCGGGAGACGTCGAGGTTCGAGCCACCGAGGCGGCTTGTCGGAACGCGTTGGTTCATCCGAAGGTTTGGCGAGCAGGGCTGATCCGGTACGCGCGCAGCTCAGGCACGGGCGACATCATGCTCATTTGTTGGAACTGGCGTGCGCCATTGTCGCAATCCGTGCCGACTTCTTGAAGCTGGGCGCCCTATGCTTGCTTCCGGACAGTGAGATCCATGTCTCAGTCCGCTCAGGCCGCCAAGTGCCGGAACAGGTGCCGCCTCGCGTCGTCGTCGAACTCCGTCTTGAAGGCGTGCCGCTCCTTGAGCGCGTTGGCGCGCACGGCCGCAGGACGCGCACTGATTTCGTCAAAGAGGCGCTTCAGGTTGGGCATGCGCGACCAGGCGTCTTCGCCCAGCACGTAAGGCACGACCCGCGACCAGCCCCACACCGCCATGTCGACAATGGTGTAGCGCTCGCCCAGTACATAAGGATGCTGGGCAAGGCGCTCGTCCAGGATCCCGTAGTGACGCTGCGCCTCGAAGTGATAGCGCTTCACGGCGTAGGCAAGTTTCTCGGGCGCGTGGTGCTTGAAATGCACGGCCTGCCCCGAATACGGCCCGATGCCCGTCGCAACGAACATCAGCCAGGACAAGAGCTGCCCGCGTGCGGCCGGAGTGTCATCCGGCAGGAACTGTCCGGTCTTTTCCGCAAGGTAGAGCAGGATCGCATTGCTGTCGAACACGACGGCATCCCCGTCGACGATCGTCGGCGTCTTGGCGTTGGGATTGAGCGCGACGTAGCCGGCCGCGTGCTGCTCACCCTTGCGGGTGTCGACAGGAATGAGCTCGTAGGGCAGCCCGGCCTCCTCCAGAAACAGCGCGACCTTGGCAGGATTGGGTGACGGATGGTAGTAAAACTTGAGCATTTCGATCCTCTGTTGATGGCGACGCCGCAGCGTCAGTGTCCAGCGCTCAATTGCGCAAGGGTGGCGAGCACGGCATCGGGTTCAAGTCGCACCGTGTAGTCGGCATCGACATGCGCAAGGGCGATGCGCGCATCGCGCGCGATGACATAGGTCGCCGGAATCGGCAGCATCCACCCTCCGACCCCATTCTTGACGGCGAGGTCGTTGCCGAAGCCGAGCGACATCGTCTGCACGGCGGGCGGCACGTCATAGGCAACGCCGAAGGCCTTGGCGACAACCAACTCGACGTCGCTCAACACCGGAAACTCGAGGCTGCCTTTCTGTTTGGTGGAGAGCGAACCGTCGGGCAATTGCGGCGAAATGGCCACCAGCGACGCTCCGCTCGCCTTAAGTTGCGGCAGCAACTGCTGATAGGCGCGCAACTGCAGGTTGCAATAGGGACACCAGGCGCCGCGGTAGAACACGACGACGACCGGACCGTGCCCCAGCAGGTCGAACAGGCGCACGCCGGCGCCATCGACATCCGGTAGCGTGAAGTCGGGAGCCATTGCACCGACGCCAAGCGCCGCGGCTTCGATACCGGTACTGCGGACGTCGGCGACGCCCCCTTGCATCGTCGCAACGGTGGCTGGTGAAGCCTTGGCGCGGCTTTCGGATTTGTAGGCGGCAAGCTCGTCGTGCAGCGACATGCGGACTCCTTGATCGAATTGGGAAATGGAAAGTGGATCATGTACACGGATATGGAAACGAGGTCCGGTCTCCGTATCCATTATTGAGTATACGTTCAACAATGGACCTGTCAACGCCACGCAGTGGCATAATCCACAGCGCTTTGCAAATATCACCTCCGGCAATCCATGGCCCGACCCAGGGAGTTCGACGAAACTGCGGTGCTCGACCGCGCCGTGCAAGCCTTCTGGCAGCATGGCTTCGATGGCATCGCGGTGCAGGACCTGTGCACGAAGCTGCGCCTGAATCCGGGCAGCCTCTACGGCGCCTTTGGCGACAAGCGTGCGCTGTTCCTGGCCGCGCTCGACCGCTACATCGATACGGTTTCGCGCGAGGCAGTGGCCCGAATCGGCGGCGGTCGGTCGGGCATGCATGGCATCCGGTCGTTCTTCGAGTTCCTGATCGA
>JBDSLT010000171.1:0-6958 GCA_039916265.1 Casimicrobiaceae bacterium | reverse complement strand
GGCGCGCTTGGCGCGATGCGCGCGGGCGCCACGCTCGTCGATCACACGACCGCCTCGGCGCAGGTGGCGCGGGAACTGCACGCCGCCGCAGCCGCAAAGGACGTTGGCTTCCTCGACGCGCCGGTGTCGGGCGGCCAGGCCGGCGCCGAGAGCGGCAAGCTGACGATCATGGTCGGTGGCGACGCGGCGGTGTACGCGCGGGCCGAAGGCGTGCTTTCGACGTACGCGCGCGCCGTCACGCGGATGGGCGGCCCCGGTGCCGGGCAGCTCACCAAGATGGTGAACCAGATCTGCGTCGCTGGCGTCGTGCAGGGACTGGCCGAAGGGCTCAACTTCGCACTGCGCGCCGGCCTCGACGCCGAGCGCGTCCTCGACGTGATCAGCAAGGGCGCCGCCCAATCGTGGCAGATGGAAAACCGCGGCAAGACGATGATCGTCGACAAGTTCGACTTCGGCTTCGCCGTCGACTGGATGCGCAAGGACCTCGCGATCTGTCTCGCAGAGGCCCGGGCGAACGGTGCCGCACTGCCCGTGATCGCGCTGCTGGACCAGTTCTACGCGCGCCTCCAGGAACGCGGCGGCGGCCGCCTCGACACGTCGAGCCTCATCCGGCTGCTGCGCGACCCCGCTTCATAGCCGTCCAACGAGGGCTTGCTCCCCCTTCGGGGGCAGCGAACGAAGTGAGCGTGGGGGTCCAGCCTCCCGCCGGGCCGTCCCAAGGGAGGCTTTGCTCCCCCTTCGGGGGCAGCGAACGCAGTGAGGGTGGGGTCGTCACCCACCCGGCCCTACGCGGTCGCCTTCGACGATCGACACTTCGTAGGTGATCTCGGCGGTTTTGGCGAGCATGATCGTGGCCGAGCAGTACTTCTCTTTCGACAGCTTAACCGCGCGCTCCACCTGCTTCGGGTCGAGGCCTCGTCCGGCCACCGCGTACTTGAAATGGATGCGGGTGAAGATCTTCGGCTCTGCCGGCGCGCGCTCGGCCTCGGCCTCGACCACGCAATCGGCGACCGGCTGACGAGCCTTCCTGAGGATCCACACCACGTCGAAGGCCGTGCATGCGGCGGTGCCGCAGAGGACGAGTTCCATCGGCCTGGGCCCGAGGTTGCGTCCGCCCGCCTCGGGCGCCCCATCGACGACGACGGCGTGCCCGCTTCCCGTTTCGGCGACAAAACTCACGCCGTCAACCCATTTCACACGTGTTTTCATCGAGAAGGCAGGTCCTGGTCTTGTGGATGAAGGGTGAGTGCTCACATCTGACATTGTTGCGCTGCAAGGCCGGCTAATTCAAAGCAGGGCCTGTTGCACCGCACAACCCCTTGCATTGTGCGGCGCAATATGGAATCCTTGGGTTGTCTGCGCACCCGCCGATCCTCCTCGGCAGCGCAGGCAAATTCCTCCATTCTCCTCCTATGGTGGAATCCTCGGCGCGGTCCTCGGGACCGCGCTTTTTTTTGGCGCCCTAGACCCGTGGCGCGGTCCGGTTGACCCGGCCGGTCCGAAAATAGTAAAATGTTCGACTTTGCTCCAGCGGCATCGCCACGCGATTATTCCACCATGAAGACGTTTTCCGCCAAGCCTGCCGACGTGACGCACGACTGGTTCGTCATCGACGGCACGGACCAGGTCCTCGGCCGCCTCGCTTCGGGCATCGCCGCCCGCCTACGCGGAAAGCACAAGCCGATCTACACCCCACACGTCGACACCGGCGACTTCATCGTCGTCACCAATGTCGACAAGCTGAAGGTCACCGGCAAGAAGATCGAGGACAAGCTCTATCACCGCCACAGCGGTTACCCGGGCGGCATCACCACGACGACCTTCGGCCAGATGCAGGCCAGGTTCCCGGGACGCGCGCTCGAAAAGGCCGTCAAGGGAATGCTTCCCAAGGGCCCGCTCGGGTACGCGATGATCAAGAAGCTCAAGTGCTACGCGGGTCCCGCGCACCCGCATTCGGCGCAGCAGCCGAAGGCGCTCCAGCTGTAACTCCGAAATCCGCCACCTGCGCGGCCCTTCCTCCACCACGAACGAACTCGAGATGATCGGCAACTACTACTACGGCACCGGGCGCCGCAAGACGTCGGTGGCACGCGTTTTCATCAAGCAGGGCACGGGCAAGATCGTCGTCAACGAAAAGCCCATCGACGAGTTCTTCACGCGTGAAACCGGACGCATGGTCGCGCGGCAGCCGCTCGTCATCACCAATCACCAGGGCACGTTCGACATCATGATCAACGTGATCGGCGGCGGCGAATCGGGACAGGCCGGCGCGGTGCGCCACGGCATCACCCGCGCCCTCATCGACTACGACGCGCAGCTGAAGCCCACGCTGTCGAAGGCGGGTCTCGTCACGCGCGACGCGCGAGAAGTCGAGCGAAAGAAGGTCGGCCTCCACAAGGCGCGCCGCCGCAAGCAGTTCTCGAAGCGCTGACGCTTCCAGCGCAATACGCGAAAGGCCGCCTCTGAGGCGGCCTTTTCGCCAATGGCGCGACCGCTTCCGCGCCCCTATGCCAACGGCATGGATGCTCCACCGCGGTGCTAGAATCGATTCGCGCAACATGGGACGAGAGATGATAAGGATCGGGATCGTGGGCGGGACCGGCTACACGGGCGTCGAGTTGCTGCGCCTGCTCGCCCAGCACCCGCAGGCGGAAGTGCGCGCCATCACGTCGCGCAAGGATGCGGGCACGAAGGTCGCCGACATGTTCGCGAGCCTTCGCCGACATTACGACCTCGTGTTCACCGATCCCGCAAAGACCGACCTCAAGTCGTGCGACCTCGTATTCTTCGCCACGCCGCACGGCGTTGCGATGAGTGAAGCGCGCGAACTCGTCGGTGCGGGCGTGAAGATCATCGACCTCGCGGCGGATTTTCGGCTCGCCGATTCCGCCGAGTTCGAGCGCTGGTACAAGATGCCGCACGCGTGCCCGGATCTCCTCGCCGAGGCGGTGTACGGCCTTCCGGAAATCAACCGCGAGGCGATCCGCAAGGCGCGGATCGTCGGCAATCCGGGCTGCTATCCCACCGCCGTGCAACTCGGCTTCCTGCCGCTCGTCGAAGCGGGGGTCATCGACACCGATCGCCTGATCGCCGACGCCAAGTCGGGCGTATCGGGGGCGGGCCGGAAAGCCGAGCTCAACCTGATCCTGCCCGAGGCCGGCGACAACTTCTCGGCGTACGGCGTCAACGGGCATCGGCACCTGCCCGAGATCGTCCAGGGCCTGAGCCGCGCGAGCAAAAAGCCCGTGAAGCTCGCCTTCACGCCGCACCTCGTGCCGATGATCCGCGGCATCCTCGCGACGCTCTACGCGCCGCTGACGCGCCCTGACGTCGATCTGCAGGCGCTGTACGAAAAGCGCTACGTCGGCGAGCCCTTCGTCGACGTGATGCCCGCAGGCTCGCACCCGGATACGCGCAGCGTCCGGGCGTCGAACGAACTGCGCCTCGCCGTTCATCGCCCGCCGGACACCGACTTCGCGCTGGTGATTGCGGTCCTGGACAACCTCGTCAAGGGCGCGGCCGGCCAGGCGATCCAGAACATGAACCTGATGTTCGGCCTGCCCGAGACCACCGGTCTCACGGCGCCGCCGGTCTTGCCTTAGGGCGACCGCGAGCGAGTGGCCGGCCTTAGCTTCTGGCGACGCGTGCGCGCACGGTACGGCCTCGCTGCGCCACAGGCGACCGTCCCCAGGTCGGCCCCCGGGTGGGCGCGCGCCACGGCGGCAGTGGCAGCGCTGGCGGTGGTCGCGGGCATGTGGTGGTGGGGATTCGATTTCGGCCAGGTCTTCGGCGGCGTCAACCGGAAGGACGTCGAAGCCAAGGCGTCGGCGCTGGACGCCGAAGCGGCGAAGCTGCGCAACGAGACGGCGGAGCTGCGCGTTCGCAACTCCCGGCTCGAGAGCGACCTGACGATGAGCCGGGGCGCCGAGCAGGCGCTGTCGCGGCAGGCCACCGACCTCGTCGCCGAGAATGCGCAGATAAAGGAGGAGGTGGCCTTTCTGCAGAAGCTCGTCGCCGACTCGAGCAAGCAGGCCGGACTTTCGATTCCTCGCCTCAGCGTCGACGTCGAGCCGGACGGTGCCTATCGCTACCACCTGATCGTCGTGCGCGGCGGCACGCCCAAGGTCGATTTCGAGGGGCACGTGGCGCTGCAGGCTGCCGTGGCCACGCCGGACGGCGGCATGCTGACGCTGACGCTGCCGGACGACCAGCCGGACACCCGCGCGAGCCTCGACCTGCGCTTCAAGTACTATCAGCGTGTCGAGGGGACGCTGAGGCTGCCGCCCGGCGCGCGGATGACCGCGCTGACCGCCCGCGCCTACGAGGACGGGACCATCAGTCCACGCGCCACGCGAACCTTGACCAATCCGTAGCATGCCCCCACATCAGTAAGGGTTGCTGCGGAAACCCGAGGGCAGGCCGGGAGCGTCGCAGGCACCGATTGTCGGCGGGCGAGCCGAACCGCTGCGCCGACCGGTGGTCGAACTGATGCACATGTCGGCGAACCGGGGCTGGCCGACTCTCGCGGCCCTTGACGCGCGGGCCGCGGCGATCCACCATCATCCAAGGCCGATCCAGGAGTCCACGAATGAATGCAATGAACGAAATGCCCGTCTCGCTGGTTTTCAGCGACGCGGCTGCGGCGAAGGTGAAGACACTGATCGACGAGGAGGGCAACCCGGACTTGAAGCTGCGGGTGTTCGTGTCGGGCGGGGGCTGCTCGGGCTTCCAGTACGGCTTCACGTTCGACGAGGTGGCCGCCGAGGACGATACGGCGATGCAGAAGAACGGCGTGACGCTGCTGATCGACCCGATGAGCTTCCAGTATCTGGTCGGCGCCGAAATCGACTACCAGGAAGGTCTCGAGGGTGCGCAGTTCGTGATCAAGAACCCGAACGCGACGACCACGTGCGGCTGCGGGTCGAGTTTTTCGACCTGACGCTTTGCGCGGATGAAACGCACGACGGGGCCGCGCGGCCCCGTCGTCGTTTGGGTCACCCTCGCGGGGATCAGCGCGGGTAGATCGCCCCCAGCACGCGCAGCCCCTTCGCGCCGGTCACGGCGGGCAGGTTGCCGGGCCGGCCAGCCAGCGTCTCCCGGGCAAGCCAGGCGAACGCCAGCGCCTCGACGTGCTCCACCGGTACGCCAGCGGCGTCGGTCGTGATGACGCGCCGCGGCTTCAACTCGTCGGTGAGGGCTTTCATCAGCGTGCTGTTGCGAGCCCCGCCGCCGCAGGCAAGCACCTCCTGCGCTTCGGGCGCGCACGCTCGAATCGCATCCGCGATCGTGCGCGCCGTGAGCGCGACCAGCGTGGCCTGGACGTCGTCGGCCTCGCCCCGCCAGTGCGCGGAGGCGAGGGATTTCTCGAGCCACCCCAGGTTGAACGAGTCGCGATGGGTGCTCTTCGGCGGCGCGGCGGAGAAAAACGGTTCCGCGAGCATCGTCTCGAGGAGCTCCGGGGCGACCTTCCCCGTCGCCGCCCACGCGCCGCCCTCGTCGAAGGGGGTACCTCGGTTGCGCGCGCACCACAGGTCGCAGAGCGCGTTGCCCGGACCGGTGTCGAACCCGCGCACCGGCCCGCCCGGCGGCAGATCGGTGATGTTGGCGATGCCGCCCAGGTTGACGATCACCCGATGCGTCTTTGGCGTGCCGAACAGCGCGGCGTGAAACGCCGGTACGAGCGGTGCGCCCTGCCCGCCCGCGGCGACGTCGCGGCTGCGGAAATCCGCGACGACGGTGAGGCCCGAGCGCTCGGCGACACGTGCGGGATTGTTGAGCTGCAGCGTCCATCCGCGTTCGGGCTTGTGCCGCAGCGTCTGCCCGTGCACGCCGACCGCCGTCACCCGTTCGCGATCGAGCTTCGCCGCCGCGAGCGCCTTGCCGATGGCGTCGGCGTAGAGCTCGGCCAGCATGTTCGCCGCAGCGCCGGCGCGCGACAGCTCGTTCGCGCCAGGCGCCTGCAACGCGAGGAGCTCGTCGCGGAGCATCGTCGGAAAGCTAACGTGCGCGGCGCCCCTGGTCTCGCAGGCGCCGCCACCGGCGGGGGCGAAATCGGCGACGACCGCGTCGACGCCGTCGAGACTCGTCCCCGACATCACACCGGCGAAGATCTCGCCCGTCACGGTCGGCAACCGGAAGGGTCCCTAGTTGGACGCCGCGACGCGCCCGCCGGGCATTGCCTGCGCGACCGCGAGCTCGTGCAGGAGCGGGGCAATCGCCGCATCGAAGGCAGCGCGCTGTTCCGGCGCGACGGGAAACGCCGTGGGCAACGCCACCGTCATCGGATTGCGCGCGTCGCCGGCGATGCGGAACTCGTAATGGAGGTGCGGACCCGTGGCCCATCCCGTCTGTCCGACGTAACCGACGGTCTCGCCCTGGCGAATATGCGCCCCCACGCGAAGGCCCTGCGCGAAGCGCGACAGGTGCGCGTAGACCGTGGCGTAGGTGCCTCCGTGCTTAAGCATCACGACGTTGCCGTAGCCGCCTTCGCGCCCGGTCTGCGTGACGACGCCGTCGGCCGTCGCGTGGATCGGCGTTCCGGTGGGTGCCGCGAAATCGGTGCCTCGGTGCGCGCGCCAGGTCTGCAGGATCGGATGGAAGCGCGCCTGTGTGAAGCCCGACGTGATGCGCGAGAACTCGACCGGCGAGCGCAGGAACGCGCGGCGCGTGCTCTTGCCGTCGCTCGCGTAATAGCCCTCGGTGCCGTCCGGGACGCGCCAGAGATAAGCGTGAAACGTCGTGCCCCGGTTGACGAACTGCGCGGCGAGCACGCGGCCCGTGCCGACCGCTTCGCCGTCGACGTAGCGCGTTTCGTAGAGCACGCTGAAAGCGTCGCCGCGGCGCAGGTCGTGATAGAAATCGATGTCGCCGGCGAAAATTTCCGCCAGCGCCAGCGTGACGGCGTCCGGCAGGCCGATGTCGTCGGCGGCTCCGAACAGCGACGAGCGGATCTCGCCCG
>JBDSLT010000170.1:0-8103 GCA_039916265.1 Casimicrobiaceae bacterium | reverse complement strand
GGATGTCGGGTTTCATCGTCAGGCAGCGCGCGACGGCGATGCGCTGCCGCTGCCCGCCCGAGAATTCGTGCGGATACTTGTAGAACGAGACTTCGGCCAGCCCGACCTTGTTGAGGAGCTCGAACGCGAGGTCGGTGCGCTCCTGCGCCGACCCGCCGATGCCGTGAATCTGCATCGGCTCGGTGAGGATCTGCCCAACGGTGAAGCGCGGATTGAGCGACGCGTAGGGGTTCTGGAAAATGATCTGGATGCGCCGCTTGTAGGGCATGAACTCCTTCGCCGACATCGACAGCAGATCGCGGCCCTCGAAGATCGCCTCGCCCGTGGTCGCCTCGTGCAGCCGCATCAGCGTCAGGCCGACCGTCGTCTTGCCCGAGCCGGACTCGCCCACGAGCCCCAGCGTCTTGCCTTTGCGCAGCTCGAAGGACACGTTCTTGACTGCCTTGAACTCGCGCTGCCCGAAAATGCCCTCGCGCGAATAAAAACTCTTGCCGAGGTCCGTCACCTTCAGCACGACGGGGTCGCCGGGCTCAACGCCCCGGGCGCGATCGGGAAGTTCGCCGTTCGCGCGCGGATTGCCGTTCATGAAATCGTCGATCACCGGAAGGCGCACGGGCCGGTGCTCGAGCCGCGGGCGGCACTTGAGCAGCGCCTTCGTGTACGCGTCCTGCGGCGCCTCGAAGACCTGTTTCGCCGGCGCGTTCTCGCGGATCTCGCCGTCGCGCATCACCACGACGTGGTCGGCGATCTCGCCGACGACGGCGAGGTCGTGCGTGATGAACAGCACCGACATCTGATGTTTTTTCTGCAGCTCGGCGATCAGGTCGAGGATCTGCTTCTGGATCGTGACGTCGAGCGCGGTGGTGGGCTCGTCGGCGATCAGCAGCTTCGGTTCGCAGGCGATCGCCATCGCGATCATCACGCGCTGCTGCTGGCCGCCCGAAAGCTGCGACGGGAAGAATTTCACTCGCCGGCGCGGGTCGGGAATCCCGACTTCCTTCAGCAGCTCGATCGCGCGCGCGCGCGCGGCGCGGCCGGTCATCCCCATGTGGAGCCGCAGCACTTCCTCGAGCTGAAAGCCGACGGTGAACACGGGGTTCAGCGAGGTCATCGGCTCCTGGAAGATCATCGAGATGTCGCCGCCGCGCAGGTCGCGCAGCTCGCGCACCGGCATGCCGATCAGGTTCTTCTCGTTGAACATGATCTTGCTGGCCGGATCGACGATCGAGTTCTCGGGCGGCAGCAGACCGAGGATCGCCAGCGCGGTCACCGATTTGCCCGAGCCCGATTCGCCGACCAGCGCCAGCGTGCTGTTCCGGGGAATGTCGAACGAGATGCCCTTCACCGCGTCGAAGGTCGTCTCGCGGTCGAGGCGGAACGAAACGCGCAGGTTGCGCACGCTGACCAGCGGGTCCGTGTGCTTCATGTCAGTGGCCAAGGCGGCCTTTCAGCTTCGGATCGAGCGCGTCGCGCAGCGCATCGGTGAACAGCGAAAACGCGGTGACGAGCGTGGCCATCGCGATCGTAGCCGCGGCGAGCTGCCACCACTTGCCCAGGATGAGCTCGTTCTGCGCCTCGTTCAGCATCGAGCCCCACGACACGACGTCGACGGGGACGCCGAAGCCGAGGAACGACAGGATCACCTCGGCCTTGATGAAGCCGACGGTCAGGATCGACAGCTGCACGAGCACGACGTGCGAGACGTTCGGGAAGATGTGCACGAAGATCCGCCGCGCGTTCGACGCGCCGATCGCGTCGGCGGCCTGCACGTATTCGCGCGCCTTGTGCTTCAGGTACTCGGCGCGGATCAGGCGGAACACGCCGGTCCAGCCGGTGAGGCCGAGGATCAGGATGATCGTCGTCATGCCCTTCTGCTGCAGCACCGCAGCGACGGCGAGGACGAGCAGCAGATACGGGATCGAGCTGAAGACGCTGTAGAACCAGTTGAAGAAATCGTCGACCCACCTGCCGTAGTAGCCGGCCATCGCACCGAACACCGTGCCGAGCAGCGTCGCGACGATCGCCGACATGATGCCGACGAAAATCGACGTCTCGGAGCCCTTGATCGTCTTCCTGAGGACGTCGCGCCCCCATTTGTCACCGCCGAAAGGGAGCGTGGCGCTGCGCACCTCCGCCGGCGTCACGTCGTTCTTGACGCCCTTGCCCGCCCGGATGTCGGCCATCACGTCGGCGAGTGGATCGACGGACTTGTCGTCCGCGCCCGGCGCGGCGGCCGGCGCGGTCGGCTTGCCCTTGAGCTCGGCGATGACGTCGCCGATCGGATCGACGATCGACGACTTGTATTCGAGCGCGGGCGGCTCGGGCACCACCGGCGCCCCCGGCGCGGCGGGCGCGCCGCCTTCGATGTCGGCGCCGATGAACGTCGGCGGGGCGTAATTGGTGCCGACCTCGCGCGCCCAGTCCTTGGCGACGAGGCCGGTGGCCGACAGCAGCATCAGCAGCAGGAACAGCCCGACGATACCCAGCGAGACCATGCCGACGTAGTCGGACTGCAGCCGCCGCCACGCCAGCGTCCACAAGCCGGGCGAGACCGTATGCGGAACTTCGCGCGGCGACAGCGTCTGCGCGGGCGACTTCAGCGGCACGTCGTGCGGCATGTTCGTCGCCCTACTTGAGCTGGACCCGCGGGTCGACGGCCTTGTACGTCAGGTCGGCGAGCAGGTTGGTGGCGATGGTCGCGAAGGCGACGTAGACGGTGATGGCCTTGATCACCGGGAAATCCGAGCGCTCGACCGCGAGGATCACCTCGCGGCCGATCCCCGGGATCGAGAAAAAGCGCTCGATCAGGAAGGAGCCGAGCAACAGGCCCGGCAGCGCCGCCATCAGGTTGGTGATGATCGGGATCGACGCGTTGCGCAGCACATGGATCCACATGATGCGGTTCTCCGACACGCCCTTCGCGCGCGCCGTGCGCACGTAGTCCTGGTTGATCTCGTCCAGAACGAAGGTGCGGTAGAGCCGCAGGCTCGGTGCGATGCTGACCACGAGTGCGATAAGGATCGGCAGCGTCGAATAGCGAAAGAGATTCTCGCTGAAGTTGTCGCCCCAGCCCTGCACCGGGAACCAGCCGAGCTTGTAGGCGAAGAAATACTGGAAGACGATGATGTAGACGAGGATCGAGATCGACAGCCCGACCGTGCAGACGATCATCACCATGCGGTCGGTCAGGGAGCCGCGGACGTACGCGACGGCAAGCGCCAGCCCGATGGAGATCAGCGTGTCGAGAATGGTGAACGGAATGAGCACCGTCAGCGACGGGCCGAGCCGCGTTGCGAGGATCTGCGAGACCTTCTCGTTGGTGCTCCAGCTCGCGCCGAAGTCGGCGGTGAGAATCTGCTTTACGAAGATCCAGAGCTGCACGTAGTACGGCTGGTCGACGCCGAGCTGGCGGCGGATGTTGTCGATCTGTTCCTGGTTGGAGATCTTGCCCGCGAGCACGTAAGCCGGGTCGCCGCCGACGGTGTTGAAGAGCAGGAACACCAGCAGCACGACGCCCATCATCGTCGGGATCATCTGCCAGAGCCGCCTTACGATGTAACCGGTCATCCTGCTACGCCCTCCTCCGCCGGGGATCGCCTGCGGAACGGGTTAAGGGTGCGGCGACGCCCGGGCCGGATCTGAACGCCCGGGCGCCCTCGCAGTATCGCCCGGCGGTTTCGAGCCGCCGGTCCTGCCCTCCTCCACCTCCTCCTGCTATCCGTCTTTGCCGCGGGTCACACTACTTGGTTTTGGCCGCAACGTCGATGTACGCCCATTCGTTGTGCAGGATCGGATGCTTCTTGTAGCCCTGCACGCGTGGCTGCACCAGCATGTTCCGGTAGCGCGCGATATTGAGCCGCCACGGCGCGTACGCCTCGATCAGCCTGGCCATCTCGCGGTAGAGCTTGTTGCGCTCCGGCGAATCGGGCAACCGCAGCGACTGCTCGTAAAGCCTGTCGTACTCCGGAATCTTGGCGCACGCATTGTTGCTCTGGCCGATGTTCTTGCTGTAGAGGAGCTGCATGAAGTTGTCGGCGTCCGGATAGTCGGCGATCCACGACGCGGTGCGCATCATCAGCTTGCACTGCCGCTCGAGCTTCAGCAGCTCGGGGAACTTGTCCTTCTGGACTTCCATGCGCACGCCGATCGAGTCGAGCGCCTTTTTCCAGACCTCGTCCTGCTGGCGGCCGAGCGAATCGGGGCGGCTCGCGTAGCGAATGGTGAACGGCTTGCCGTCGGGCAGATTGCGCCAGCCGTCCGCCCCCTTACTGTAGTTGAAGCGGTCGAGGAGCGCGTTGGCGCCCGCCGGGTCGTACTTGATCGCGCTCTTGTAGGCGGGGTCGTAGCCGTTGACGCCGGGCGGCACCGGGAACTCGACCTCGACGGCCTGCCCGTTGCGGACGATCCTGATCTCCTCGGCGGTGTTGTAGGCCATTGCCATCGCGCGGCGCAGCGCGACCTTTTCCTTCTCGAGCCCGCCGACGATCGGATCCTGCAGGTTCCAGAAATGATAGGAAATCTCGGGATCGACGAAGCGCGAGAGCTTGACGCCCTTGCTCGCGAGCTCGGGCTTCAGCGTGCCGCCGTCGAGGACGTTCGGCGCGAGCGGCCCCTCCATGTTCATGATGTCGAGCTCGCCGTTCTGGAACGCGAGGAGCCGCGCCTGGTCCTCCTCGATGATCGAGACCTCGACGCGGCCGACCTGCGGCATCTTCTTGCCCTTCATCTCGGCGACGAGCTTCGCGTCGGCGGCGTCGCCCGGCTTGAAGTCCCACACGAAGCCGCGGAAGTCGGGATTCGCCTCGAGGATGATCTTGGAGCTGCGCACCCATTGCTTCAGGATGTACGGTCCGGTCCCGACGGGGTTCGCCATGGCCCGGCCCGCCTCGTCGGCGTAGGCCTCGATCACTTCGCGTGCGACGGCGGACGTCGGCTCGTGCGCAAGCACGTAAGGCATGTTGAAGTCGGTGTCCTTGAGGCGGATGCGCAACGTGTAGCGGTCGGGCGTCTCGAGGCCCGCGATCTTCGCGTCGTAGTCGAACCTGCCGGTCTGCTTCGCCGCCGCGGCGAGTTCGTCGAGCCCGACGATCTTGCCTTCGACGAGCCACGCCCAGGGACCGCGCAGCTTGGGGTCGATCAGCCGCTTGATCGCGTACGCGTAGTCGTCGGCGACGAGCTCGCGCTTCTTTCCCTTGAACGCGGGATCGGGCGTGAAATGGATGCCTTTCTTAAGCTTGATCGTGTAGGTCTTGCCGTTGTCGGACACGACGGGCATCGCCTCCGCGGTCAGCGGGACGAGCTTCGCCGGCCGGGCCAGATAGTCGTAGGTGAGCAGCGTCTCGAAGATCGCCTGCTCGATCGTCGCCGAATAAAGATCGTGCGCGGCGGCCGGATCGAAGCCTGTCTCCGCCGCGGGAAACACCTGGCGGACGACCTTGGACATGTCGGCGGCGAGTGCGACCTGCGTGAGCACGCAAGTGAGCGCGCAGGCCAGCGCGAGCTTTCGGAACATTGGCATATTGACTGGCATCTGGGCGCGCGCGGCTAGGGGCCGTGCGGCTCGAGGTCCATGTAGACGAACTCGCCGTGGAGGATCGGGTGCTTCTTGTAGCCCTTCACCCACGGACGAAGGAGCTGGTTGCGCTCGCGCGAGACGTGCAGGCTCCATGCGCCGTCGACTTCCATCTGCCGAGTCATCTCGAGGAACAGCAGGTTGCGCTCCGGCGCGGTCGGCGGCAACGCGCGCGACTTGACGTAGAGCGCGTCGAAATCCTTCGACTCGTAGCAGCCGTTGTTGCTCTGCCCGGTATTGGGGCCGTACAGGAGCTGCATGAAGTTGTCGCCGTCCGGGTAGTCGGCGATCCACGCTGCACCCCACATCATCAGCTGGCAGACTTTCGCCGCCTTCAGGTGGTCGGCGAATTTCGAGATGTCGAACTCCATGCGGATGCCGATCGCGTCCATCGACTTGCGCCACAGCTCGCTGAACTCCCGCTCGACCGCGGAGCTGCCGGTGGCCTGGCGCAGCACGAGCC
Source organism: Casimicrobiaceae bacterium (assembly GCA_039916265.1). Taxonomy (GTDB): domain Bacteria; phylum Pseudomonadota; class Gammaproteobacteria; order Burkholderiales; family Casimicrobiaceae; genus VBCG01. Next base: position 2,068 of record JBDSLT010000170.1, on the reverse strand, counting down.
GCTTGCCGTCGGGCAGCATACGGTAGCCGTCCGCGCCCTTCCTGTAACCGAAGTGGTCGAGCAGCTTGTTGGCGAGCGACGGGTCGTAGGGATTGATCGTGCGATAGCGCGGGTCGTGGCCGACGACGCCGACGGGGATCGGCATCTGCGCCGCCACCGCCTGGTACTTGCGGACGACGCGGATCTCCTCCTCGAGGTTGTAGCCCATGATCACCGCGCGGCGCAGGGCGATCTTTTCCTTCGCGAACCCGCCGACGACCGGGTCGCGGAAATTGAAGAACGTGTAGTTGATGTCGGGCTCGATCGCCCTGAACAGCGTCACGCCCTGCGCCGTCCATTCCGGCTTGAGCTTGTTGTCCGCGTCGAACACCTGCGGACGGAAGGTCGCGGGCAGCGCAAGGCTGTCGAGCTCCTTCTGGTTGAAGGCGAGCCAGCGCGACTGCTCCTCCTCGATGATGCCGATCTCGACGCGTCCGATCCGCGGCATCACCTTGCCGCGCATGTCCTTGACGACTTGCCGGTCCCACGGGTCGTCGGTGGGCTGGAAATCCCACGTGAACGTGCGATAGTCCGGGTTGGCTTCGAGGATGATCTTGGAGCCGCGCTTCCACTCCTTCAGCATGTACGGCCCCGACCCGACCGGATGCGCCTGCACGTCATTTCCGTAAGCCTCGACGACTTCGCGCGCGACCGCACCGTAGGGCACGTGCGCGACGGTGTAGAGGAACAGGTAATCGGGCTGCTTCAGCTTGAATCGCAGCGTGTACTTGTCGAGCGCGACCATGCCGGGCACGGTGGCGTTGTAATCGAATTTGCCGCTCTTGGTCGACGCCTCGGCGAGCTCGTCCAGCCCCTCGATCTTGCCTTCGATCATGAAGGCCCACGGCGAACGGTTCTTCGGGTCCGCGAAGCGCTTGAACGAGTAGACGAAGTCTTCGGCCGTCACCTCGCGCTTCACGCCCTTGAACGCCGGATCGGGCGTGAAGTAGATCCCGCGGCGCAGCTTGAAGACGTACGTCTTGCCGTTGTCGGTGACTTCCGGCATGGACTCGGCGATCATCGGGACGAGCATGGCAGGTCGCGCGAGATAGTCGTAGGTCAGCAGGCGGTCGAAGATCGCCTCGTTGACCGTGTTCGAATACAGGTCGGAGACACGCACCGGGTCGAAACCCGTTTCCTGCGTCGGAAAGGCGACCCGCAGGACCTTGGTGGGGTCGGCGGCGGCGACAGCGCTGGCGGCGGCAAAAAGCCCGAAGATTCCGACAATTGCCGTCACGCCGCGATGCATCACGACCCCGAAAAAATAAAAGCGGCGAAATGTACCACAAACGACCGGTCGCCGATGCCCCGTTTGACCGGCGGCAGGACCCGCCCGTTCACCGGGAAAGCGGCGCTGCGAAGGCGTCCGCTTCCCGCCGCGGCGAGGTCAGGATGAAACCGCCCTACTGGGATGCGGCGATCCAGTCGCTCGGCGCAAGCGACGGCGTGATGCAACGCCTGATCAGCAACTATCCGGACGTTCACATGACCCGCCGGGGCGACGCGTTCACGACGCTGGCGCGCGCCATCGTCGGCCAGCAGATTTCCGTCAAGGCCGCGCAGACGATCTGGAACCGGTTCGTGGTGGCAACCGGCGGCGGCGGGGAGCCGGTGACGCTGTCGGCGCCGCGGGTCAGCCGTACGCGCGCAACGACGCTGCGCAAGGCGGGGCTGTCCGAGCGCAAGGGCGAATACCTCCGCGATCTCGCGCGCCATTTTGTCTCGGGGCGCCTCGACCCCGCCGCGTGGCCCGCGATGGACGACGAGGCGCTCATCGTCGCCCTTACCGACGTCAAGGGCATTGGGCGCTGGACGGCCGAGATGTTCCTGATGTTCCACGAGCTTCGCGCCGACATCCTGCCGGTCGACGACATCGGCCTGCAGAACGCGATGGCGCGTCACTATTACGACGGCGTGCGGCCGATCGCCGCGCAGATGCGCGCGCACGCCCAGCGCTGGCAGCCCTACCGCAGCGTAGCGACGTGGTATCTGTGGCGCTCGCTCGACCCGATCCCGGTGGAGTATTGAC
>JBDSLT010000169.1:0-8638 GCA_039916265.1 Casimicrobiaceae bacterium | reverse complement strand
CTCACTCTAAACGGGTGACGTCCGGCGGCAATTTGGCGGACCCGCCGGAAGTTGCGAAATCGTTCGCGAAACGACGCTAGCGGTTTTGCGCCTCTGCGCGAGCCTTGTGAAGCGCCTCCCAGCGTTTCAGTTGCGCCTCGCGGATCTTCGATGAAAGAGCGGGCACGATGGGCGTGGTGCTCGTGTCCACCTGGATCAGTCCGTGGCCCACGCCCTTGGCGATCGCCTCGTTACGGTTCAGCACGCCGAGCTTGCTGATGATGTTGCTGAAGTGAAAATTCGCGGTGCGCTCGGCGATGCCGAGCTTCTCGCCAATGTCGATGCTCGTCATGCCGTGCGCCGCAAGTTGCAGGCACTGGCGCTCGCGCGGCGATAGGGGGCTGCCTTGCTGCAGGGGTGGTACGCCTCGCTCGATCACGTGTGCCAAGAATACGGAATGAAGCACCGTGCCGAGATACATGGCTTGCGCGGTTACGCCGGCGATCTCGGAACGGATTGCAGACGTCAAACGTCGTTCCGGCCTATTGAGGGCAAACATGATCTTATTGCCGCCTTCGCGGAAGTAGATGGCGAGCCCACTGCCGATGCCGAATTTTGCGGCGCGATCGAGGAATTTTGCTACCGAAGGATTCTTGCTCGCCGCTCGGCAATCCCATATCAGCGGCGGCGGCCACAGCGACCAGCCGTGGGCAACTCTGGGATCAACTTCGATGTAGCTTTGCGAGTCGTATTCCGCGACCCATTCGTGCGGCACGGAGGTCCAGAAGAAGAATCTCTCATCTCGATGAAGCTCTTTGCTCGTCCCGACGCCGTAGACAAAGCTGCCGAAGCCCATCGACCGAATGACATTCTGCAGTGACGGCACGAGTGATTGGCCACTGCGCGCGGCGTCGATAATCGGAAGCAACCATGGCGAAAGGCACAGGGTTTCGTCGGGAACCGTTGCCTTAGGTTCAATCGGTACGAGCATGACTTGTCCCTCCCGAAATTCACTGTATCCCTTTGGAGTCAGTTCGTAAATTAGCCAAATGGGTGGGATTTGCGATATTCGTAAAGAGTCGGTCGCATCCGAATATTCCACCGTCATCGGCCGCTCGCGCCAACAACGTCATTTGCACCAAGCGCTTCCGGACGGTACTTGACGCCGTTTGCGTGTAGTCAGCGCTTCGACGCGGCCGGGAGGCCCGTTACCAAGTGGCCGGTCCGGATGCCTTTGGCGGCGAACCAGCCCTGCTTCATCTCGATCGCATACAACGCGAGGCCGCGCGACCAGTGGGTCGTTTCGTCCTGCGGTTTCATGTCCTCGATGTTGACGATCTTTCCGTCGGCACCCACGAAGGCGATGGACAGAGGGATGTACGTATTCTTCATCCAGAAGCCTAGCGGCTGCGGCTGATCGAAGACGAAAAGCATGCCGTGGTCGGGTTGAAGGCTGAAGCGATTCATCAGCCCTTGCGCGCGATGTTCGGGCGTAGCGACGACTTCCGCGATGATCTTGTGCCCGTTCACCGTGAGCGTGGTCACCGGGGATTCCGCGGGAGACGCGCTACGCGCCATCGTGGATGCGACCGCCGCGAGGGCGGCGAGAACGGCGAGAATGACCCGTTTGGACATGACGATTCGGACGGTCGCAGCGAATCAGAGTTCCACGTCAGAGTTCCACGTGCGCAGATTCACCCGCGAGCGCGGCATCCACGACCGGGCGCGAATACTGCGGCGCAAACAACGCAATGAATCGGTAAACGTAACCACGCAGGAACACACCGCGGCGCAAGGCCAGCCGCGTTGTGGAGGCGGCGAAAAGGTGACCTGCGTCGAGCATCTCGAACGCACGGTCCTTGTCTGCATCGTAGGCCATCTGCGCGATGATGCCGGCTCCCATCCCGAGTTCGACATACGTCTTGATCACGTCCGCATCGAGCGCGGTCAGCACCACGTTCGGCTCGAGTCCTCTCGCGGCAAACGCGGCATTGATCGCGGTGCGGCCCGTGAAGGCGAAGTCGTAGGTGATGATCGGATTGCGCGCAAGCGCTTCGAGGGTCAGCGGCCTGACCTGAGCGAGCGGATCGCCCCGCCGCACGATGACGCAGCGATTCCAGCGGTAGCAGGGGAGCGTGACCAGCTCGGCCGCGTCGGCCAGGGATTCGGTCGCGATACCCACGTCGACCTCGCCCGCGACCGTCTGCTCGGTGACCTGCGAGGGATTGCCCTGGCGCAGCACCACGCGCACTTTCGGAAACTGCGATGCGAAGGCGGCGAGGACTTTCGGCAGCACGTAGCGCGCCTGCGTGTGCGTGGTGGCGATGGCCAGCGTGCCGGCATCCTCGCCACGAAACTCCTCGGCGACACGCTTCATGTTGGCGATCTCGCGCAACGCGCGCCGCGCGGTGGCCAATACAGTTTCGCCGGCCGGCGTGAGCGAAGCGAGCCGCTTGCCCTGCCGGACGAAGACCTTGAGGCCCAGCTCGTCCTCGAGGTGTCGAATCTGCTTGCTGATGCCGGGCTGCGACGTATGGAGCGCCTCCGCCGCTTCGGATACGTTGAGGCCGTGGTCGGCGACTGCGCAGATATATTTGAGTTGTTGCAGGTTCAAGCTCTCGTTATAACCGATTGCACTATAGGGGCCAAAATTATATAACGGATAACGCATGGCGCCCATGTTCACTCCGACATGACCCAATTTGTCGTCGTCCATCCCACGCATCCCCAGTTGCGATTGATTCGCAGGGTGGCAGCGATGCTGGGCGACGGGGCCGTCGCCGCCTACCCGACCGATTCCTGTTACGCGCTCGGGTGCCGCATCGACGACGCCGAGGCGGTCAAGCGGATCCGGACCATTCGCGCGCTCGACGACGATCATCACCTTACGCTCGTATGCCGGGATCTGGCCGACGTCGGGCGCTTCGCTCGACTCGACAACTGGCAGTTCCGGGTCGTGCGCCAAGGCACCCCCGGACCGTTCACGTTCCTTCTCCCGGCGACGCGCGAAGTGCCGCGGCGCCTGACGCATCCTCGGCGAAGCACCATCGGCGTGCGCGTTCCCGACCATGCCGTCGTCCGATTGTTGCTCCAAGAAACTGGCGCCCCCATTCTCTCGACTACGCTGCTGCTGCCCGGCGACGAGCGCGCCGTCAGCAACGCGGACGAACTGCGCGACCGCAAGACAGGAATCGACATAGTCGTCGACGCCGGTCCGATCGCTGCGGGGCCGACCACGGTGATCGACCTTGCGGAGTCGCCGCCGAAACTCGTGCGCCTGGGCGGCGGCGACCCCGCGCGACTGGGGCTTGCATTCGCCTGAAGAACGCGCGCTGCGGACGTCGTCGAGCGGAGTCAGGTAAAATACGCGGTCAATGGGGTTCTCGCTCGAGACCATCGTGCTTTGGGTCGTGCCGGTGGTCTTTGCGATCACGTTGCATGAAGCCGCCCACGGCTACGTGGCGAAACTGTTCGGCGACCGTACGGCTGAAATGCTCGGCCGGATAACGCTGAATCCGTTGAAGCACATCGATCCGGTCGGAACGCTGCTCGTTCCGGGAGTTCTGTTGGCGCTCGCCTGGATCAACAAGTCGCCGCCGTTCGTGTTCGGATGGGCCAAGCCGGTCCCCGTGAACTTCGGCAACCTGCGCAATCCGAAGCGCGACATGATCTGGGTTGCGGCCGCCGGGCCGGGATCGAATTTTCTGCAGGCGTTGCTCTGGGCTCTCCTGCGGGTCGCCGTCGCGCCGGGTAGCGTCTGGACCAGCGAGGGCCTGTTCGAAATGGCGGATATTGGCTTCAAGGTGAATCTGGTGCTCATGGCACTCAATCTGCTCCCGCTTCCGCCCCTCGATGGCGGTCGAGTTCTCGCAGGACTGCTGCCCCACGGCGCGGCGAGCGCGCTGGCGCGCGTCGAGCCTTACGGGCTCTTCATCATCCTCGCGCTGCTGGCGACGGGCGTGCTCGATGACCTGATGCGTCCGATGATGCGCATTGCGGCGAGCGCCATCGGCCGCATCGTCGGCATTATTTAGCGATTCCGGCACCGACGACCCCTGGCGCAACGACATGTTCGCTGACCGCGTGCTCTCCGGCATGCGTCCCACGGGGCGCATGCACATTGGCCACTTCCATGGCGCCCTCAAGAACTGGGTGCGGCTGCAGGAGGAGTACGAGTGCCTGTTCTTCGCGGCGGACTGGCATGCGTTGACCACGCACTACGATGCGCCGGAGACGATCGCGGAGACCGTCTGGGAGATGTTCATCGACTGGCTGGCGGCGGGCATCGATCCGACGCGCGCGACGATGTTCATACAGTCGCGCGTGCCCGAGCACGCCGAGCTCACGCTCCTGCTCGGCATGATCTCGCCGGTGGGGTGGCTCGAGCGCGTACCTACGTACAAGGACCAGCAGCAGAAGCTCGCCGACCGCGACCTGTCGAACTACGGGTTTCTCGGCTACCCGGTGATGCAGAGCGCCGACATCCTGATCTACCGCGCGAACATGGTGCCGGTGGGCGAGGATCAGGTGTCGCATATCGAGCTGACGCGCGAGCTCGCGCGCCGCTTCAATCACATCTACGGCCGAGAGCCCGGCTTCGAGGACAAGGCCAAGGCCGGCGTCAGGAAGCTCGGCAGCAAGAAAGCCAAGCGTTATGAGCAACTGCGCGCGGCGTTCCAGGAAAAAGGCGACACCGACGCGCTAGAAGCGGCACGCGAGCTCCTGAACGACACGCAGAACCTGTCGCTGGGTGATCGCGAGCGGCTGTTCGGCTATCTCGAGGGCGTGCGGCGGGTGATCCTGCCTGAGCCGCAACCGCTGCTGACGGCGACCCCTAAGGTGCCGGGCCTCGACGGTCAGAAGATGTCCAAATCCTACGGCAACGCCATCCTGCTGCGCGAGGATCCGGCGGTGGTGACCGAGAAAATCCGCACGATGCAGACCGACCCCGCCCGCGTGAGGCGATCCGACCCGGGCAATCCGGAAAACTGCCCGGTGTGGCCGCTGCACCAGATCTATTCGTCGAAGGATACGCAGGACTGGGTCGTCAGGGGATGTACGACGGCGGGCATCGGCTGCCTCGAATGCAAGCAGCCGGTCATCGACGCGATCATCGCCGAGCAGAAGCCGATCCGGGAGCGCGCGCAGAAGTACCTTGACGATCCCGCGCTGGTGCGCAACATCGTCGCCGACGGTTGCGAGCGTGCACGCAAGCTCGCGGAGGAAACGATGCGCGACGTGCGCGCGGCGATGGGACTTGCATATGACTAGCGGCGAAGCGATGCTCGATCTCGCGCATCCGTCGACGGCGCCGCGGCCGTTCGCACGCGTGAACGGCGAGGCCATGAACGAGGCGCCCCGGGACCTCTACATTCCTCCCGAGGCGCTCGAAGTGTTCCTCGAGACCTTCGAGGGCCCGCTCGACCTGCTCCTCTACCTGATTCGCCGCGACAACATCAACGTGCTCGACATCCCCATGGCCGAGTTGACGCGCCAGTACCTCGGCTATGTCGAGATGATGCGGCGCACGCAGCTCGAGCTGGCCGCCGAATACCTGCTGATGGCGGCGGTGCTTATCGAGATCAAGTCGCGGCTGTTGTTGCCGCGGCCGCCCGCGCCGCCGGGCGTCGATGTCGAGGATCCCCGCGCCGAGCTGGTCCGGCGCCTGCTCGAATACGAGCAGATGAAGCAGGCAGCGCGCGACATCGATGCGCTGCCGCTCGCCGAGCGCGAGTTCATGACGGCACGCGTATGGTTCGAGCACGTCGCCTCCGTGCGGCTGCCCGACGTCTCGCCCGAAGATCTGCGCGCGGCGTGGATCTCGCTCGTTCACCGCGCCAAGGTGAACCGCCATCATCTCGTCACGCGAGAGCAGCTGTCCGTGCGATGGGAAATGAGCCGGTTGCTGCGCGTCCTGCGGCCGGCGCACTATGTCGAGTTCACCGGCCTGTTCGCCGAGCACGTCGACGTCCCTCACCTCGTGGTGACCTTTCTCGCGATCCTCGAGCTTTCGCGCGAGCAGCTGATCGACGTCGCGCAGGCCGAGCCCTATGCGCCCATCCACGTGCAGCTGCGCGGCGTGCGCCCATTCGCCCTGAACGGCGACGCCTGACCGCACACGGGGAAGACGAACTCATGGACGCGATGTCACCCGCATTCGAGGCGACGCCGGACCTGGCCGATATCAAGGGCGTGCTCGAAGCCGCGCTGCTCGTCGCGGGCGAGCCCGTGCCGGTCGCGCAGTTGTCCAGGCTCTTCGATCCTCCGCTCGAAGCCGACACCGTGCGCCGGCTGCTCGACGATCTGTGCAGCGACTGGCGCGGGCGCAAGGTGGAGCTCGTGCAGGTCGCGTCGGGGTGGCGCTTTCAGGGCAGCCGCGACGTGCAGCGCTACCTCGACCGCCTGACGCCCGAGCGGCCGCCGCGCTATTCGCGCGCGGTGATGGAAACATTGGCGATTATCGCCTACCAGCAACCCGTGACCCGCGGCGACATCGAGTCGATCCGCGGGGTCGCCGTGTCGACGTACGTCATCAAGGCGCTCGAAGACCGGCAATGGGTGGAGGCCGTCGGCCATCGCGAAACGCCGGGACGCCCGGCGCTGTACGCGACGACGAAGACCTTCCTCGATGACCTCGGCTTGCGCTCCCTCGCGGAGCTGCCTCCTCTCGCCGAGCTCGACCCCTCCCACCTCTTGGAGATGCCTGATGCCCCAACAAAGGCCGCCGAGGCGCCCCTCGCACTCGCGAGCCCGATCCTCGGCTCCGATCCAGCAGCCGAGCCTGGCGCTGCAACGGATCGCGGAGAGCCTCCCGCCTCCGAAACACAAACGCTCCACTGACGAAATCTTCAGCGAGCCGCAACGCCTGCACAAGGTGCTGGCGGCGTGCGGCTTCGGCTCGCGCCGGGCGATGGAGGAGATGATCCTCGCGGGCCGCATCACGGTGAACCGCATGCCTGCGGAAGTCGGTTCGAAGGTCGGGCCGGGCGACGAGGTGCGGATCAACGGCGAGCTCGTGAAGGTGCGCTTCACCGAGCCGCGGCCGCGCGTGCTGATGTACCACAAGCCGGCCGGCGAGATCGTCACGCGTGACGATCCGGAGGGGCGCACGACGGTGTTCGAGAAGCTCCCGTCGATCGGCAACGGCAAATGGATCAACGTCGGCCGTCTCGATTACAACACCGAGGGTCTGCTGTTGTTCACCAACTCGGGCGAGCTCGCCAACCGGCTGATGCATCCTCGCTATGAAGTAGCGCGGGAGTACGCGGTGCGCGTCATGGGACGGCTCACCGACGAGCAGGCGAGCGCGCTGACCACGGGCATCGAGCTCGACGACGGCGTCGCGCGCTGCGATTCGGTCGCCGATGCGGGGGGCGACGAGGATGCGTCGAACCACTGGTACAAGGTCGTGCTGCACGAGGGGCGCAACCGTGAAGTGCGGCGCCTCTTCGAGAAGCTCGGCGTGATGGTGAGCCGGCTGATCCGCACCCGTTATGGCCCGGTGGCGATGCCGACGGTATTGAAGCGCGGCGATCTGCTCGAACTCGAGCCCCCGGCCGTTGCGTCGGTGGTCGATTCTGCGGGGCTGCAGCAGGCCGGCGGTGGCAATGCACCGGGGCGCGCCCGGGATTCGCGGGGCGGACCCAAGCAGGGCCGTCGCCCGAGTGGTCCGGGCCATGCCGGCGCGGCCCAGGGCGCAGCGGCACGGCCGGTCGGACCGGCCGGCCAGCGTCCGCCGCACGGCGGCCGGCCGCAGGGACCGGGAGGCAGGCCGGGGCAGGCGAGCAAGCCGGGGTTCCGGCAACACGCGAAGGGACCGCGGCCGCAGGGGCAAGGGCAAGGGCAGGCGCCGGGCGGTCACGACCCGCACGCCGGCGGCAACGGGTTCCCGCGTCCTCCGGGCGGCGGCGGCCGGCCGCAGCATCCGCCGCGCCAGAAAGGGAATTTCGACGAGGTACAGCCGACGTCGAACGCGAACGCGTCGCCGTTCGCGACTTCCCGGCTGTCGCTGCCGCATGGCCACGGGGCGGCGCGCGGCCACGACCCGCATGGCGGGCCTGCGCGCTTTCGCAGCGGGCCCCGTGCCAAGGGCGCGGGCGGCAACCCGCAGCATCGACACGGCCAGCCTCCTCCGCAGAAGCCGCGCGGCGAAGTGAACGGCAACGTCGCGCCGCTCAACGAAGCGCCGCCGCCCGGAGACGACGACAGCTGAGCGCCGTCGCTACGGCGCGAATTTCGCCGGGCGTTTTTCGAGGAATGCGCGGATACCCTCGACGAAGTCGGGGGTCGCCGTGCAGTCGGCGAAGCTCGCGGCTTCGGCCTGCAGTTGCTGGGCCAGCGAGCGGTCGAGCGATTCGCGCGCCAGGCGCTTGGCATTGACGATCGCCATGCGCGGGCCATTCACCAGCGATTGCGCAAGCGTGGCGACTTGCGCCTCCAGTTCGGCGGCGGGTACCACGCGATTGACGAGGCCGATACGCAGCGCCTCCCGGGCGTCGAGACGCTCCGACAAAAGCAGCATCTCCATCGCCTTGCGCATGCCCACGATGCGCGGCAGCGCCCATGTGCCGCCGCCGTCCGGCGTGAGCGCGATATGCCGGTACGCGGTCGTGAAGTAGGCATCGTCCGCCGCGACCGCGAGGTCGCACGCGCACAACAG
>JBDSLT010000168.1:0-3865 GCA_039916265.1 Casimicrobiaceae bacterium | reverse complement strand
TACTCGTATCCGTCGGGCAACGCCTGGTACGTCGACGGCGCCAGCGCGCCGGCGGAACCCTACCAGGGGGGGCCCGCGGCACCTGCCGCCAGCGCCGCACCTCCGCCGCAAGGCGCGATACGCGCCGCGCCGGCGCAGAACTACCGGTATTACTGCCCCGACGCCGGCTACTATCCGGCCGTGACGACCTGTGCCCAGGGCTGGTTGCGCGTGGTGCCGGGTGGATCGCCGCCACAGTAGCGAAGGCGAGCCGGCGGTCGTGCCGCCTTGCGCCGCCCGGGCGGGGGCTCTAGGATGACGGACGCCACCACGGAGGATCACGACCATGCACCGCAGAACGCTCGCCGCCCTGCTTGCAGGAACGTTCGGCCTGGCTTGCGCCGCCCCGGCCGCCGCCCTGACCTGCTATGAGATCCTCGACCGCAACGACATCGTCATCTATCGGGGATCGATCGCGCCCGTCGACCTGAGCGACAAGGGGGCCGCCGAGCGCGAAGCGCTGCGCACGCGCGGCCAGCACCTGATCGCCATGGAAGTCGATCGCTGCCTCGGCGTCGAGTACTTCACCGGCGCCGCGGGCACCTCGACACTGACGGTCGACGAAATCGTCGGCGGCATCCAGCTGCGTGGCCGCTCTCCCGGAGGCTACGTTGCACCGTCCCCGGCAGGCGTCACGCCGGCGGGCGCCGGTTCGTACTCTGCGCCCGCCGCGCCGGCCTCCCGCCCCTCCGGCGTGCGCTCCGGCGGTTCCCGCTCGTCCTATTAGCGGCGGCGTTTGACGAACGTCGCGGACGCCGCGCCCCTGTCCGCCTTACTCGCCGTTCGCGTCTGGCGCGGTCGGGATCAGGGGCGCTTCGTTGCGTACGACGTTCCGCGGCGGCAGAGCCAGACCGTCCTCGACGTTGTCACCCACATCCAGCGCCATATCGATCCCTCGCTCGCGTACCGGTTCGCCTGTCGGGTCGGCATGTGCGGCTCCTGCGCGATGACGGTCAACGGCGTTCCCCGCTGGACCTGCCGCACCCGGGTCGAACGCGTGTTGCGCAATGGCCGCCTCGAGCTCGCGCCGCTCGCCAACCTCCCGGTCGTGCGCGACCTCGTCGCCGACATGACGACGTTCTTCGACAAGTGGACGCGCGCCGGCGGTGTGTTTCGCGGCGCCGCGGATCGCAGCGCCGAGCCCGCTCGCGTCCCGCCGGCATCGCCGCAGCGCCGCGCCGCCGACGCCGGCATCGAATGCATCGGCTGCGGCGTCTGCTACGCATCCTGCGACGTGGTGCGGTGGCGTCCCGACTTCCTGGGGCCGGCGGCGCTCAATCGTGCCTGGACACTCGTCAACGACGTCCGCGACGTCGAGCAGGCGGCGCGCCTGCGGGCGGTCGCCGGCGACGCGGGCTGCCACGCCTGTCACACGCAGGGTTCCTGCACCGAGCGCTGTCCTCAAGCGATTGCGCCGACCGCCGGCATCGCGGGTCTGAAGCGCGCCTCGGTGCGCGCAGCGCTCGGTCACCCACGATGACGACGGCGGCTACGCAGGCGCGCCTGTGGTACGCGCAGCGCGCAAGCGCGATGGTCCTCGGCGTGTGCGTCGTGATTCATCTCGCCGTCATCGTCTACGCGACGCAACAGGGGCTCTCCGGCGGCGCCATTCTCGCGCGAACGCGGGGCAGCGCCGGATTCGCGGCGTTCTACGCGGTGTTCGTCGCCGCCTGCGCCATCCACGCGCCGATCGGCCTGCGCGTCGTCGCGCAGGAATGGCTGCGCTGGCGCGGTCCTTGGCTCGACGCCACATGCGGCCTGTTCGGGCTCGTCGTGCTGCTCACGGGACTGCGCGCGGTCTGGGCGCTGGCCGCGTCATGAGCGGCGCGCCGTCGCTCGCCGATCGGAAACGTGACGGCGCACCGTTGCGGGCGCATGCGCATCCTGCCTGGTGGGCGTTCGTCGTCCATCGCTCCTCGGGCGTTGCGCTCGCGGCGTTCCTGCCGCTGCATTTCTGGGCGCTGTCGAGCGCCGTCGGCGGCGCGCCCGCGCTGGACGGCTTCCTGCGCTTCACCGACCAGCCGGGCGTGCGCGTCGCCGAATGGGGCCTGGTCGTGCTGCTCTCGCTGCATCTCACCGGCGGGCTGCGGCTGTTGCTGATCGAGTTCGGGCCGTGGCGCGGCCTGCGCAAGGACTGGATCGCCGGCGGCGTCGGAGCCGGCGCGCTGGTCGGGCTCGCCTACGGCCTGGCTCTCCTGCGATGAACGTCGACCTCGCGGAGATCGAGAACGTCGCCAAGGATCTCTACGTGCGCGCGCTCAAGGTGCTGCCTCCCGACGTCAAGGCGGGCTTTGCGCGCCTCGCCGCGAACGAGACCGCGCCGACCGCGCAGCGCGTCCTCGCCACGATGGTGGAAAACATCGCGGTCGCGGAACGGACCGACAATCTCCTCTGCCAGGACACCGGCGTGCCCATCTACAACGTGCGCATCGGCGGCGGCGTTCGCGTCGATGGTTACGCGCTGAAGCAGGCGATTCGCGCGGGATGCGCGCGCGCGACGCGCGAGCATTCGTTGCGCTCGTCGATCGTCCATCCGCTGACACGGCGCAACGACCAGAACTCGTGCGGCATCGAAGTGCCCGTCATCCACATCGATTTTATCGCCGACGCCGAGGTCCTGGAGATCGAGATGGTGCCCAAGGGCAGCGGCTCGGAGAACAACTCGTTCCTGCGCATGGCCACTCCGGCCGAAGGCGCGGACGCGATCCACGCGTTCGTGATCGACTGCGTGCTCGCCGCCGGCGGCAAGACCTGCCCGCCGACCATCGTCGGCGTCGGCATCGGCGGCACGGCGGACCTTTGCGTCGCGCTCGCCAAGCGAGCCGCCACGCGCCCGCTCGGCACGCGCTGTTCCGATCCCGACGGTGCGCGCCTCGAGACGGCGCTGTCCGCCGCGGTGAACGAGCTGGGTGTCGGGCCGCAGGGCCTGGGCGGCGACTCGACGGCCTTCGCCGTGCACATCGAGCTCGCCGCCACGCACATCACGATGAATCCGGTCGCCGTCAACATGCAATGCCATTCGGCGCGGCGCGCCAGGGCGACCTTCACGCCGGCCGGCGTCACGCTCGGATTCTGACGCGATGGCGCACCACGACCTGCGCACGCCCGTCGACGAGAAGCAGGTCCGCACGCTACGGGTGGACGACACCGTCACGCTGCAGGGCGCGCTCTTCGGCATCCGCGACGCCACGCAGATCCACCTGTTCGACCGCGGCCGTCGCACGCGCTTCGATCTCGCGGGCCACGCGGTGATCCACACCGCGCCGAACGTGCGCAAGGTCGCACGCGACGCGGAACATCCGGCGGGCTACGCTCCGCTGTGCGTCGGCACGACGACGTCCGATCGCATGGAGCGCTTCACCCGCCCGCTGATGAGCGACTACGGCGTGCGGATCATCATCGGCAAAGGCGGCCTGCGCGACGAGTCGTTGACCGCGATGCGCGATCTGGGCGGCGCCTACCTCGCGATCATCGGCGGCACCGCTGCGCTCGAAACGACGTGGATCGAGCGCATCGAGGATGTCGACCTCGACGACCTGCATCCGGAATCGCTGTGGCAATTCCGCGTCCGCGATTTCGGCCCACTGCTCGTGGCGATGGACAGCCACGGGGGCAGCCTGTACGACGGTGTCCGCCGCACCGCGCTGGAACGGCGCGCCGACGTGCTCGCGCGCCTTCGCGTCGCCGCGCGAGGCTAGCGCGCGACGAGCGTGAAGCATCTGGATACCGACGTGCTGATCGTCGGCGCCGGCGGCGCCGGCCTCTTTGCGGCGCTGCATGCGAAGGCGGCCGATCCTTCGCTGTCGGTCACCGTCGCCGTGAAGGG
>JBDSLT010000167.1:0-5406 GCA_039916265.1 Casimicrobiaceae bacterium | reverse complement strand
GCCTCGCACCGGGCCAGTCCATCTCCGTCAGCCTGCCCCCGGGCGCCCTGCGCCTGCTGGGCCAGGCCGGCGGTTAGACTGAACCGCCGATGTCCACCCGCGCCACCGTCCTGACCGGTGGTATCGCCATGCCGCCGGCCAGGCGGCAAGTGCATTGGCAGGACCGCCTGGCGCAACTCCTGCTGCTCGCCTGCTGTCTCTGCCTAGTGGTGTTCCTGCTCGCACCGCTGGCCGCGATCCTGGTCAAGAGCGTCCAGGACAAATCCGGGGCCTTCGTAGGCCTGCTGCAATTCCGCGAGTACTTCGCGACACCGGCACTGCGCAGTTCAATCTGGAACACACTGTGGGTGGCGCTTTCCGTGACCGCGATCACGGTGCCGCTCGCGTTCGTCTATGCCTATGCATTGACGCGGTCGTGCATGCCGGGCAAGACTCTGTTCCGCGTCATCGCCCTGACGCCGATCCTGGCGCCGTCCTTGATGGCGGCGATATCGTTTATCCAGTGGTTCGGGAACCAGGGGGCGCTGAAGTGGCTGCTAGGCGGCGCGTCGGTCTACGGACCGCTTGGCATCATCCTGAGCTCCGTCTACGCGACCTTTCCGCACGCGCTGATGATCATCCTGACCGCCCTGTTGTTGGCCGACGGCCGGCTGTACGAGGCGGCGGAGTCGCTGCGCACCCCGCGCTGGCGCAAGTTCCTGACCATCACGCTGCCCGGCGCACAGTTCGGCCTGGTGAGCGCGACGATGGTGGTCTTCTCCTATACGGTCAGCGACTTCGGCATCCCCAAGGTGATCGGGGGCAACTTCAACGTGCTCGCCGTCGACATCTTCAAGGAAGTGATTGGCCAGCAGAATTTCAACAAGGGCGCGGTCGTCGGCCTGATCCTGCTGGTGCCGGTCCTGTTGGCCTTTGTCGTCGACTGGATCATGCAGGGCCGCATCCAGGCGCAGTTCTCGGCGCGGGCAGTGCCTTATGCGCCGAGACCTTCCGCGTGGTTCGACCGCGCGATGCTCGCCTATTGCGTGGTCGTGGCGCTGTTCATGCTCGCGGTGCTCGGAATGGCGGTCTACACGTCGTTCATCAAGTTCTGGCCCTACGACAAGTCGATGAGCCTGCGCCACTACTCGTTCGGCCTGATCGACGCCGGGGTCATCTTCTCGTTCTTCAACAGCCTCAAGATGGCGCTGTGGAGCGCGGTCGTCGGCACGATGTTCGTCTTCGCCGTCGCCTATCTGCTGGAAAAAACGCGCGGCATGCCGTTGACCAAGGCGGCGGTGCGCCTGCTGGCGGCGGTGCCGATGGCGGTGCCAGGCATGGTGCTCGGACTGGGCTACATCCTGTTCTTCAACGAGCCCGCGAATCCGCTCAACGGACTCTACGGCACGATGACGATCCTGGTACTGTCCACGGTCGTCCACTACTACACGTCGAGCCACCTAACGGCGGTGACGGCGCTGAAGGCGCTCGACAACGAGTTCGAGGCCGTCTCCGCGTCGCTCAAGGTGCCGTTCTACAAGACGTTCTTCCGGGTGACCGTTCCGGTCTGCCTGCCGGCGATCCTCGATATCGGCCGCTATCTGTTCGTCAACGCGATGGTCACCATTTCGGCGGTCGTCTTCCTGTACGGGCCATCGACGCAACTCGCTTCGGTCGCGATCCTCAACATGGACGAGGCGGGCGAGATCGGCCCGGCGGCGGCCATGGCAACGCTGATCGTCGCCACCTCGATCGTCATCTGCGTTGTATACGCGGCGCTCACGCGCCTTGTCGTCACCCGCACGCAGCAGTGGCGCGCGCCTGCCGTGATGTGAACGTTCTCCGCCAAGGAACCCCATGAGCCTCCATTCCCGCGATCCGATCCTCCTGACGCCCGGCCCGCTGACGACTTCGCTGGCCACCAAGGCCGCAATGCTGCGCGACTGGGGCTCGTGGGACGCGAGCTTCAACGCGGTGACCGCGCGCCTGCGCGCCAAGCTCTGCGCGGTCGTGCAGGGCGCCGACACGCACGTCTGCGTTCCGATGCAGGGCAGCGGGACGTTCTCGGTCGAGGCAGCCGTCAATACACTCGTCCCGCGCGACGGCCACCTGCTGGTGCTGATCAACGGTGCCTACGGCAAGCGGATGGCCCGGCTCACCGCAATGCTGGGCCGCAGGCTGTCGACGTTCGAGGCGGCCGACGATGTGCGGATCACCGCTGCCGACGTCGACCGGCTGCTCGAGCGCGACGCGTCGATCACCCACGTCGGCATCATCCATTGCGAGACGTCGACCGGCATCATGAACCCGCTGGAGGACATTGCGAGGGTCACCGCGCGCCGCGGCAGGCGTCTCTTGATCGATGCGATGAGCTCCTTCGGGGCGCTGCCGATCGACGCGCGCGCGCTCCCCTTCGACGCGCTCGTCGCGGCGTCGGGCAAATGCGTCGAAGGCCCGCCGGGCATGGGCTTCGTGTTGGTGAAAAAAGGGCTGCTGGAGCAGTGCGGCGGCAATTCCACGTCGCTCGCCCTCGATCTCGCCGACCAGTGGGCCTACATGGAAAAGACGACGCAATGGCGCTTCACGCCGCCCACGCACGTCGTCGTCGCGCTCGACGCGGCGCTCGATCAGTTCGCTGCCGAGGGCGGACAGCCCGCGCGGCTCGCGCGCTACACCGCCAACTGCGCGACGCTGGTGCGCGGCATGGCGGAACTCGGGCTGCGTCCTTTCCTGGAGCCTACGATCCAGGCGCCGATCATCGTGACCTTCCATGCACCGGACGATCCCGCGTACACCTTTGGCGAGTTCTACGATCGCGTCCGCGACAAGGGATTCATTTTGTATCCCGGCAAGCTCACGCAGATGGAGACGTTCCGCGTCGGCTGCATCGGCGCGATCGGGCCCGACGAAATGCGCCAGGCGGTCAATGCCGTGCGCGATACGCTGGCCGAAATGGGGATCGCGCAGGCCGCGGCGTCGACGCCGCGCCGCGCGGCCGCCTGAGAGGGAAAGGCCGACAAGATGTATCCAATACCCACCAACGAGCCGGAACGACTCGCTGCCGTTCGTGCGCTGCGCCTGCTCGATACTGCGCCGGAGGTCGGCTACGACGAGATAGGCGAACTTGCCGCGCAAATTACGGCGTGTCCCGTGGCCTACGTGAGCCTGATGGACGACGACCGTCTGTGGCTCAAAGCCAAATACGGCCTCCCTCCGGATTTCTACCAATGTCCGCGCGAGATCGCTTTCTGCGCAACGACTGTCTGTGGCTCCGAGCTCGTCCTCGCGCCCGACCTGCGCCAGGATGCGCGCTTCAATCAGATTCCCTTCGTCGTGGGAGAGCCGCATTTCAAGTTCTATTGCGGCATGCCGCTGGTCACGTCCGATGGCTATTCGCTGGGTACGCTGTGCGTAATGGATTTCGAGCCGCGTGAAATGACGTTCGAACAGACCGAGGCGATCCGGCGGTTGGCGCGCCAGGTAATGACCCAGCTTGAACTGCGCCGAATGCTCGTCGAGCTTGAACAAAGCGTGAAGGAACTCAGCGAGGCCAAGGCGCTAATAACCGCCGAAAAGGCGCGCACGGAGGAATTGCTGCTCAACATCCTGCCCGTTTCTATTGCCGAGGAGCTCAAGGCGCACGGAAAAGTTCAACCGAAGTACGTGCCGACGGCGACCATCCTGTTCACCGACTTCCGCGAATTCACGTTGTTGGCCGAGCGCACGGAACCGGGTGTGCTCGTGGGGCTGCTCGACCAGTACTTCTCGTTGTTCGACGACATCGTCGTTCGGCACGGGTTGGAGAAGCTCAAGACCATTGGCGACGCCTACATGGCCGTTGGCGGCGTCCCGGTGGAAAACCGTCGGCACCAGGTCGATGCCTGCCTCGCGGCGATGGAGATAAACGCCGCCGTCGCCCGCATGAAAAAACAGCGCGAGAAAATGCGGTTGCCTTCACTGGAGGTGCGGATCGGAATTCATACCGGGCCGGTCATGTCGGGGGTCGTCGGTCGGAGGAAGTTCACGTTCGATATCTGGGGCGATTCGGTCAATACGGCGTCGCTCATGGAGGCGAACGGCGCGCCGGGCCGCATCAATGTGTCGGAAACGGTGGCCGGGCGCGTCAAGACGCTGTTCGAGCTCGAGTCACGCGGCGCGGTCGATATCAAGCACGGGCGCAGTCTCGGCATGTACTTCCTCGACAGGCTGAAGCCGGAGCTGTCTCGCGATGCGGAGGGTCGCGTTCCGAACGAGAAGTTCGTCGCCGAATGCAACAGGCTGTCGACAGGCTATGCTGCCCAGACCTGAATCGGCACGACACGAACCGCGTAGCGCACCGCCGCCGTGCGCTTGACCAGCGCAATCCTGCCGCTCAGGCCACGCGCGTCAGCGGGCGCGCCGAGGCCCCCGATCCGCCGCCGCGCATCTGCTGCAGGTACCAGCGGATGAAGGCGTCGACGTTGTACTCCTTGTGCTCCGACAGGGGGCCGGGCTCGTAGCCGATCGAGTCGACGCCCTTCTGCTGCCACTTGCAGATGTCCCAGTCCTGCTCGTTGGTGAGGCTCCAGAACGGCAGCAGCGCGTCGAGCGAGTAGTCGTCCCCCTCGCGCGCGTCCTCGTGGACGAGCCAGTAGGCGCGCACCAGCGTTTTACGCGGACCCGCCGGCAGCAGGCGCGCGGCGACCGCGTGGTCGCAGCTGCCGTGCACCCAGAAGTTGGGCATCGAGCGCATCCGCAGCACGCCGACGTCCGCGTCCGGGTAGTCGCCCATCAACGGGGCGACGCGCCTGCCGTCCATCGACTCCGTCTCCCATCCGTCGGCCATCACCGTGCGGTCCGCCGCGTACCAGATGCCGCGGTCGGGATCGGGGAAGGGCGCGAGGCCGCCGCGCTGATGGGTGATGGCGATGCCCTGGGCGGCCCATTTCGACTGCGTGCGCGCCACCGCTGCGGCCATTTGCGCACGGACCGCGTCCGAGGCGGACGCTTCGTCGTAGACGTCGAAGTTCGCCTTGACATACTGCGGATGGCAGCGGACGCAATGGAAGCATTCGCGGTTGTTCTCCCACACCAGCTTCCAGTTTGCCTCGACCTCGTAGTCGGTGACGCGCGCGACCCGCGCGCGGTCGAAGCCCTGCGGGCGCGCCGCGCTCTCGAAGGAAGCGCGCAAGCCCTCGAAGTCCGGAGGCGTCGCCGCGAGCGAGACGTAGATCAGTCCGGCGCAGACTTCGGCGTGCACGGTGCGCAGCCCCAGCGTCGACTTGTCGACGCCGTCGTGCATCCCGTGGCACGCGACGAGCGCGCCCTCCCGCGAGTACGTCCAGCTGTGGTAGGGACAGATGATCGCGCGCACGTGTCCCGCCTCCGCGCGGCAAAGCAGCGTGCCGCGGTGCCGGCACACGTTGTGGAAAGCGCGGATCGCGCCGG
>JBDSLT010000166.1:0-10847 GCA_039916265.1 Casimicrobiaceae bacterium | reverse complement strand
CCCGCGCCCGATTTCGGCATCGAGAAGCACTGGAATTACATGCTGCAGTGGTACTCGTTCGCCGCGCTGGCCACGGCGCTCTGGCTCTGGTTCTGGCTCAAGCCGCGGGTGTTCCCGAAGTGAACCGGCCGGCCACTGCGGCGACCGGGAGCGAGCGGAAGACGCGGCGCACGCTGCTCGTCATTCTCGCCGTGGGGCTGGCGCCGGTGATCGCGTCGTACGCGTTCTACTACTTCGCGCCGCGCGACGCCGGCGCGAACTACGGCGAACTCCTGCCGACGCGCCCGGTGCCGGACGTAGCGGGAACGACCGTCGACGGTACGCCGTTTCGCCTCGCGGATCTGCGCGGGCGCTGGGTGATGCTCGCGGCCGCGCCCGGCGCGTGTGGTGCCGACTGCGCGCGCAAGCTCTATGCGACGCGCCAGGGACGCACGATGCAGGGGCGGGAGCAGGAGCGGGTGGTTCGCGTGTGGCTGGTCACCGACGCCGTCGTGCCGACCGCAGCGCTGCTCGCCGAGCAGCCGGGCCTCGTCGTCGTGCGGGTCGACCCGGCGACGGCGACGGCGCTGACGGGCGGCGGCGCGCGGATCACGCTGATCGATCCGCTGGGCAACCAGGTGCTGGCGTGGCCCGCGGATCCCGACATCAAGGGACTGGCGCGCGACCTAGGGCGCGTGCTGAAGGCTTCGCAGATCGGCTAGCGCGCTCGTCTCTGCGCTGCAACGGGATCAGCGCCGTGCGCGACGCGAAAGCGCGCGCCCTGCACTGCGGTCGCCGCCTGCGCGCCGATGGTAAAATCGCCGTTCGCCCTGCCGCGGCCGCGCTCCGGTCGCCCCTTTTCCTTCATGACCACCCTCGCGCTCGCGCCGCGCCGCTTTCGCCAGTTTCTCGCGCTCGCCAAGCCGCGGGTCGTGACGCTCATCGTCTTCACCGCCGTCATCGGAATGTTCCTTGCGGTACCGGGAGTTCCACCGGCGGCCCCGGTGTTCTTCGCGACGGTCGGGATCGCACTCGTCGCCGGCGCCGCAGCGGCGATCAACTGCCTCGTCGAGCAGAAGATCGATGCGGTGATGCAGCGCACGCGCGCGCGTCCGTTGCCGCGCGGCGAGATCACGTCGTCGCAGACGCTCGCCTTCGCGTGCGCGATCGGCGCGCTCGGCCTGTGGGTGCTGTACCGCTTCGTGAACCCGCTGACGATGTGGCTCACGCTGATCACCTTCGTCGGCTATGCGGTGATCTACACCGTGCTGCTGAAGCCCGCGACGCCGCAGAACATCGTCATCGGCGGCGCGTCGGGAGCGATGCCGCCCGTGCTGGGATGGGCCGCGGTCACGGGCACCATCGCGCCCGAGGCGCTGCTGTTGTTCCTCATCATCTTCGTCTGGACGCCGCCGCACTTCTGGGCGCTTGCGCTCTACCGACGCGACGACTATGCGCGAGCGGGGCTGCCCATGCTTCCGGTGACGCACGGGCTGCGCTACACGCAACTGATGATCGTGCTCTACACGGTCGCGCTGGTGGCGGTGACGCTCCTGCCGTTCGTCATTCGGATGAGCGGGCTGCCGTACCTCGTTGCGGCGCTGGCGCTCGGCGGGCGCTTCGTCTGGTTCGCGGTGCGGCTGATGCGCAACTACAGCGACGCGCTCGCGCGCGCGACGTTCCGCTATTCGATCGTCTATCTGGCCGCGCTCTTCTCGGCGCTCCTGCTCGATCATTACTGGCGGTAGGTGACGGCCCCCACGCTCACTTCGTTCGCTGCCCCCGAAGGGGGGGCAAGCCTCCCTTGGGGCGGTCCGGCGAGAGGCTGGACGGCCCCCACGCTCACTTCGTTCGCTGAAGCACGCGCCTGGCGTCCGGCGTCGGCGGTGGTGCGCGTGTTGCTCGCCGTGCTCGTCACGCTGGTCGGTGCCTGCGGCAAGGACGGTGCGAAGTTCCAGGCCTCGGATATAACGGGCTCGAGCTTCGGGCGCGAGATCGCGCTCACCGACCACAACGGCAAGCCGCGCACGCTCGCCGATTTTCGCGGCAAGGCCGTCATCGTGTTCTTCGGTTTCACGCAATGTCCGGACGTCTGCCCGACGACGCTTGCGATGCTCGCCGACGCCGTGAAGCGCCTCGGTCCCGATGCGGAGCGCGTGCAGGTGTTGTTCGTGACCGTCGACCCGGAGCGCGACACGGCGGAGCTCCTGTCGAAATACGTCCCGGCATTCGATCCGCGCTTCCTCGGCCTGCGCGGCGATGCCGACGCGACCGCGCGCACGGCGAAGGAGTTCAAGGTGATCTATCAGAAGCAGCCGGGCACGACTCCCGGCAGCTACTCGATGGACCATTCGGCG
Organism: Casimicrobiaceae bacterium; assembly: GCA_039916265.1. Taxonomy (GTDB): domain Bacteria; phylum Pseudomonadota; class Gammaproteobacteria; order Burkholderiales; family Casimicrobiaceae; genus VBCG01. Next base: position 8,511 of record JBDSLT010000166.1, on the reverse strand, counting down.
GGTCTCTACGCATTCGACCCGCAGGGACGCATCCGCCTCTACATCGGTTACAACCAGGGTGCCGACGTCGTCGCGCACGATCTGCGCGCCCTGCTGAGCGAAGCGGGCGGCGGCGCATGAGGACGCCTGCGACGTGACGGACGTCGACGCGGCGCTCGAGCGCGCGGCAGCATGCGAGCGGCGAGTCGAGTTCGACGCTGCGCGCACGTGGTTCGAGCGCATCCTGTCCGCCGCGCCCGGCCACCCCGAGGCGCACGCCGGCCTGGCGCGCAGTGCGCTTCGTCGCGGCGATCTCACAACGGCCCGGACGCAGGCATGCGCCGGGCTCGCGACATCACCCTCGCACGGAGGGCTGCTGCTGGCGCTGGGCCAGGCGCTGCACGCGGCGTTCTTCCTCGCCGCGGCCGTCGAAGCGCTCGGCGCCGCGACGCAGGCCGCGCCGCGCGATCCGTCGGCGTGGATGGCGCTCGGCAACGCGTGCATGGACGCGGAAATGGCCGAACTCAGCCGGGGGCGCGCGCGAAAGCAGGAGGACGCAGCGCAGGTCGCGGCGAGGCCGCTCCTCGAGCGCGCCATGGAGGCCTTCGGACAGGCTGCGTCGATGGAGCCGCGCGCGGCAGCGCCGGTCGCGCATCTCGCCATGGCGGCCCGCTACGCATGCGCCTTCGAGCGCGCCGACGAGGCGGAGCGGCGGCTCGTCGAGCGTTACGTAGTTGCGCCGGAGGCGTTTGCGTTCTCGCCCATGATGGCGGTCGCACTGCTGGCGCAGCCGCAGGCGCAGCGGGCGGCGCTGCGCGGCTGGTCCGCGGCGATGCTTCCGCCCGCCGCCCCCCGTGCGCCCGCGCGCCTCGCACGGCGTGGCGACCGCCTGCGCGTGGGGTACCTCTCCACCGATTTTCACGATCACGCCACCGCGCATCTCGCCGCGGGGTTGTTCGAGCTGCACGATCGTGCGCGCATCGAGACTTTCGCGTACGCGGCGGACCACGACGACGGCTCGCCGATGCGGCAACGCCTGACCGCGGCCTTCGAGCATTGGCGCGACGTGCGCGCACTGCCCGACGACGCGGCGGCGCGGCGGATCGCGGCCGATTCGCTCGACGTGCTCGTCGACCTCAAAGGCCATACGCACGGGACGCGCATTGCGATACTCGCATCGCGTCCTGCGCCGGTCCAGCTGCACTACCTGGGGTTTCCGGCAACGCTCGCCTGCGGGGCGATCGACGGCTTCGTCGCCGACGCCATCGTCGCGCCGCCGGGCAGCGAGGCGCAGTTCGCGGAGCCGTTGCTGCGTCTGCCGCGCTGCTACCAGGTCAACGACCACCGCCGGCCGCTGCCCGTCGCGCCCGACCGGCGCACCGTCGGCCTACCGGACGATGCGCTGGTGCTGGCCTCGTTCAACCAGACCTACAAGCTCTCCAAGCCCTTCGTCACCGCGTGGCTGGACGCCCTGCAGGCCCACCGCGATGCGGTGCTGTGGCTGGCCGTTCCCCACGAGCTGGCGCGCCGCAATCTGCTCGCGCTGGCGCAGCGGGCGGGCGTTGCGGCGCGCGTCGTCTGCGCCCCCATCGTGCCGCAGGCGGAGCACATCGCACGGCTGCGCTGCGCGGACCTCGCGCTCGACGTGCTGCCCTACGGCTCGCACACGACAGGCAGCGACGCGCTATGGGCCGGCGTGCCGCTTGTCACCTGCCTCGGCGCGACGTTCGCAGGAAGGGTGGGCGCCAGCCTGTGCGACGCCGTGCGCCTGCCCGAGCTCGTCGCCGATTCGTTCCCCGCGTACGTGGCGCTGCTCGATGCGTTGTGCGGCGACCGGGCACGCGTCGCGCATTACCGGCGCCACCTCGACACGCAACGTGCGCGATTGCCGCTGTTCGACACCCAGGGATTCACTACGGCGTTCGAGCGCCTGCTCGAAGCGGCCGCGAACGGACCGCTGCGGGCGTGACCTTGCGCGAAGCGAACGCGACGTCGCCCTACGCCTTGCGCTCGATCAGCTCGATCTTGTAGCCGTCGGGATCCTGCACGAAGGCGATCACCGTCGTGCCGCCCTTGACGGGCCCGGCGTCGCGCGTGACGTTGCCGCCCTTGGCGCGCACGGCAGCGCACGCCGCCGCCGCGTCGGGAACCTCGATTGCGACATGACCGTAGCCGTCGCCGGGTTCGTAGCTGTCCACGCCGTGGTTGTGCGTGAGCTCGAGGACGGCCTGCTCCGATTCGTCTGCGTAGCCGACGAAAGCCAGCGAGTACTTGTGCTCGGGCCGCTCGGTCGTGCGCAGGACCTTCATGCCCAGAACCTTGGTGTAGAAGTCGATCGAGCGGCGCAGGTCGCCCACGCGCAGCATCGTGTGCAGGATTCGCATCGTGCCCTCGTTTCTCGTGGGGGTCGTCATAGCTCGATCATCTCGAAATCCTCCTTGCGCGCGCCGCACTCGGGACAGGTCCAGTTCGGCGGCACGTCCTCCCAGCGCGTTCCCGCGGCGATACCCTCGTCGGGCGCGCCCGTCTCCTCGTCGTAGATCCAGCCACAGATCAGGCACATGTATTTTTTCATGGTCGGCGAGGCGCGCCGCTGCGGCGGGAAGCGCGCGAAGGCGGTGGGTGCGATGGGGTAGAATTCGAAATTGTAGCAATCCCGACCAGGGCCGCCGCCGCTCGCGCATGCGGCGCCGACATGCCCGCCGATCATTCTCCCGATTCTCCGCCGATCGTTCTCACGCTCGCCGCCTCTGACCCTTCGGGCGGCGCCGGGCTTCAGGCCGATATCCTGACGCTGGCCAGCATGGGCTGCCATCCGCTGTCCGTGGTGACTGCGCTCACGGTCCAGGACACGGCCGGCGTCGAGAGTGTGCTCGCCATCGACGCCGACTGGGTTGCCGATCAGGCGCGCTGCCTGCTCGAGGACATGCCCGTCGATGCGATCAAGATCGGCGTGATGGGCAGCGTCGAAAACATAGCGGCCATCGCCGAAATCGTCTCCGATTATCCGGACGTGCCGCTGATCCTCGATCCGGTGCTCGCTTCGGGCCGGGGGGACGACCTCGCCACCGAGGAGATGGCGCGTGCGATGATCGAGCTGCTGCTACCGCAGACGACGATCCTGACGCCCAACAGCATGGAGGCGCGGCGCCTCGCCGCGCTCGTCGGCGACGACGAAGAGGAGCCCGCGCTCCATGTTTGCGCGGAGCGCCTGGTCGCCGCCGGCTGCGAGTATGTGCTCGTCACCGGCACGCACGAAGCGACGCCGCAGGTGGTCAACACGCTCTACGCGAAAAGCGGCGTCGTGCGCGCCGATACATGGCAGCGCCTGCCGGGCAGCTTCCATGGCTCCGGCTGCACGCTCGCGTCCGCGATCGCCGCGATGCTCGCCAACGGCCTCGAGCTTCCCGAAGCGGTCCGCGAGGCGCAGGACTACACGTGGAACACCCTGAAGAAGGCGTACCGGCCCGGTATGGGCCAGTTCCTGCCCGATCGCCTGTTCTGGGCGCGCGAAGACGCCGACGACGCCACCGACGTCAGCGACGCTCCGCCTCGCGGCGATGCACGCAGCAGCAGCCACTGAAGCGGGGCTCGACGCGCGGAGGGCGCGCTCGCGCCGCCTCGCGGGCCTCTATGCGCTGACGCCCGACGAGAATGACACGGCCCGGCTGGTCGCGCTGGTGGCCGCGGCGCTGGAAGGCGGCGCGACCGCGGTGCAGTACCGGAACAAGGGCGCGTCCGCGGCGCTGCGCAGCGAGCAGGCCGCTGCGCTCGCGCGGCTGCACGCGGCGCGCGGCGCGCTTTTCATCGTCAACGACGATCCCGTCCTGGCGGCCGCGGTGGGCGCCGACGGCGTGCACGTCGGCGCCGACGACGCCAGCGTGATCGCGGCGCGGGAACTGCTCGGGCCGGAGCGTATCGTCGGCGTGTCCTGCTACGACGATTTCGCGCGCGCGATGAGCGCCGCGCAGGCCGGGGCCGACTACGTCGCTTTCGGCAGCTTTTATCCTTCCGCGACCAAGCCGGGAGCCCGCCGCGCCGACGTCGACCTTCTGCACCGCGCTCGTTCGCTCGGCGTTCCCGTCGTGGCGATCGGCGGCATCGATGCCGGCAACGCGCAGGCGCTCGTCGACGCGGGCGCCGACGCCGTGGCGGTGATCCGCGACGTGTTCGATCATCCCGACATCGCCGAGGTCACGCGCGCGGCGAGGGCGCTCGCCGCCTGCTTTTCCGCTGCGCGCCCGCGCGCGCCCCAATGAGCCGCAACGACGAACTGTTCGCGCGCGCCCAGCGCACGATTCCCGCCGGCGTAAATTCGCCGGTGCGCGCGTTCCGCTCGGTGGGCGGCACGCCGCGCTTTTTCACCCGCGGTGAGGGCGCGCATCTGTTCGACGCGGACGGCAGGCGGTACATCGACTACGTAGGGTCGTGGGGTCCGGCGATCCTCGGCCATGCGCATCCGGACGTCGTGAGAGCGGTGCAGGAAACGGCGGCGAACGGGCTGTCGTTCGGCGCGCCGACCGAGATCGAGATCGTGCTCGCCGAAACGCTGTGCCGGCGGCTGCCTTCGCTCGAACTCGTGCGGCTCGTGTCCTCGGGTACGGAGGCGACGATGTCCGCGCTGCGGCTCGCGCGCGGCTATACGGGGCGCTCCAGAATCGTCAAGTTCGAAGGCTGCTATCACGGTCACGGCGACAGCCTGCTCGTGAAGGCGGGCTCGGGCGCGCTGACCTTCGGCCAGCCGTCGTCGGCCGGCGTGCCGCCGGCAATCGCGAACGAGACGATCGTATTGCCGTACAACGACCTGGCCGCCGTCGACGCCGCCTTCCGGAGTGAGGCCGGCGCCATCGCCTGCGTGATCGTCGAGCCTGTCGCCGGCAACATGAATCTCGTCGCGCCGGCACCCGGCTTTCTCGAAGGGCTGCGCACGCTTTGCGACCGCCATGGCGCCGTGCTGATCTTCGACGAGGTCATGACGGGCTTTCGCGTGCATGCGCAGGGCGCGCAGGGCCTCTACGGAATCACGCCCGACCTCACCACCCTCGGCAAGGTGATCGGCGGCGGCATGCCGGTGGGCGCGTTCGGAGGCCGGCGCGACATCATGGAGTGGATCGCTCCGCTCGGTCCGGTGTATCAGGCGGGGACGCTGTCGGGCAATCCGGTCGCCGTGGCGGCCGGGCTCGCGACGCTCGCCGCCACCGCGGCGCCCGGCTTTTACGATCGCCTCGCGGCGCGCACGCGGGAATTGGTCGACGGGCTCGCAGCCGCGGCGCAAGCGGCCGGCGTGGCATTCTGCGCGCAGTCGATCGGCGGCATGTTCGGGATCTATTTCGCGCAACGCGTGCCTGACAGCTTTGCGACCGTGATGGCGTGCGACAAGGAACGCTTCAACCGTTTTTTCCACGCGATGCTCGACAGCGGCATTTATCTCGCGCCGTCGGCCTACGAAGCCGGGTTCGTCTCGGCCGCGCATTCGGTCGACGACATCGCGGCGACCGTCGCGGCGGCCGCGAGCGCCTTCGCCGCGACCTAGCGTCGCGCTGCCGCGCCCGGGCGGCGCGCGGCTCGACGCTGCACGCATCGCGCTCCCGCCGCACGCCTTCGGAACCATTGGCGGCCGCAGCCGGTCATGAGGCTGGGCGGTTTCATCTGTGTGGCGGCGCAACTGTTGCCATTGGGCGACGGGATACGTGCGACCGGCCCGCGTCGGCCGTCGCGCCGAAACCACAATCGAGACGTCAAAGCCGAGAAAAGTCCTTTTGCGACGCGGGCTTCCGTAACTTTGTTGCGGTGCGCGTGTTAAAATTGGTGCCCAAAATTTGAGCAGCGCAACTTCCCAGATCTCGTGGATGCACCGGCCTCCGACCGCCTCGGCGAACTCCTGATCGAACGCGGCAAGCTCGACGCCGCCGCGCTCGAACGCGCGTTGCGACTGCAGCAGGACAGCGGCGAAAAGCTCGGGACGCTGCTCGTCACGCTGGGCCTCGTCGCGCAGCGCGACGTTGCCGAAGCGCTGTCGGCGCAGCTCTCGCTGCCACTCGTCGACGCGTCCGGCTATCCGGAATTTCCGATCCTCGAGGAGCGGATATCCGCCCGCTTCCTGCGCGAGTCGCGCGCGCTGCCGGTGCGCGAGGACGAGACCGAGCTGACGCTGGCGATGGCCGATCCGACCGACATGTACACGATCGGCGCCTTCGAGATGGTGACCGGACGCGCCGTGCGCCCGGTCGTGGCGATTCCGACCGAACTCGAATCGGCGCTGGAACGGCTGTACGGCAGCGGCCGCTCGGCGCAAAGCCAGTTGATCGGCGACGTCGAGACGCGCGTGGACGAACTCGCCTTCGACGCCGACGTGCAGCAGCTGAAGGACCTCGCGTCCGAGGCGCCGGTCATCAGGCTCGTGAGCCTGCTCATCACCAACGCGCTCGAAACCCGCGCGTCGGACATCCATGTCGAGCCCTTCGAGAACCGGCTGGTGGTGCGCTACCGGATCGACGGCGTGCTGCACGACGTCGAATCGCCGCCGAAGCGGCTGTCCGCGGCGGTGATCTCGCGGATCAAGATCATGGCGAACCTCGACATCGCCGAGCGCCGGCTGCCGCAGGACGGCCGCATTCGCCTGCGCGTGCAAGGCAAGGAGATCGACCTGCGCGTGTCGACCGTGCCGACGATGCACGGCGAGTCGGTCGTGATGCGGATCCTCGACAAGGGCGGCGTCGCGCTCGACTTCGACCGTCTCGGCTTCGAGGACGACACGCTTTCGCTGTTCCTCGAAGTGCTGATGCAGCCGCACGGCATCCTGCTCGTCACCGGGCCGACGGGCTCGGGCAAGACGACGACGCTGTATACGGCGCTCGACCGGTTGAACCAGCCCGACGTCAAGATTCTCACCGTCGAGGATCCGGTCGAGTACCAGATGCCCGGTATCAACCAGATCCAGGTGAAGCCGCAGATCGACCTTACCTTCGCCAATGCGCTGCGCTCGATCGTGCGGCAGGACCCCGACGTGATCATGATCGGCGAGATCCGCGACCTCGAGACCGCGCAGATTGCCGTGCAGTCGGCGCTGACCGGCCATCTCGTTCTGTCGACGGTGCACACGAACGACGCGCCCTCGACGATGAACCGCCTGCTCGACATGGGCGTCGAGGACTATCTGCTGACGTCGACGATCATCGGCGTCCTCGCGCAGCGGCTCGTGCGCACGCTGTGTTCGCAATGTAAGGAGGCGTACGTCGCGCTGCCGGAGATCGTCGAGCAGATGAATCTGCGCCGATTCACGCAGGCGCGCGAGATCATGCTGTGGCACGCGAAGGGCTGCAAGCTTTGCGCGAACACCGGCTACACCGGCCGCATCGGCATCCTCGAGATGCTGCCGATCACCGATGAAATGCGCAGCCTCGTGATGAAGCACGCGACGGCGACGGAGTTGCGCGCCGAGGCGATCCGCGAAGGCATGGTGACGATGTACGAGGATGGCCTGCGCAAGGCGCTGAAGGGCGTGACGACGTTCGAGGAAGTGCTGCGCGTCACACGGGAGGCGTGATTAGATGACGGCCCCCACGCTCACTTCGTTCGCTGCCCCCATAGGGGGAGCAAGCCTCCCTTGGGGCGGCCCGGCGGGAGGCTGGACCCCCACGCTCACTTCGTTCGCTGCACTCACGCAATCTGCGTAGGCGAGGGATCGATGCCCCTGTATCGCTACCGCGCCGTCAGCCCGGCTGGTGAAGTGTCGACCGGCGAGTTCGACGCGCCCAGCGAAGGCGACCTCGTCGAGCGCCTGCGCGACCAGGGACTGATGCCGATGCAGATCGTCGCGTCGGCGGGTGGCGCAGGCGCGGCGAGCGCGCCCGGCGTGCGCGGGCCGCGTCGCCGATGGTTCGCGTCGAAGCAAGTCACGCGCGACCAGCTGCTCGCGATCACGCGGGAGCTCGCGACGCTGCTACGCGCGGGCCTGCCGCTAGACCGCGCGCTCGAGATCCTGATCGGGCTCGCGCCCACGGCGCCGGTCATGGCGCTGCTGCAGGGCGTTCGCGACGACGTCCGCGGCGGGAAGGCGCTGTCGCAGGCACTCGACGCGCGCCGCGAAGTGTTCTCGCGCTTCTACGTGAACATCGTTCGCGCCGGCGAAGCGGGCGGCGCGCTCGGCGTTGTGCTGCAGCGCCTCGCGGAGACGATGGAGCGCAACAAGGATCTGCGCGAGAGCGTCCGCTCGGCGCTCATCTATCCGACGATCCTGATCGGTGTCGCGGTGGTCTCGGTCATCGTCCTGCTGATCTTCGTGGTGCCGCAGTTCGAGCAGACCTTCGCGCAGGCCGGCAAGGCGCTGCCGCTGCCGACGCAGGTCGTCGTGTTCGTCGGCACGTTCATGCGGCGGTGGTGGTGGGCGGTGCTCGCGACGCTGGTGGTGTCCGCGCTCTGGTATCGGCGCCGCGGCGCGAACCCTGCGGTGCGCCGTGCGCGCGACATTCGATTGCTGCGCGCGCCGCTCATCGGCGACCTCATCGCCAAGCTCGAAGTCGCCCGCTTCGC
>JBDSLT010000165.1:0-4391 GCA_039916265.1 Casimicrobiaceae bacterium | reverse complement strand
TCGACGAGTTGCGCGAACAGCTGCAGCAGGATCCGCGTCCCTTCGTCATCGACATCGGCTCGCAGCTCGCGCAGCAGTCGCGCCCGCACATCCCGGGCGCAGCGATGCTCGACCTCGACCAGATCGCAAGCGCCACCGATTTTCCGACGGACCGCGAGATCGTCGTGTACTGCAACTGCCCGAGCGAGGCCTCTGCCAAGCGGGCGGCGCAGATCCTCCTCAGACGGGGATGGAAGCGCGTGCGGCCGCTCGCGGGCGGGCTCGACGCGTGGGTCGCGGCAGGTCACGCCGTCGAGCACGGCATGACGATCAGGATCGTGCCGTCGTCGCGCTCGGCGGCCGCGGATTGAGCGTCGCTCGCGCAGCCGTCAGGTCTGCGTTCGTCGCGCGTTGACCGCCGCGCGGATGCGCGCCGACAGCGCGACGGGGGCGTCGCGGCGAACGAACCAGCGCAGCTTGGATGTATCGCCGACGGTGTCGAAACCGAGCGTGTCGAGAAGGTGCGTGACGGCGGCGACGTAGCGAGAGGCACGCTGCACGCGGACGACGTACGTCTTTTGCCCGGGCGGCGTCGACATCAGCGCGGCGAGGAGCGTGCGTCCCTGTCCACCGCCGCGCTGAGTGAACTCCAGCCCCGCGAGCCAAAGCTCGTAACCGCCTTCCAGCGCGCGAAACAGGCCGAAGCCCACCGGGGGCATGCCGCTGTGGCGATCGTCGGACCAGAAGACGTACCCCGGAACGCCGACCGTCTCGATCCGACCCGAACGGGGATCCTGCTCGACGAAATAGCCGGTGACCAGCGCGCGCTTCAGCTTCTCGAAGAAGTCTGCTGCGTCGTCGGACTCGGCCGCAAGGCCGCGGTCGAAACTGCCTTCCGCAGCGCCTTCGCGAATCAGCGCCCGCAGGAGCGCCAAGTGTCCGACGTGGGCAGGTTGCAGCATGGCCGGTAGGCTCGGTGACTATTGGAACTAACGATAGCTCATGCAGGCGTCATGGCCGTTCCCAAGCTTACAGGCGGCGGCCTAATACCTGTGGGCGGTTGTGACGGCGCCACAATCCCGCGGTCGCCGACCTGGGCCAACGGCGCGTATGTGCAACGAAATGCCGCGTTTGCGTGCGTTTTGCGGTAACGTTTGCTTGCAATTTGGGGGCGATTGATGAGCGGAACCCTCTGATGCGGCAGAACAAAATGACATCTTTCGCGTTCTGACCGATACCCCGCATTCCGGTGAGCCCGCCGGCCGACCCGAACCCGAGGATCGGAGCCCGAAGGACGAAGGCGATTCCTCTATGAACCCTCCCGAGAACGAATCCGGCGCCGCGCGCCCGCGCCGCTCCGCCGCCCGGTGGATCGCCGGCGCGCTCGTCGTTGCCGCCGTTGCCGCCGGCGGCTGGTACTGGCGCGGAGCAGGAGGAGGTGACGTCACGAGTGCTGCGACACCGACCCCTGGAGGCGCGTCGAACGAGGGCGGCGGCTCGCGCAAAGGCGGTCCGGCCTCCGCCAATCGTGCGCCGCTGCCCGTCGCGACGGCTGCCGTGCGGACCACCGATTTCAGCGTTTATCTCAACGCACTCGGCAACGTCACGCCGCGCAGCACGGTCAGCGTGCGCCCGCGCGTCGACGGCCAGCTCGCCCGAGTACTCTTCAAGGAAGGCCAGATGGTCAGGTCCGGCGACGTGCTCGCCGAGATCGACCCGCGACCGTTCGAGGTGCAGGTCACGCAAGCGAACGGACAACTCGCGCGCGACCAGGCGCAGCTCGCCAACGCGCAGATCGACCTCGCGCGCTACCAGACGCTTTTGAAGCAGGACTCGATCGCGCAGCAGCAGGTGGACACGCAAGCTGCGCTGGTGCGCCAGTACCAGGGGACGCTCGAGGCAGACCGCGGCGCAGTCGACAACGCGAAGCTGCAACTGTCGTACACGAAGATCCGCGCGCCGGTGTCGGGACGCACGGGACTGCGGCAGATCGACGCCGGCAACATCGTCAGGCAATCGGATGCGAACGGCATCGTCGTGATCACGCAGATCGATCCTATCGACGTCGTGTACTCTATCGCCGAGGACAAGCTCGCCGCCGTGCGCCGGCGTACGCAGGGCGGTGGCGCGATGCCCGTCGACGCGTTCGATCGCGACGGCAAAGTGAAGCTCGCGAGCGGCAAGCTCCTGACGATCGACAACCAGATCGATCCGACCACCGGCACAGTCAAACTCAAGGCGGAATTCGGCAACGCCGATACGGCGCTGTTCCCGCAGCAGTTCGTCAACGTGCGGATGCTCGTCGATGCGTTGAAGGGCGCGACCATCGTACCGACGGCCGCGATCCAGCGCGGCTCGGTGGGTCCATTCGTCTATCGCGTCAACGACGACAACACCGTCAGCGTGAAGCCGGTGAAGCTCGGTCCGGCGGGGGGCGAATCGACCGTCGTCGAAAGCGGCGTGTCTCCCGGCGAGCGCGTCGTCGTCGACGGCCTCGACAAGCTGAAGGAGGGCGCGCAGATCGAGCCGATCGATCGCAGCGCGCCGGCCGCCGCCGCCGCAGCGGCGCGCACGGTCAAAGGCGACGGCGCGCGGCGCAAGGGCGAAGGCAAGGGCGAAGGCAAGGCCGGCGGCGAAGGCAAATGAATCCGTCCCGCCCGTTCATCCTGCGGCCGGTGGCGACGACGCTGATGATGGTCGCCGTGCTGCTCGCAGGTCTCATCGCGTATCGCGTGCTGCCGGTCGCCGCGCTTCCCGAGATCGACTATCCGACGATCCAGGTGGTGACGCTGTACCCGGGCGCCAGCCCCGACGTGATGACGTCGTCGGTGACCGCACCGCTCGAGCGGCAGTTCGGCCAGATGCCCGGGCTCAATCGGATGTCGTCGACGAGTTCCGGTGGCGCGTCGGTGATCACATTGCAATTCAGCCTCGATCTCACGCTCGACGTCGCCGAACAGGAAGTGCAGGCGGCGATCAATGCGGCGGCCAACCTGCTGCCCTCCGATCTTCCGCAGCCACCGATCTACAGCAAGGTCAATCCGGCCGACACGCCGATCCTGTCGCTCGCGGTGTCGTCCGACACGATCCCGCTGCCGAAGCTGAACGACCTCATCGACACGCGGGTGGCGCAGAAGATCTCGCAGCTTCCCGGCGTCGGCCTCGTTAGCCTGGCCGGCGGGCAGCGACCCGCCGTGCGCATCCAGGCGAACCCCAAGGCGCTCGCCGCGTATGGCTTGAACCTCGAGGACCTTCGCACGACGATCGCCAGCGCCAACGTCAACCAGGCGAAAGGCAGCTTCGACGGCCCGAGCCGCGCGTCGACGATCGACGCCAACGACCAGCTGCGGTCCGCGGCGGAGTACAAGGGCCTGATCATCGCCTGGCGCAACGGCGCTCCCGTGCGCATCAGCGACGTCGCCGACGTGATCGACGACGCCGAGAACAAGCGCCTCGGCGCGTGGGCGAACGACCGGCCGTCGATCATCGTCAACGTCCAGCGGCAACCGGGCGCCAACGTGATCGACGTCGTCGATCGCGTGAAGCGGCTGCTGCCGCAGTTGCAGGCGACGCTGCCGGGTGGAGTCGACGTGACGCCGCTCACCGACCGCACGACGACGATCCGCGCGTCGGTGCGCGACGTTCAGTTCGAGCTCCTGCTCGCGGTGGCACTGGTCGTCATGGTCATCTTCCTGTTCCTGCGCACGCTGCCGGCGACGCTGATCCCCAGCGTCGCGGTACCGCTGTCGCTGGTGGGAACGTTCGGCGTCATGTACCTGGCGGGCTTCTCGATCAACAACCTGACGCTGATGGCGCTCACCATCGCAACGGGCTTCGTCGTCGACGACGCGATCGTGATGATCGAGAACATCGCCCGCTACATCGAGAAGGGCGACTCGCCTCTCGAAGCGGCGCTGAAAGGCAGCCGGCAGATCGGCTTCACGATCATCTCGCTCACCGTCTCGCTGATCGCGGTGCTCATTCCGTTGCTGTTCATGGGAGACATCGTCGGCCGCCTGTTCCGCGAATTCGCCATCACGCTCGCAGTGGCGATCCTGATATCGGCGTTCGTCTCGCTGACGCTGACGCCCATGATGAGCGCGCGGCTGCTGCGCCACGTGCCCGAGGGCGAGCGGGGGCGCTTCGAGCGCGCGGCCGGGCGCTTTCTCGACGGCATGATCGCGCGCTACGCCACCGCACTCGACTGGGTGCTCGCGCGCCAGCGCGCGACGCTCGCCGTCGCGATCCTCACGCTCGTGCTGACCGTCGTCCTGTACGTCGTAATTCCGAAGGGCTTCTTTCCCGCGCAGGACACCGGCGCGATCCAGGGGATCACCGACGCGCCGCAGTCGGTCTCGTATGCGGCGATGGCCGAGCGACAGCAGGCGCTCGGCCAGGCGCTGCTGCAGGAT
>JBDSLT010000164.1:0-38558 GCA_039916265.1 Casimicrobiaceae bacterium | reverse complement strand
GATCTGCGCCGCCCGCTTGGCAGAGGCCTCGCTCGGGCAGTTGCAGTACACGACGATCTCGCGGTCCGTCGGAAAATCGGTGGCGCTGGCGATCTGGTCGAGGTCGAGCATCGCAGCGCCCGGGATGTGCGGGCGCGACTGCTGCGCGAGCTGCGAGCCGATGTCGATGACGAAGGGACGCGGATCCTGCTGCAGCTGTTCGCGCAACTCGTCGACGGTGATGAGCGCTGAATCGACGTAGCGTGAAAGCCGCCAGCGCTGCGCCGCCTTGAGCGCGACGTACAGCGCGAAAATGGCGCCCACCGCAGTCGCCGCCAGCGGCGCATTGTGCGTCGTCCACGTCAGGGCGACTTCGATCTGGCGCGAGAAGACGATGCCGACGCCCATCGCCGCACCCACCCACAGCGCGGCGCTCGCCAGCGACGCCACGGCGAACGCGCCGACGGGCATCTTGAGCGCGCCGGCGACCGGAGGGGCCACGGTCGAGAAGCCCGGCACGAACTTCGACAGCACGACCGAGAAGAATCCCCAGCGCTGGAAGATTCCTTCGGTCTGCCGCACGCAGGTGTCCGGCGAGAGCGAGACCTTGCAGAGAAAGCGCAGCACCGGATACCCGTACCGGCGCCCCGCCCAGAACCACAGGAGGTCGGCGATCAGCGACGCGCCGACCGAAAGCGCGAACGTCGCGACGCCGTTGATGCGGCGCGCCGCCGTCAGCGCGCCCGCGATCATCATCGTCGGCACCGCGGGGATCGGGAGGCCGAGTTGCTGCAACAGCACGTTGAACCCGACGAGCAGGCTGCCGTGCGTTTCCAGCTGGCTGAAAATATCGTTCACGTCCAATCCCGCATAAGTAGGGTCAGAGACGACATATTCGCGACCGGGACTGCCGCCGACACGTTGTTCACCGCCGCGAGCGGGGCGTCCGAATAAATCGTCTCTGACCCCATTTTCGCTTCAGCGCCGGATGTCGCCGAAGTTGCCGCTTTGATAGTCGCGGATCGCCTGTTGGATCTCGGCTTCCGTGTTCATCACGAACGGTCCGTAGCGCGCCACCGGCTCGTTCAGCGGCGCACCGCCCAGCACGAGCAGTCGCGCGGGCGCCTTGGCGTCGGGCCCGTTCGACACTTCGACCGCGTCGCCGTCGCCGAGGACGACGAACCCGCCACTCTCGACGTCGTGGTGCGGACCCACGCGCGCCGTGCCGTCGAACACGTAGACCGCAACGTTATACGACGCCGGTGCCGGCAGCACGACGCGCCCGCCCGGCGCCAGCGTCACATCGAGATACTGGATCGGCGTGCGCGTTTCAACCGCCGCGTCGACTCCCAGCGCGGAACCCGCAATCACCTTCACGCTGGCCCTGCCGTCGGCCGTGGTCGCAACCGGCAGTTTCGCTGCGAGAACGTCCTGGTAACGCGGCGCGGTCATCTTGTCGCGCGCGGGCAGGTTCACCCATACCTGAAAGCCGTGCACGCGACCGCCCTCGTCGCGCACGCGCTTGCTCGGCATCTCGGAGTGCACGACGCCGCGCCCCGCCGTCATCCACTGGACGTCGCCGGCCGCGAGCCTGCCGCGGTTGCCGGCCGAGTCCTCGTGCTCGAACTCACCGTCCAGCAGATAGGTGACTGTCTCGAAGCCGCGATGGGGATGATCGGGCGCGCCGACCGCCTTGCCCGGCGCGTAATCGACCGGACCCATTTCGTCGAGCAGGAGGAACGGATCGAACAGCGCCATTTCGGGCGTCGGGAACGGGCGGCGCACGACAAAGCCGCCGCCTTCCACCGTGCGCCGTGCGTGGACAATGGCGGCGGGTTCGCGCAAGTGATTTTCGGACATTTCAAGACTCCGGGAGGTCGGCCCTCGGCGTGCGAAGCGGGACGGTTCCCGAGGCAGATGGTAGCGTCCGCCGTCGTTTGCAATCCCCGGCCTTTTACGAGCCCCTCGCACGGGCCCCTCGCGCGCCGTCGCAACCTGCGGGACAATCGAGCGGTCACCTTCGGTCATCCAGGAGCTTTTCGCATGGAAACATTGCCCAGCACGGCGGCGCCCCCCGCCCCGCGTACCTCGCGCGAGCCGCGCCGCCTTGCCGCGGGTCAGGGCACTGCGTTCTGGAGCGAGGCGTGGCGCATCTTCCAGGCCGCGCCGCTCGTCTGGATCCTGATCCTCCTGATCTACGTCTGCATATCGATAGTGCTGGTTTTCATACCCGTGATCGGCAGTCTCGCGCACACCGTGCTCACGCCCGTATTTGCCGGCGGCACAATGCTGGGCTGCCACGCGCTCGCGCGCGGCGAGCCGCTGGAAGTCGGCCACCTGTTCGCGGGATTCAAGAACGGCCGCTTCGGGCCGCTGGCGGTGCTGGGGCTGATTCTGCTCGCGATGGCGATCGTGCTCGGCGTCGTCTGCGTCGCCGTCGCGCTCGTGACGGTCGGGATGTCGGGGCTGGGCGCCATGATGGACGCGGGCAATGCCAACCCCTACGCCACGGTGGCCGGCGCGGGCGTGGGCATGTTTTTCCTGTTGCTGATCGGCCTGGTGGGCGGAACGGTGATCTGGATGGCGATCTGGTTCGCCCCGGCGCTCGTGACGCTCGACGGCATGGAGCCGCTCGCGGCGATGAAGGCGAGCTTCAACGGCTCCATGGCGAACATCGTCCCGTTCCTGATCTACGGGCTCATCTACATCGGCCTCGCGATTGTCGCGTCGATCCCCTTCGCGCTGGGCTGGCTCGTGCTGGCGCCGATGGTCGTGGGAAGCTGCTACGCGTCGTGGCGACAGATATTCTCGGCATAGTCGCGGCATAGTCGCGGCATAGTCGCGGCCGCGAGGCGACCGCCGAGTCTCGCCGGCGCGATCCCGCCGCGTCGCGAATCTAGTGCGCCTGCTCCCAGTTCGCTCCCGCGCCGACGTCGACGACCAGCGGGACGCGCAGTTCCGCAACGCCGGTCATCAGCGCCGGCAACTCGCTCAAGACGCGGTCGAGCTCGCTGGCGGGCGCTTCGAGCACCAGCTCGTCGTGCACCTGCAGGGTGAGCCGCGTGGCAAGCCGCCCTTGCGTCAGCCATCGATCGACGGCAATCATCGCGAGCTTGACCAGGTCGGCGGCGGTGCCCTGCATCGGCGCATTGATGGCCGCGCGTTCGGCCGCTGCGCGCCTCGGCCCCCCGCCCGCCTTGATGTCCGGCAGCCATAGCCGGCGGCCGAACACCGTCTCTACGTAGCCCTGCGCGCGCGCCAATTCGCGCGTGCGTTGCATGTAGTCGGCGACCCCGGGATAGCGGGCGAAGTATTTGTCGATGAACTGCTGCGCCGCGGCGCGCTCGATGTTGAGCTGCGTCGCGAGCCCGAATGCGCCCATGCCGTAGATCAGGCCGAAGTTCACCGCCTTGATGTAACGGCGCTGCTCCGCCGTGACGTCCGTCGGCGGCACGCCGAAAATCTCGGCTGCCGTCGCACGATGAATGTCGGCGCCGTCGTGGAACGCCTTCAGCAGCGCTGCATCCTCCGACAAGTGCGCCATGATGCGCAACTCGATCTGCGAATAGTCGGCCGACACGAGCGTGTGCCCGGGCGAGGCGATGAACGCCTCGCGGATGCGGCGGCCCTCCGTCGTTCGCACGGGAATGTTCTGAAGATTGGGATCGGACGAAGCGAGGCGTCCCGTCACCGCGGTGGCTTGCGCGAAGGTCGTGTGCACGCGGCCGGTGCGCGCGTTCACCATCAACGGCAGCTTGTCGGTGTACGTCGACTTCAGCTTCGACAGGGCACGGTGCTCGAGCAGCAGCTTCGGCAGCGGATAGTCGGCCGCGAGCTCCTGGAGCACCTCTTCGTCGGTGGACGGCGCGCCCGTCGCGGTCTTTTTCAGCACCGGCAGCTTCATGCGCTCGAACAGGATCTCGCAGATCTGCTTGGGCGAGCCGAGATTGAAGGGCTGCCCCGCCACCTGGTGCGCCTGCTGCTCCAGCGACATCACGCGCTCGCCGAGCTCGCGGCCCTGCCTCGCCAGCAGCGCCGCGTCGATCAGCACGCCGTTGCGCTCCATCCTGAACAGCACGTCGCGCACCGGAATCTCGATCTCGTCGTAGACGCGCGACAGCCGGGGGTCGATCGTGATCTGCGGATACAGCGCATCGTGCAGGCGCAGCGCGACGTCGGCATCCTCCGCCGAATACTCGGTGGCGCGCTCCACCGCCACCTGCTCGAACGCAATGCGCGACGCGCCCTTGCCGGTGACGTCGTCGTAGCTCAGCGTCTTGACGTCGAGATGCCGCAACGCGAGACTGCCCATGTCGTGCGGCTTGTGCGATTCGAGCACATACGATTCGAGCAGCGTGTCGTGCGCGACGCCGGCAAGCGCGAGTCCATGGTTGGCGAACACGTGCTGGTCGTACTTGAGGTTCTGCCCCACTTTCTTGCACGAGGGATCGGCGAGCCACGGCGCAAGGCGCTCCAGCACCATTGCGCGGTCCAGCTGGTCGGGCACGCCGGTGTAACGATGCGCCACCGGAATGTAGGCCGCGCGGCCTTGCGCCGTCGAAAGCGAAATGCCGACGATCTCGGCGTTCATCGGGTCGAGGCTCGTCGTCTCGGTATCGATCGAGGTGAGCTTCGCGCCGGCGATCTCGTCGATCCAGCGGTCGAGCTGCTCTGCGTCTTCGACGGTTTCGTAATGCGTGTCGCCGGGCGCGGCGGGCACCGACGTCTTCGGCGCATCGGGGATGTCGAAGCGGCGTCCCGCCGTATCGCGCGCGGCGGCCTTGGCGATCGCGCCGGCCACGTCGGGGACGCTAGCGTCGTCGCCCATGTCGCGCAGCCAGGTCTTGAACTCGTAGCGCCCGTAAAGCTCGCGCAGCCGCGGCTTGTCCGGCGCGCGGAGCACGAGCTCGCGTGGCGTCACACCCAGTTCGCAGTCGGTCTTCACAGTGAGGAGACGGCGTCCCTGCGGAAGCCAGTCCAGCGCAGCGCGCAGATTCTCGCCGACGACGCCGGTGATCTCGCCCGCATGCGCGATCACGCCTTCGAGCGTGCCGTATTGCGCGAGCCATCGGACCGCGGTCTTCGGGCCGACCTTCGGCACCCCCGGCACGTTATCGACCGCGTCTCCGGTCAGCGTGAGCAGATCGAGCACCTGGTCGGCGCGCACGCCGAATTTCGCGAGCACACCGGCGTCGTCGAGCGTCTCGTTGTTCATGGTATTGACGAGCCTGACACCCGGCACCACGAGCTGGGCAAGGTCCTTGTCGCCCGTCGACACCAGCGTGTCGATACCGGCAGCCTTCGCTTGCGCCGCCAGCGTGCCGATGACGTCGTCTGCCTCGACGCCCTCGATCATCAGCAGCGGCCAGCCCTGCGCGCGCACACATTCGTGCAGAGCAGGAATCTGCAATGCGAGATCGTCGGGCATCGGCGGCCGGTTCGCCTTGTAGTCGGAGTACCAAGCATCGCGAAACGTCTTGCCCGGCGCATCGAACACGACGGCGAAGTAGTCCGGCTTGCCGTCCTCCACCATTCGGCGCAACATCGACAGCACACCGCGCAGCGCGCCGGTTGGCTCGCCCTGGGTCGTCCGCAAGTCCGGCAGCGCGTGAAAGGCGCGATACAGGTAAGACGAACCATCGACGAGGACGAGCGTAGGCATGCTGCCGCAGACCGACAAGATTCCGGAGTTGATCGACCCGCAGGCTCTCTACACCTCCAACGGACAGGAGGCATGGCGGGTGCTTGGGATTATGGCAGAGTTCCAGGTCGCGGCCGACCGCATGCGCGGCATCCGCCCCGCAGTCAGCATGTTCGGCAGCGCGCGCATCAAGGCGGGCCATGCGTATCACGCGAAGGCGAAGACGATCGCGCGCAAGCTTTCGGACGCGGGCTTCTCGGTGATTTCCGGCGGCGGACCCGGACTGATGGAAGCGACGAACCAGGGCGCCCACGAAGGGCGGTCCCCCGCGATCGGCCTCAACATAATGCTGCCGCATGAAAAGAGCGGCAACCCGTACCAGGACATCAGCCTCACGTTCCGATACTTCTTCGCGCGCAAGATGATGTTCGTGCGCTTCGCGTCGGCTTATGTCGTGCTGCCCGGCGGCTTCGGAACGCTCGATGAGCTGACCGAGTGCCTGACGCTCGTGCAGACGGGCAAGTCGCGGCGCATCCCGATCATTCTCGTCGGCGGATCGTTCTGGAGCGGGCTCGTCGACTGGTTCCGCGACCGCCTGGTCGGCGAAGGGATGATCGGCGCCGACGATATCGACCTGATGCGGACGATCGACGAGCCAGACGAGATCGTCGAGGCGATATTCCACTTCTACGAGAATCGCGGCTTCCAGCCGACGGCCGAAGAGCGCGACAAGATGCTGAACCTCTGACCCCGCGCGAAAGGGCGCCGGGCGCAGACCGCATGAACGGCGACGTCGCGCCGGTGAGGGTCCGGAGGCGAACAGTGTCGTGACGGCGCCGCCGTCCGGTTTGCTAGAATGCAGCCGTCGATCGCACTCCTCCCATGACGCCCGCGCGCCTCGCGTTGTCCACTGCCGTTGCGCTTTTCGCGGCGACGCTGGCGTTCGCGCAGTCGCGTCCACCCGCACCGTCGCCGCCGCCCATTCCGCCCGCCGGCCCGTCCTATGCGCCGTCGGTCACGCCGGCGCCGCCGCCCGACGTCGCGACCGATCCCGACCTCGAGCCGCAGATCACGATCCTCCGGCGCGAAGACAACACGGTGGAGGAAGTGCGCGTCAGGGGCGAATTGCAGTACGTCAAGGTGACGCCGAGCCACGGCAAGCCGTACTTTTTGATCCCCGACGCCGCCGGTCACGCGTTCATCCGCCGCGACAGCCTCGACATCAGGACGCGGCCCGCGATGTGGTTGCTGTTCTCCTGGTGAGGATCTGACCCCGTTCGTCGGTCGCCGTTGCGAAGACGGCGCCGCCGCGCCGCGCGCCACGATGTCCGTCTACACGACCGTCACCCCCGAAGATCTCGATGTCTGGCTCGCGCGTTACACGCTCGGCGGGCTCGTCGACATCGCGCCGATCGCGGCGGGAATCGAGAACACCAACTATTTCGTCACGACCGAGAAGGGCCGCTTCGTCCTGACGCTGTACGAGAGACTGCCTGCCGCGGAGTTGCCGTTCTACCTCAACCTGATGGCGCATCTCGCACGCGCCGGCGTCGAGGTTCCGGCGCCTGCAGCCGACCGCACCGGGGCCCTGTTCTCGCTGTTGAACGGCAAGCCTGCCGGCCTCGTCGCGCGTGTCGACGGCGCGTCGATCAGGTCGCCGCAGATCGACCACTGCGCAGCCGTCGGCGGCGCGCTCGCCCGCCTGCACGTGGCCTCGCAAAGCTATCGCCCGCGACTCGCCAACCGGCGCGGACTGTCGTGGTGGCGGCAGATGCAGCGTGTGGTGAAACCGTTTCTCACGCCGGCGCAGCAAGCGCTGCTCGCCGCCGAGATCGAGTTCCAGACAGGCTTCGGCAAGGCACGCCTGCCCAAGGGGGCGGTCCATGGCGACCTGTTTCGCAACAATGTCCTGTTCCACGAGGATCGGGTCGCCGGCATCATCGATTTCGGCTTTGCCGCCACCGACTTTTTTGCGTACGACCTCGCGATCACGGTGAACGACTGGTGCATCGACCGCACTGGCGCGCTCGACCCGGCGCGCACCGCCATGCTCGCCGACGCCTATCGCCGGCTGCGGCCCCTGACCGCCGACGAGCGCGCCCAATGGCCCGCGCTGCTGCGCGCCGCCGCATTGCGCTTCTGGATCTCCCGGCTGCATGACATCCATCTGCCGCGTCAAGGCGAGCTCATCCACGCGCACGACCCGACCGAGTTCGAGCACATCCTGCGCGAGCGCGTCGTGACGATGCCCGCCTTCCCCGGCTAGCGGTCGATGGCCGATCGTCGACAGATCGCACGCGACATCGCGTTCACCCGCCAGCCGGGCGCGAACGGCACGCGCTGGCTCGCGCGAAGCTACGCCATGTTCGCCAAGGCGCGCATGAACTGGATCGTGCTCCTGCTGACCTATTACGCGGTGCTTTTGCTCGCGGAGTTCGTCCCGTTCATCGGCGTGCTGGCGGCACCGGTGCTGAAACCGGTCTTTGCGGTGGGCTTCCTCGCGGCCGCGTGGACGCAGGAGCGCGGCGAGATGCCCGGCTTCCAGCTCCTGTTCCGCGGCTTTCGATCGAACTTGTCGGCGCTGGTGCTGCTCGGCATCGTGTACGCGGTGGGAATCACGATTGCCATCAGCGCGTCGCAGTTCGTCGACGGCGGCAAGCTCCTCGCGCTGATCTCGGACCGGATGCCGGCGGAACTGGACCAGGAGGCCGCCGCGCTGCGCCTCTCGGAGACGCTTGCCGACCCGCAGGTGCAGCTCGGCATGATCGTCGGCGCGCTCTGCGCCATCCCGACGCTGTTCGCACTGTGGTGGGCGCCCGCGCTCGTCGTGTTCCAGGACGCGAGTGCCACCACCGCGCTGTCGACGAGCCTGCGTGCCGCGTTGGCCAACTGGCGCCCGATCCTGCGCTACGCGCTGGCCGCGTTCTTCTTCGGCGGCCTGCTGCCGACCGTCGTCGGTACGCTGCTGGCGCTATTCATCCCCGCGCCCGTCGGTAGGGCGCTCGCGCTGGCGTTGATGCTGCCCTACGTCTTCTTCTTCGTCGCGACGCTGCACATCTCGGACTACGTCAGCTATCGCGACGTTTTCCACGCCAGCGAACCGCCCGCAACTCCCGCCGCCGGCGCGCCGCCGCCTTGAGGCTCGGGACGCGCGTGAGGTCGCTCGCCTGCGTGATCGCGGCAGCGCTCGCGTTCGCGCCTGCCGTTTCTCCGGGCGCCGACGAACCCGTGGCAGGAAGCCCGCCGCCGAAGGTCGAGTCGACCATCGCGGTCGAATCCAGCGTCAGCGGCGACGCGCGAATCAAGTCGCGGATCGAGAAGCTGTATTCGACCTTCGACGGGCTGTCCGGCGTCAGGGTGGACGTGAGCGCTGGTGTCGTGGTGCTGGGGGGAGAAGTCTCGTCCAACGCCGCGCACAAGCAGGCCGCCGATCTTGCGCGACGCGTCGAGAGCGTCGTCGACGTCCGCGACGGCATCGTCGTGTCGCGCGATGTGCGCACCCGAATGGCGCAAATGCTCGACCGCGTTCTCGCGCAGCTCGTCAACTTCGCCAGCTATCTGCCGCTGCTGCTCGTCGCTGCGGCCGAGCTGGCGCTGCTCTGGTGGATCGGCAAGCGCGTCGCCGCAAGCCCCCGGATCGCCCGGCGCTTCGCCGGCAATCCTTTCCTGCGCGACCTGGCGCAGCAGGGGGTTCGCGTCGGCTTCGTCGCCGTCGGCCTGCTCATCGCGCTCGAAGTGCTCGACGCCTCGACGCTCGTGGGCTCGGTGCTGGGCGCCGCCGGCGTCCTCGGGCTCGCGGTGGGATTCGCGCTCCGCGACACGGTGGAGAACTACATCGCGAGCCTGCTGCTCAGCCTGCGCCAGCCGTTCGCCCGCGACGATCTGGTCGCCATCGAAGGCTGCGAGGGCCGCGTGCTGCGGCTCACGTCGCGCGCGACGATCCTGATGACGCTCGACGGCAACCACACGCGCATTCCCAACGCCAAGGTCTACAAGGCGGTCATCGTCAACTACACGCGCAACCCGAAGCGCCGTTTCCACTTCGACGTCGGTGTCGACACCGAGCAGAATCTCGCTGCCGCGCAGAAGCTCGCCGCGACGACCGTGGCGCAGATGGAGGGCGTGCTGAGCGACCCGCCGCCGACGTGCACCGTCGAGCAGCTCGGCGATTCCAACGTGGTGCTGCGGGTCTACGGCTGGATGGATCAGACGCACGCCGACTTCCAGAAGGTCCGCAGCGAGGCGATCCGGATGGTGAAAGGCGCCTTCGATCGCGCCGGGATCGTGATGCCGGAGCCCATCTACAACCTGCGCTTCGGCCAGGGGGTTCCCGCCGCCGCCGCCGTCCTCGCGGCGCCTGCCGGGCCTGCGCGCGGCGCGCCGGCGCCGCCGCGACAGCCCGCGCAGCGACTGGCAGAGGAGCCGCTTGGCGCCATCGACATCGCGCCGACCGATCACCTCGATCGCCAGATCGCCGCCGATCGCCGGGCGGACGACGACGATCTGCTGCGCCATCAGGCGCCGAAGGAATAGCGGAGCGCCTAGCCCGGGTCGAGCTTCGCGTACTCCAGCGCGAGCCACTTGACGCCGGTGTCGCGGAAATTGACCTGCACGCGCGCGTCGTCGCCGCGACCTTCGGCGTCGATGATCACGCCCAGGCCGAACTTGGCGTGGCGCACGCTCTGGCCGATGCGCCAGGCCGGCGGCGGCGGCGTCGCCTGCGGCGCCGAATGGACGGCGCCCCATTCCGCGGCGTCGAACTGGACGCTGCGCCGGCGCGGTGGCGAGAGCCACTCCACCAGTTCCCGCGGAATCTCGTCGAGGAAGCGCGATGCGATGTGGTAGCGCGTCTGGCCATGCAGCATGCGCGTCTGCGCATGCGTGAGATAAAGCCTGCGCCGCGCGCGGGTGATCGCAACGTACATCAGGCGTCGCTCCTCCTCGAGACCGTCGATCGCGTTGCGGCTGTTGTCGTGCGGAAACAGCCCCTCTTCCATCCCGGTGACGAAAACCGTGTGGAACTCCAGGCCCTTCGCCGAATGCACGGTCATGAGCTGGAGCGCAGGGCGGCCCTCCGCTGCCTGCGTATCGCCAGCCTCGAGTGCCGCATGCGAGAGGAACGCCGTGAGCGGATCGGTGGCGCCCTCGGCCGCCGGGTCGTTGGCTGCAACGCCGTCGGTATGCGGACCCACCATCGGCGCGTCGACGGCGAGGTCCGCCTCGCGCACGAAGCCGTCGGCGGCATTGACGAGTTCCTGCAGGTTCTCGATGCGCTCCTGCCCATCCTTGTCCTGCCGGTAGTGCGCGACAAGACCCGAGGCCTCGATCACGTGCTCGACGGCTTCGGGGAGCGGCAGCGCTTTCGTCTGCTCGCGCAACGTCTCGATCAGGCGTCGGAACGACGCCAGCGCCGCGCCCGGCCTGCCGGCGATCGCGCCGGCCGCCGCGCTTTGCCACAGGCTCGTCCCCCCGGCGCGCGCACGCTCCGCCAGCGTTTCGAGCGAGCGTGCCCCGATCCCGCGCGGCGGGAAGTTGACCACGCGGAGGAACGCGCCGTCGTCCTCGGGTGCCGCGATGAGCCGCAGATACGCGAGCGCGTGCTTCACCTCGGCGCGCTCGAAAAAGCGCATTCCGCCGTACACGCGGTAGGGGAGCGCGGCATTGAACAGCGCATGCTCCAGCACACGCGATTGCGCATTGCTGCGGTAGAGCAGCGCGATCTGGTCGAGCGCCACGCCGTCGCCCGACAGGCTGCCCACCACGTCGACGACGAACGCCGCCTCGTCGAGGTCGGTAGGCGCAGCGAACGCCCGCAAGGGCTCGCCCGCGCCCTCGCTCGTCCACAGGTTCTTGCCGAGTCGCGCAGCGTTGTTCTTGATCAGCGCGTTCGCGGCATCGAGGATGCGGCCGTGCGAGCGGTAATTCTGCTCCAGCTTGACCATCACCACGGGCCGTTCGGCCGTCGCGAAGTCCTGCTCGAAGTGCTGCATGTTCGCAACGTTCGCGCCGCGAAACGCGTAGATCGACTGGTCGTCGTCGCCCACGGCGAATACCGCGGTGTGCGGGCCGGCGAGCAGCCGCAGCCACTTGTACTGCAGGACGTTGGTGTCCTGGAACTCGTCGACCAGCAGGTGGGAGAAGCGCCGCCGGTAATGCTCGCGGATCCGCTCGTTCGCGGAAAGGAGCTCGTAGCTGCGCAGCAAGAGCTCCGCGAAATCCACCACCCCCTCGCGGCGGCACGCGGCGTCGTAGAGCGCGTAGTGCTCGACCTGACGGCGCGCAAAATCGTCGGGCGCTTCGACGGCATTGGGCCTCAGTCCCGCCTCCTTGGCGTTCATGATGAACGACTGGAGCTGGCGCGCGGGAAAACGTTCGTCGTCGATGCCGTGCGCGCGATAAAGCCGCTTGATCAGCGCGAGCTGGTCCTGCGTGTCGATGATCTGGAACAGTTGCGGCAGGTCGGCGTCGCGGTAGTGCGCGCGCAGCATCCGGTTGCACAGGCCATGAAAGGTCCCTACCCACATGCCCCGCAGGTTCGCCGGCGTCAGCGCGGAGAGCCGCACCAGCATCTCCTTCGCGGCCTTGTTGGTGAACGTGACGGCGAGGATCGCGAGCGGGCTCGCCTGTCCCGTCGCGATCAGCCACGCGATGCGCGTAGTGAGCACGCGCGTCTTGCCGCTGCCCGCGCCGGCGAGAATCAGCGCGGACGCGTGCGGCAGCGTGACGGCGGCGAGCTGTTCGGGATTGAGACGTTCGAGAAGCGGTTGCGTCATGATGCGCGACGTCGAATCTTGCATGATAGCCGAGCGCTCGCGCTCGCCTTTGACGCCCTGCAGCGACGCGCCGAATTCACCGGCCGATCGCTCGGGTGAGCGGCTATAATCGCGCGGCCTGACAAAAGCCCGACTCTACCCGATGCCGCGCGCACCCGACGCCACCCCACCCGCGAACTCGGCGACGATGCGCGGTTTCGTGCACTGGATCCGCGCGGCCGCGCCCTACGTCCACGCGTTTCGCGGCAAGGCGTTCGTCATCGCCTTCGGCGGCGAGGTCGTCGCGGACGACTCCTTTCTCGGCATCGTTCACGACCTCAACCTGCTGCACAGCCTCGGCATCAAGCTCGTCGTCGTCCACGGCTGCCGGCCTCAGGTGGAGACGATCCTGAAGGCGCAGGCGATCCCGAGCCGCTACGCGCACGGGGTGCGCGTCACCGACGCCGACGCGATGGACTGCGTCCTCGAGGCCGCCGGACAGGTGCGCGCACGCATCGAGGCGCTGCTGTCGCTCGGCCTCGCCAATTCGCCGATGGCCAACGCGCGCAACCGCGTGTCGAGCGGCAACTATCTCACCGCCAAGCCGATGGGCGTGGTCGACGGCACCGACATGCTGCTGACCGGCGAGGTGCGCCGCATTGACACCGAGGCCATCTCGCAGCGGCTCGACGACGGCGACATCGTGCTGATCTCGCCGATCGGCTACTCGCCGACCGGCGAGATCTTCAACCTGACGGTCGAGGAAGTGGCCACGCAGGTCGCGGTGCGCATGAGCACCGTGAAGCTCATCTTCCTGATGGACACCGACGGCGTGCGCAACGGCCGGCGCCAGCTCCTTTCCGATCTGTCGACGCGCGACGCGGATGCGCTGCTGGCGCATCCGGAGCGCCTCGCCGCGGACGTGCGCGTCTACCTTCCCGCGGCGATCCGCGCGTGCGACAACGGCGTGAAGCGCGCGCATCTCATCAGCCGCCATCACGACGGCGCGCTGCTGCTCGAGCTCTTCACGCGCGACGGCGTGGGGACGATGGTCGCGTCCACCGCGCTCGCGCACCTGCGCAGTGCGACCATCGACGACGTCGGCGGAATCCTCGCGATCATCGAGCCGCTCGAGGAGCAGGGCGTGCTCGTGCGGCGTTCCCGGGAGCGGCTCGAGGCCGAGATCGAGCGCTTCGTCGTCGCCGAGTACGACAACCACATCATTGGCTGCGCGGCGCTTTACGCCTTTGCGGAGGAGCGCGTGGGCGAGCTCGCCGCGCTCGCCGTAAATCCGGACTTCCGCCGCGAGGGCTACGGCGAGGCGCTGATGCGGGAGATCGAGCAGCGGGCGCGGCGGCTGAAGCTCGAGACTCTGTTCGTCCTCACGACGAGGACCGCGCACTGGTTCCTCGAGCGTGGCTTTCGCAACGCGACGATCGCCGAGCTGCCGCAGCAGAAGCAGGCGCTATACAATTTCCAGCGCAAGTCGCTGGTTTACCGCAAGACGCTCTAGCGTTCGCGCGGCTGCTCCGGGCGCGGTTCCCTCGCGTCCCGCAGCGGCGAACGGAGCGGGCGCGGCCCATCAACCTGAAGGAATCGCGATGGCACGAATGGTCCAATGCGTGAAGCTCGGCCGCGAGGCGGAAGGCCTCGACTTTCTGCCCTACCCCGGCGAGCTCGGCAAGCGCATCTACGAAGGCGTCTCGAAGGAGGCGTGGCAACAGTGGCTCAAGCACCAGACAATGCTGGTGAACGAGAACCGCCTTTCGCTCGCCGACGTACGGGCACGCAAATGGCTCGCCGAGCAGATGGAGAAACACTTCTTCGGCGGAGGCGCGGAGATGCCCTCGGGCTACGTACCGCCGTCGAAATGACTCGCGCCTGCCGCGCGGCGGTGAATCCGGTGGGGAAGGCGCCGGGGATCCGCACGTCGAAGCGATTCGTCTGCAATGAGGCAGACAGGGCGCACCGACGACAATAGCGTCCCCAAAGCGTCATTTCGACACGTTCCGGCACCACGACTGCCCGAATTCGTTTAGCCTTATGGCTCCTCAACCACGTGGAAAAGACCCTTGCCCAAGCCCAACTATGCCTTTGCGAAGCGCCAGAAAGACCTAGCCAAGAAGCAGAAACAGGAAGCGAAGCGGCAACGAAAAGCCGAAGCCAAACAAGAAGTTGCTCCGTCACAGGATCAGCCGCCGGACGCCGCGGTCGCCGACGGCGCCGGGGTGGCTGACGTCGCGAAGCCCTGACCGGACCGCCGAGCGCGAAAGAGGCTGGCGCCCAAAGCCCACTCATCGTAGCCAAGTGTCACGAATCATGCGCAGGTGCCGATGGTCCGTGCCGCAGCAGCCGCCCAGCACGTTTAGCATCGGCAGCAGCGAACGCAGGCGGCGGTAGCGCTCGGCAAGATCGGCTGGATCGCCGATGTGAAGTTCGGTCGCGACGTCGAGTTCCGCATGGCTGCGCGTTGAGGCGTTGGCACGAATGCCTCGGATTCGTGCTGTCCAGCGCCCCGCCTCGTCAAAGCAAGCGTCGAAATGACTAGGGTGGGCACAGTTCACGGCAAAGTAGGCGGGCGGCGTATCGGCATCAACGCGTTCGATCGCCTCGCGCAACTGCTCGCCGCTGGGCAGCCGGCCGTCGGTCTCTACGGTGAACGAAATTGCCACAGGAAGGCCGACGGAACGCGCCGCACGAGCGACGCCGATTGCTTCGGCGGCACTGGTCATCGTCACGGCCGCCAGCATGTCGACGCCGCCGTCCCGCAATGCCGTGGCTTGCGCCATATGGAAAGCTGCGGCCTCCTCGGCGCTGCCTGGTACTTCGACCACATACCCGTCGCCGCGCGGACCAATGATCCCGGAGAGCACCACGGTCCCTGCGATGCGGGGCTGCCATTCGTCGCGAATCTCGCGGATCAGCCGAACCGCGTCGCGGTTAGCGTCGGTCAACGCGAGAGCGTCATAGCCCAGCCGACGCCCCCAGTCGGCGCTCGCGCGCCACGTTGGCGTCTCCAGCACGAATCCGGCTTCGGGTGTGCTGGCGCATAACTCGAGATACGGCTCGTAGTAGCGCCGCAGCCGCTCGCGCCCGGCGGCATCGCGCAGCAGCGCAAATGCAGCGAAGTGCGGCAGGTCCACTCCCTCCAGGTAGATCAGCGTCGTCTCGAGTCCGCCGTCGCTCAGAAACAAACCACCTGCGAGTTGGGGTAACGTATTCAGTGCCATTGTGCACTTCCTGTTCTGACGGCCTGGGGTTGCCGGGCGCGTCGGCCGCGGCACGCCAGGACCGGATATGTTTGCGGGTGCGGGTCACTACCATCTACCTCGAACGCATTTTCGCGGGAGTGGTCGCCGCACTCAATGAGTTTCCTCTGGCGGGCGGACCTTCCTGAACAGGGTAAGCAACAGCCCGTCATAGACAATCTTGACCACCCCGGCTATGAGGAGCGGCCAGCCGAACGACGATACGCCCAGCAGATAGCCGGTCAAGAACGGACTGACCGCCGAGGCCAGGCTGCGCGGCACCGATGTGATGCTGGCCGCCGCCGGCCGCTCTGCGGGCGGAACAATTGCCATGACGTAGGAACTTCGGGTTGGCACATCCATTTGCGACAGTGCACTTCGTAGGAAAAGCAGCGCTATCACCCAGCTCAGAGCGGGCATGAACGGAATCGCGATCAGGCACAGGCTAGATGGGATGTGCGTGAAGACCATGGTGTTCACCAGCCCGAACCGGCTGGCGATACGCACCGCAACCAGATATGAAATCGCGGTCAGGACTCCAGTCCAGAAGAACAGCGTTCCAGCCGCGGCGAGGGACAGGGAGAAGTTCTGGTAGAGCCACAGCGCGACCATGGACTGCACCACGAAACCGCCGCCGAAGGCATCCAGGCTGAAGAGCGCAGCAAGCGTATAGATCTTCTTCTTCGATTTGGTCAATGGTGCGGTCGGCTGATGGCCGTCAGGACTCAGGAAATGCGGCAGACCGCGGTACACCACGGCGGCGAGTCCCGCTAGCAGCGCGTAGAGCATGAACATTCCCTGGATCGCTGCCGTGGTGGACGCACCGAAATTACTGGCCATCATGCCGGGGAGACCCGAGGCGAGGGACCCGAGAGCAGCAAGGAGTGATCCCACCAGACTGTAACGTGCAAAGACCGCCGTGCGCTCCTTGTCGGCGACGACACGGGAGAGCACGGCGTGTTCCAACGGCAGAAATACGCTCACGTCCCCACTGGACGGATTCAACGTTCCGACCAAGGCGATGACCAGCAGGGGCCAGAAATCGGTGACCAGCGCAAAGCCCAGGCCGGTGCCCGCCATCAGCAGTGTGGCTGCAAGGAGCAGCGTCCGGTAGTGGTACCGATAGGCATGCAGCCCGACCAAGAGTGTTAGTAAGCCGGACCCCAGCAATGTGGTGGTGGCGATGATCCCCACCTGGAGGGGGCTGAATCCGAGGTCCAGCAAGTAGAGCGGCAATAGCAGGCTGACATACCCGTCGCCGAACGCGCGTAGACCTTTCGCTACCAGCAGGCGCTTGACGTGGTGCGAGGCGCGATTTAAACCGCTACATGACGCGCCCAATGCTTGCTCCCGTGTGGGCCACAGACCCACCGATTAGGAGCAGAACTTGGACGCTGGAGGGCGTCTTGAACCGGGGAGTCTGCTTACAATCCCCGGGAACTGCCAAGGCTAATCGCGCGCGCGCCTTGCGTCAAGCGGATGACCCGCGTGGTGGTGGTTCACTAGACCACTACCCCCGCGACAGGATTCCGAATCTATCGTGAGCCAAGGACTTTGACGCTGGAAGAATCACGGCCCGATTGGCATTACCATCGGGATTGCGCCCATTCACATCGAGGCACCGAATGAATGCACCCGCGATCAGCCGCTATCCGATCCCCCGCGTGGAGGATCTTCCCGACGATATTCGCGCGCGCATCCTCGAAGTGCAGGAGAAGGCGGGCTTCGTGCCGAACGTCTTCGTGACGCTCGCGCACCGGCCGGAGGAATTCCGCGCGTTCTTCGCCTACCACGACGCTCTGATGCTGCGCGACAGCGGTCTCACCAAGGCCGAACGCGAAATGATCGTGGTCGCCACTTCGGGCGCGAACGACTGCCTCTACTGCATCGTCGCGCATGGCGCGATCCTCAGGATCTACGCAAAGAATCCGCTGGTCGCCGACCAGGTCGCGGTCAACCACCGCAAGGCCGACATCACGCCGCGGCAGAAGGCGATGCTAGATTTCGCGCTGAAGGTCGCGCTGCGCAGCCAGGACATCGCCGACGACGATTTTGACGCGCTGCGCGCCCACGGCTTTGCGGACGAGGACATCTGGGACATCGGCGGCATCGCAGCGTTTTTCGCGCTGTCGAACCGCATGGCCAACCTGATCGCCATGCGTCCGAATCCGGAGTTTTACCTGCTCGGACGGGTTCCGAAGGCCTGAAGCGCGCCGGGACGTCGGCGCGACGTTCGTACGCTTCTCTGACGGGCGTTCAGCCGTTCGCCGGCGCAGCGGCGCCCCCCACCACGACGCCGCCGACCAGCGTGTGCCTGACCTGGCCCGCCACCTCGAGGCCGAGGAAAGGCGTGTTCCGTCCCTGGCTTTGCAGCGTGCGCGCGCTCACCGTCCAATGCGCCTGCGGATCGAAGATGCAAACGTCCGCGGCAACGCCGACCGCCAGCGTTCCGCCGTCGACGCCGAGGAGCTCGGCCGGCGCGCGGGTGATCCTGGCGAGCGCGGCCGGCAGCTCGATGCGCTCCTCCGCCGCCCATTTGAGCGTCAACGGCAACAGCAGCTCGAGGCCGGTGGCGCCTACTTCCGCTTCGGCGAATGGAACCTGCTTGCCGTCGTCGTCGACGGGCGTGTGATCGGAGCAGACCACGTCGATCGTGCCGTCGGCGACGCCGGCGCGAAGCGCCGCGCGATCGCGCGTGCCGCGCAGCGGCGGGACGAGGCGCGCCTGCGCGTCGAACCAGCCGATGTCGACGTCGCACAGGTGCAGGTGATGGATGGCGACGTCGCAGGTGACCGGCAGGCCCTCACGCTTGGCCTCTCGCACCATCGTCACGCCTTCTGCGCTCGACACCCGGCACAGGTGCACGCGCACGCCCGTCTCGCGGATCAGCGCGAAGATCGTCGCCAGCGCGATCGTCTCGGCGGCGACGGGAATCGCCGCGAGCCCGAGGCGTGTCGCCACCTCGCCATCGTGCGCGACGCCGCCCCGCGCAAGATGCGGATCCTGCGCGCGCAACCAGACGCGATGGCCGAACGTGGCGGCGTACTGCATCGCGCGCAGCAGGACCTGAGTATCGGTCAGCGGTGCGTCGGCCTGCGAGAATGCGACGCAGCCCGCTTCCGCGAGCTCACCCATCTCGGTCAGCGTCGTGCCGGCCAGTTGCAGCGTCAGCGCGCCGACCGGGAATACGTGCGCGAGGTTGAGCGAGCGCGCGCGGTGTTTCAGCATTTCGACCAGCCCCGGCTCGTCGAGCGGCGGGTCGGTGTCCGGCGGGCATGCGAGGCTCGTGACGCCACCCGCAATCGCCGCCCGGAGTTCCGATTCGAGCGTCGCCTTGTATTCGAGACCGGGCTCGCGCAGCCGCGCCGCGACGTCGACCAGGCCGGGACAAACGACGAGACCGTGCGCGTCGATCACGCGATTGGCCGACCACCCCCCGGGCTCGGCGCCGATCGCAGCGATCCGCCCCGCTGCCACGTAGAGCGGCGCGACGCGGTCGACGCCTCGCGAAGGATCGATCACCCGGCCGTTCCTGATCTCGATCTTCAAGCGCAGTGTCCTTGCCCGGGGCTCGCTCGATCGCTCAATTGGCCGCGATGATGCTCATGACCGCCATCCGCACGGCGATCCCGAACGTGACCTGCGGGAGGATCACCGAGCGGGCGCCGTCGGCGACGGCGGAGTCGATCTCGACACCGCGGTTCATCGGTCCCGGATGCATGACGATGACGTCGGCCTTTGCCGCGGCGAGCTTGTCCTGCGTGAGCCCGTAGTGCTTGAAATACTCGCCGGCCGACGGCAGCAGCGCACCTTTCATGCGCTCGCTCTGCAGCCGCAGCACTACCACCACGTCGCAGCCGGCGAGCCCCTCCCGCATGTCGTTGAACACGCGCACGCCGAGCCCTTCGACCCGCGTCGGAAGGAGCGTGCGCGGCCCGATGACGCGCACTTCCGGGGTGCCGAGCGTCGTCAGCCCGTGGATCAGCGAGCGCGCGACCCGGGAGTGCAGCACGTCGCCGACGACGGCCACGGTCAGGCCGCCGAAATCGCCCTTGTAGTGACGGATGGTGTACAGATCGAGCAGGCCCTGCGTAGGGTGCGCGTGCCTTCCGTCGCCGGCGTTGACCACGTGGACGTGCAAGCGCCGGTGCGCGTTCAGGTGCGCGGCGATGAGATGCGGTGCGCCCGACTGCGCGTGGCGGACGACGAACATGTCGGCGTTCATCGCGACCAGGTTGTCGACGGTGTCGAGCAGCGACTCGCCCTTGGACGTCGACGACGCGCCGATGTTGAGGTTGATCACGTCGGCCGACAGGCGCTTCGCGGCGATCTCGAACGTCGTGCGCGTTCGGGTCGAGTTCTCGAAGAACAGGTTGAAAACCGCCTTGCCCCGCAGCAGCGGCACCTTTTTCACTTCGCGTTCGGCGATCGATGCGAACGGCTGCGCCGTATCGAGTATGTGGCGGATCACCTCGGCCGGGAGGCCTTCGAGCGTAAGCAGGTGCGTGAGCTCGCCGTTGGCGTTGAGCTGCGGATTGCGCATCGGCGCTAGTTCCCCGCGGTCGATTCGACCGCGAGCGCCAGCAAGCCGCCCGGGTCCTTCGACAGGACGATCGACAGGTCGCGCGCGACGACGAGCCGCGCGCCGACGTAATCGGCCTCGACCGGCAGCTCGCGCCCGCCACGGTCGACGAGCACGGCAAGCTCGATGCGCGCCGGCCGCCCGAAGTCGAACAGCTCGTTGATCGCCGCGCGCACGCTGCGGCCGGTGTAGAGAACGTCGTCGATCAGCACGATCGTCGCGCCGTCGACGTCGAAGCCGAGATCGGAGCGCCGGGCGCCGCCTTTCAAGCCGCTTGTCGCGTAGTCGTCGCGATAGTACGAGACGTCGACGAAGCCGACGCGGTGGTTGCCCGGGATCATGGCGGCGAGCCGCTCGGCAAGCCATGCTCCGCCGGAGTAGATGCCGACGAACGCCGCGTCGTGCATGACGGCGTCGCGCATACGCGCCGCGAGCACGACGAGCGCCGCTTCGGCGTCGGGAATGTCGGAATTGTCCGCTGCGCTCATTGGACCAACCCCGGGCTAACCCGCTCCCTCATCGAACCACGCCTGCAGAATGACCTGCGCGGCGATCTGGTCGCGCTCGGCGCGCCCGCGCCTGCCGCGCTTGCCGGCGTCGAGCATGTCCTGCGCAATTTCGGTCGTCCAGCGTTCGTCCACTGTGCCGACCGGCAGCGCGAAGCGATCGCCGAGCGCGCGAGCGAAGGACTGCGCCTGCGCGGTCATCGCGTGCGGAGTGCCGTCCGCGTGCGCCGGCACTCCGACGACGAGTTGCGCCGGCTGCCATTCGTCGATCAGGACGGCGATGGCCGCGAGGGTGGTCGCGGGCGAGTCGCCCTCGATGGTCACCAGCGGATGCGCGACGCGGACCAGCGTGTTGCCGATCGCGACGCCGACGCGGCGCGTCCCGAAATCGAACGCGAGCACCGTCGCGTCCGCAAGCGCGCTCACGAGATGTCACGCGTGCCCGACGTCGTCGGACAGCCGCGAGAAGTCGATGCCGAGCAGGCGCATCGCCGCAGGCAACCGCCCTTCGGGCGGCACTTCGAAAAGAACGTCCGGATCGGCTTCCACGGTCAGCCAGGCGTTCTGCGCCAGTTCCTGTTCAAGCTGGCCGGCGGACCAGCCGGCGTAGCCCAGCGAGATGAACATGTCCTTCGGCCCCTCGCCGCGGCCGACGGCCTCGAGCACGTCCTTCGACGTCGTAAGTCCCATGTCGTCGCAGATCGCGAGCGTCGACTGCCAGTTGCCGAGCGGCCGGTGAAGGACGAAGCCGCGGTCGATCTGGACCGGGCCGCCGAAATGCACCGGCGACTCGCGCAGAACGAGGTCCGACAGCGGGACGTTGATCTGCTCGAACAGCGAGGACAGCGTCATCTCGATCGGCTTGTTGATCACAATGCCGAGCGCGCCTTCCGGATTGTGCTCGCACACGTAGGTGAGCGTGTGCGCGAAATGCGGGTCCGCCATCGACGGCATCGCAATCAGGAAGTGGTGGGTAAGATTCACCGAAATACCCATGGTGTCGAATTGTAATCCGAGGGATGGGTCGGCACAATCCGACGATGGATGTAACGCGCTACGCGCGTGCGCTCGTGTGGTTCCGGCGCGATCTGCGCGACTTCGACCACGCGGCGCTGCATGGCGCGCTCACCTCGGCCGCTCAGGTGTACTGCGCGTTCGTCTTCGACCGCGAGATCCTCGAAGCGCTGCCCGACTCCGCCGACCGGCGCGTCGAGTTCATTCACGACAGCGTCGCCGAGCTGTCGGCGCGCCTGGCGACGCGGGGCGGCGCACTGATCGTCACGCATGCGCGCGC
Organism: Casimicrobiaceae bacterium; assembly: GCA_039916265.1. Classification (GTDB taxonomy): domain Bacteria; phylum Pseudomonadota; class Gammaproteobacteria; order Burkholderiales; family Casimicrobiaceae; genus VBCG01. Next base: position 16,556 of record JBDSLT010000164.1, on the reverse strand, counting down.
GCGCGACGAGATTCCGCGCCTTGCGGCGAGTTTGCGCGTCGACGCGGTGTTCGCCAATCACGATTACGAGCCGCTGGCATGCGATCGCGACGACGCCGTGGCACGGGCGCTCGCGACGCTCGGGATCGCGTTCCATACGTCCAAGGATCAGGTGATCTTCGAGCGCGACGAGGTGGTTGCGCAATCGCGCAAGCCGTTCGGCGTGTTCACGCCTTACCGGAACGCCTGGCTGCGAGCGGTGACGCCGGGCCATCTGCGGTTGTATCCGGACGAAGCGCGCGCGAACGCGCTGGCGGCACCGCCGGAGAGAGAAGCGCACGCGCTACCGTCGCTCGAAAGCCTCGGCTTCCGGCGCACCAACCTGCGCGCATTGCGGATGAGGGCGGGCATGGCCGGCGGAGCCGCGCTGTTCGACGATTTCAAGCGTCGCATCGACGACTACCGGGACGCGCGCGACTATCCGGCGCAGAAGGGTCCGTCCTATCTGTCCGTCCATCTGCGCTTCGGGACGGTCTCCATCCGGGAACTCGCCGCCTACGCGCACGCGCGCTCGCTCGAACGCAACGGCGGCGGCGCCGCAACATGGCTGGCCGAGCTCATCTGGCGCGAGTTCTATGCACAAGTCCTCTGGCACCATCCGTACGTCGTCTCGACGGCGTTCAAGCCTGCCTATCGCGATCTCGCTTTCCCCGACGACGACGCGCTGTTCGAGGCGTGGCGCACGGCGCGCACCGGCTACCCGATCGTGGACGCCGCCATGCGCCAGATCAACACGACAGGCTACATGCACAATCGCCTGCGGATGATCGTCGCATCGTTCCTCGTCAAGGACCTGCTGGTCGACTGGCGGCGGGGCGAGCACTACTTCGCCGACACGCTGATCGACTACGATCTCGCGTCGAACAACGGCGGCTGGCAATGGGCCGCGTCGACCGGCTGCGACTCGCAGCCCTACTTTCGCATCTTCAATCCGGTGACGCAGTCGCAGCGCTTCGATGCGGATGGCAAGTTCATCCGGCGATACCTCCCGGAACTCGCGCCCCTCGACGCCCGCGAGATCCACGCGCCCTGGCGCGTGCCGCCGGCGATCCAGCGCGCGAAGCGCGTAGTGATCGGCCACGACTATCCACCCCCGATCGTCGACCACGCGCTCGCGCGCGAAAAGGCGTTGTCGCTGTTCAGGATCGCCGGCCGCTGAGGTTCCTTCACGGCTGCCGCTTCCAGAACCGCTGCGAAGCGATCCGCGCACCCTCGGTCATCGCGGCCATCTTCGCCCAAACGACGTCGGGATCGACCGCGGCCTGCCCGACCCACGTGCCGAAGCCGCAGTCGCTGCCGACCATCACGTTCTCGCGTCCGACGAGGTTCGCGTAGCGTGCGATCCGCTGCGCGATCAGCTCCGGATGCTCGACGAAGTTCGACTTCGATTCGATGACGCCGGGAATCAGCACCTTGCCCTCGGGCAGCTTCACCGTCTCGAACAGCTCCCACTCGTGCGCGTGGCGCGGATTCGCCGCCTCGAGCGCGATCGCCGATGCGCGCGCGCGAAACACGATGTCGATCACGTCGGCGAGCGCCACGTCGCAGTGGTGCGGCCCCTCGTAGTTGCCCCAGCAAAGATGCATGCGCAGCCGCTCGGGCGCGATGTTGCGCGTCGCGTGGTTGAAGGCCTCGACGTGCAGCGCCGCCTTGCCACGGAATTCGGCGAGTCCGAGATCGGCGTACTGGATATGCCGCCCCATGCCGAGATCCGGACAGTCGAGCTGCAGCACGAGGCCGGCGTCGACGATGGCCTCGTATTCGACGCGCATCGCCTCCGCAATCGCCTCCAGGTACGCCTCGGCGCTCGGATAGTGGTCGTTGCGGAAGAACAGCGAGACGACGCCCGGCGACGCCGCCGTCAGGAACGCCTCCTGCGCCGGCGCCTTCTCGACGGCCGCCTTCAGATGCGCGACGTCGACCTGCGCGGCGTTGCGATCGCGCACGCCGATCGGCGCGTTGCACGCGGGCGTCCTGCGCCGCGAGCGTCCCGGATCGCCGAACACGCGTTGCGCCAGCTTCGGAAAGCCGACGAGGTCCTGGTAGACGAAGGTATTGCCGGTGCCGCCGAAGCCGGCCAGACGATCCTTGATGTAGGTCGCGTAGCTCGGCTTGCTCATCTCGCCGTCGTTGACGACGTCCACACCCGCGTCGGTCTGCTTCTTCACCACCTCCTCGACTGCCGCGGCCACGCGCGCCGCTAGCGCGGAAGGGTCCACCGGAACGCCCTCTTCCTTCGCGTACATCATCCGCACCAGATCGTCCGGCCGCGGCAGGCTGCCGGTATGCGTCGTCAGGAATCGCTCGGTGCTGGTCTTCATTCGGCCCTCTCCACTGCGCCCGTCGGCGCGCCTTTGTCCACCGCTTCGCCTGCGCGCGAACCAGGATCGGACACGGTCTTGCGCCGCACCCAGAACCGATACATGCCGGCGAAGGTATCGGGAAAGGCGCCCTCGAACTCGTCCCAGGCGCACAGGTCGGTTGCCGCCGCGTCCTGCGGATTGCGTCCTCGGTACGCGCGAAGAACCTCCGGTTCGAGCAGGAACCCGATCAGCCGCAGGCCGCAGCGGTCGAGCATCGCGCCGATCCCGGGCAGCGTGAACCTGTGCTCCTGCACGTGGAAGAGCAGATCGCGGCACTCGCTCGTCGCATGAAAATCGCGGCGCTGGGCAAGGCGAGCGAATCGTTCCGGCGCGCCGATCAGCGCCTGGCGACAGCGCCGGATGTCGCCCGCATTCGACGCATAACCCCGCTCCGCGATGAACGCGCGCGCTGCGACGACGTCGCGCCTTGCGCTCTCGCTGTAGAAGCCGAGGCGCATGACGCCTCCCTCGCGCAGCAGCGACACGAGGACCGCCAGGCCAACCGCGGGATCCGCAAGATGGTGCAGCACGCCGACCGCGCTGATCATGTCGAAGCTGCGGCCGATCGACGCCAGTTGCAGCACGTCGGCCTGCGCGTATTCGATGGTGGCAACGCCGGCCTCGTCCGTCTTGCGCGCGGCGTAGGCGAGGCTCGAGCGGCTGAGATCGATGGCGAGCACACGCGCCGCCGAAACCTGGCGCGCCGCGTCGATCGCCTCCTGCCCGGTGCCGCATCCAGCGATCAACACGTCGAGCGCACCTTCGGGAACGTGGTCGAAGTCACGCTCGGCCTGCGGCACGTGAGGAAACAGCTCGCGCAAATGCGACCGCAACGTGCGCGTCGCCGGGGCCCGGACCAGGCGGATCCAGCGCGGATACGGGTTTTCCTCGTACTGCCGCCGCACGAGGTTCGACACGGCATCTTCGATGGGCGTTAGGGTCGGCAACGCGCCGGCCCGGCGGCGCTCCTCCGCCGGTTCGGCGAGCTGCTGCGCCAGCAATGCCTCGACCGGCGAAGGCCAAGGTCGCTGCAGCAGCGCTGCTGCGAAAGGCAGCGACGAAAGCGGCGCGTAGCACGCCGCGGTCACAAACCGAAGCGCGGATACTCGATCGCCTGCCTGGAGCGAAGCCGACAGTTGCACCCGCAGCCGCGCAGCCCGCTGCGATTCGTCACCGGCGTGGAAAAAAACGTACTCGTTGATGAAGCATTGACGCGCCACGGCGCAATGGAATGCAAGCAGGTCGTCCGGCGATTCCTCGCCCGGGGTCGAACCGGTGACAGCGTCGAGCATCGCGGCCCTCGTCACCGTCAGCAATCGCTCGAGCCCGATGTCGCAAACCGGCGTGCTTTCGAGAAGATGCCGAAGCAGCGCATCGCCCGCGAGCGTGGCGAGGCCGGCCGGCCCGAACAGCGCCGGCGGCGATAACGGGGCGGGCCACGCCGCCGACGCGCGCTCGATCCATGCGCGCACCACCGGGTCCGCGCCGATTGCGCTCGCGCAGGCACGCGCGAGGTCGGCAGGACGCGTCCACGCCTCCGCCAGCGCCCGCATCAGCAGGTGCCGCAGCGCAGGATCGACGGCGCGCTGCGCAAAGTCCATGCTCCGCAGGCACAGCGCGACGTTCGTCCTGTATTCGGGCGTCTCCTGCAGTTCCAGCGCACGCCGATAACTTGTCAGCGCCTCCTCGAGGTCTCCCCGCTCACCGTGTGCATTGCCGAGATTGTTGTGCGCGCCGGCATCGTCGGGCCGCGACGCGAGTGCGAGGCGATAGCACTCGATCGCCTCGGCGATCCGGCCCTGCGCGCGGAGCACGTTGCCAAGACTGCTGCGCGCCACCGCAAAATCCGGTCGGGACTGCAGAGACCTGCGATAGGCGTCGGCCGCGGCCTGCAGGTCGCCGGCGTCCGCAAGCGCATTGCCCAGGTTGAATTGGGCGAGGAAATGCGCCGGCTGCAGCGCGAGCGCCTTGCGGTAGCACTCGATCGCGTCCGCCGGTCTGCCCTGGCGCTGGAGGGTGACCCCGAGGTTGTAGTGTGCCTCGACGCACTCAGGGTCGATCGCCAGCGCCCGCGCGTAGCTGGCGGTGGCTCCCTCCGGATCGCCCGCGGCGCCGAGCAGGTTGCCGAGGTTGCAGTGCGCCAGCAGGTGATCGGGCTGGAGCGAGATCGCCCGACGAAACGCAGCGGCCGCGTCTGCCGCAACGCCCTGATCGCGCAACGCGCTCGCAAGGTTGTAGTGGAGATCGGCGGAGCCCGGCCGCAACGAAAGCGCGGCGCGGTAGCATGCGAGAGCCTCGGGCAGCCTGCCCCGGCGGTGGAGCAGCGCGCCGAGGTTGTTATGTGCGTCGACGAACGCCGGAGCCAGTACCAGCGCTTCGCGGTAGCACGCGATCGCATCGTCCCACTTCTGTTCCGACTGCAGCGCGTCGCCCTGGCGGAGCAGCCGCGCGGCGTTTGCAGAACCCGCGTTGCGCGCTCGGGGCTGCGGCGCGGACGGCACCGGCATCGGCGCGGGATTCGAAAGTCCCTCCGGCACGCCGGCGTCGCCCTCGCGCATGCAACACTGCTTGTATTTCTTGCCGCTGCCGCACGGGCACCGTTCGTTGCGACCCGTCTTCGCCATCAACGCCTTCGCCCCGCGCATGTGGGATCATTGCCCCGCCGGACAAGCGGGAGAACATTATGCCAAGAGACGCGCTCCACTGCGCCCTGATGGCGGCGCTGGCCGTCCTCGCACTCGCCGCCATGGCGACGACCGCCCGCGGCCAGGTCTACAAATGCTCGGACGACAGTGGACGGACGACGTATGCGGACGCACCCTGCGATGCTTCGGCTTCGCGCCTGACGCTTCCGCGCGATCCAAAGGGGGCCGCCACCGATCCCAGCATGTGCGCGCAACTGCTGGACGAAACGCGCCGCCTCGCGGCCGAGGTGCGCCGCAACGCCGAACGCGGCCGCGGCGAGAGCGCGCAGGGCAGGAAGCGCCGGCAGGCGCTCGACGCGCAATACGCGTCGCGATGCGTGGGCATCGCGCGCTCTGCGCCATCGTCCCGATGAGCGCCGCCGGGCCGTCCCAACGTGCGAATTGCACCGGAGCGCGCAACGCGAAGGTCATCCAATGCGCTAGTCTTCCTCGTGCCGCCGGTGCTTCGCGTATTCGGTCGCGAGCTGCTGCTGCAGGTTCGGCGGCGCCTGCTCGTAGTGCGACAGGGCCATCGTCCAGGCGCCCTGCCCGCCGGTGATCGACTTCAGCCGCGCCGCGTAGCCTTCGAGTTCGGCGAGCGGCGCCAATCCCCCCACGGCGAGCATGTCGGCCGTCAGCGTGTTGGTGCCGGTGACCTGGCCGCGCCGCGACGACAGGTCGCCGGTGACGTCTCCCATCACGCCGGCGGGACAGTTGATCTCGACACCGACGATCGGCTCGAGCACGATCGGCCGCGCCTTGCCGATCGCGTCGAGAAATGCCTTCTTGCCCGCCGATACGAACGCGACTTCCTTCGAGTCCACCGGATGGTACTTGCCGTCGTACAGGACGACGCGCACATCCTGCAGCGGAAATCCTGCGAGTGGCCCTTCGACCAGCACCTGCTCGACGCCCTTTTTCACCGCCGGTATGAGCGTGTTCGGGATCGCGCCGCCCTTCACCTGATCGACGAACTCGAAGCCGCCGCCGCGCGGCAGCGGCTCGATGCGAAGATAAACCTCGCCGAATTGCCCCGCGCCGCCGGTCTGCTTCTTGTGGCGATGGTGGCCTTCGGCCTTGGCGGTGATCGTCTCGCGATACGGCACGCGCGGCGGCCGCGTCTCCACTTCGAGCTTGAACTGGCTTGCCATCCGCTCGAATACCGAGCGCAAGTGCAGATCGCCGAGGCCACGCAGCACCGTCTCGTTGACGATCGGATCGTGCTCGGCGACGAGCGTCGGATCCTCGGCCGTCATCTTGTGCAGCACGTCGGAGATCCGCTGCTCGTCGCCGCGGCGCTTGGGCGAGATCGCGAAGCCGTGCATCGGCACCGGGAACTCGAGCGGCCGCATGTGGATATGGTCTTCCTCGTGCGAATCGTGCAGCACCGAGTCGAAGGTGATGTCGTCGACCTTCGCGACGGCCGCGATGTCGCCGGGCACCGCGCTGTCGATCTCGACGTACTTGCCACCCTGCAGCATGAACAGATGGCCGACCTTGAAGCTCTTGCGGCCTTCGCCGACGTAGAGCTGCGTCTCCTTCGTGACGGTGCCCTGGTGCACGCGGAAGATGCCCATCCGGCCGACGAAGGGGTCCATCACCACCTTGAACACGTGCGCCAGCACGTGCCGGCCGGGGTCGGGGGCGCTGCGGAATTCCGTCGCGTTCTCGCCTTCGCCCTTGATGAACAGCGGCGGATTGCCCTCGGTCGGATTCGGCGCGAGCTTCACCAGGATGTCGAGCAGCTCGGCGATTCCGGCACCGGTGCGCGCCGATACGAAGCAGACCGGCACGAGATGCCCATCGCGCAGCGCCTTCTCGAACGGTGCGTGGAGTTCTTCGGGCGCGACCTCGCCTTGCTCGAGGTATTTCGCCATCAGCGCTTCGTCGACCTCGACCACCTGGTCGACGAGCGCCTGATGCGCTGCCGCCACCGACGAAAAGTCGCTCTCCCCCGACGGGTTGAAAAAGCAGTCGACCACGCGCTTGCCGCCGTCGGCGGGTAGGTTGATCGGCAGGCATTCCTTGCCGAACGCTTGCTGGATCTGCGCGAGCACGCCGGGCAAGTCGACGTTCTCGGCGTCGATGCGATTGACGACGACGAGGCGGCACAGCCGGCGCTTGCCCGCCCATTCCATCATCCGCGACGTAATCATCTGGATGCCGGCGCTCGCATTGACGACGATCGCCGCAGTCTCGACGGCGTCGAGCGCCCCGATCGACTGCCCGATGAAGTCGGCGAAGCCGGGCGTGTCGATCAGATGAATCCGAGTTCCCTGAGTCTCGAGATGCAGCAGCGACGCACGCAGCGAATGCAGGTAGGTTTTCTCGAGCGGGTCGAAATCGCTGACCGTGGTGCCGCGCTCGACGGTGCCGCCCGACGCAATGGCGCCCGACTTCGTTAGCAACGCCTCGGCCAGCGTCGTCTTTCCCGAAGCGCCGTCACCCACGAGAGCGACGGTGCGGATGTCCTGCGTGGCGAATTGCGCCATGTTCTTTCCTCCGGGAGGCCTGTCGTGCGACCTCTTTCGTCAGTAAAGATGGTAGTCGGGCGCGCCGCATCGGACGCGCCGGAGCGAGCCCGATGCGCGGGCGGCGCCGCGCAGCACGGACGACGGGACGGCGATGCGAGAGCGCGCGGTGGACATGCGGTGACGTAACACACGGGCGGGGTGGCCTGCGCCCCAAGCTTACCCCATCGCGACGCCGCGCGTTGGGGACTCTCGGCAACGCCTTGTGGCTATGCCGGGGCCGGCAGGCTCAGCATGTCGCGCAGATTGCGCAGCAGCTCGTCTTCCTGGTAGGGCTTGCCGATATACAGATCGACGCCGAGGTCAGCCGCGCGCCTGCGGTGCTTGTCCGCCGTGCGCGAGGTGATCATCACGATCGGGATGTTCGCGTGCGCGGGGCTGCCCTTGACGTTCTTCGCGAATTCGAAACCGTCCATCCGGGGCATCTCGATGTCGAGGAGTATCACGTCGGGCATATGTTCGGCGAGCTGCTCGAGCGCGTCGACGCCGTCCCTCGCGGTCAGCACCTCGAAGCCCTCGCGCTGGAGCATCCGGCTCGTGACCTTGCGCACGGTGAGCGAGTCGTCGACGATCATGACGAGCGGCGCCGCCGAAGGCGTCCCGGCGCGCGCCGCGGCGCCCGGCCGCTCGGCGATGACGCGCTCGTCGTCGGCGCCCGCGGTCGGGAGGTCGGGGCGCACCGCGAGCTGCACGGGATTGATGATCAGCACGATCTCGCCGTTGCCGAGCACGGTCGCGCCGGAGATGCCGGATACGCGTGCAAGCTGCGGGCCGATGTTCTTCACCACGACTTCCTGGTTCCCCACCATCTCGTCGACGTGGATCGCGGCACCGCCCTGGCCGCTGCGCAGCAGCAGCACGATGTTGGTGCGCAGCGTCTCGGGACGATGCTGCGTGTCACCGAGCAGGCGCGGCAGGTAATGGAACGCGTAGGACTGCCCCTTCCATTCGGCCTTGCGCGAGACGTAGAGATCGGTGAGCGCGTCGGCCTTGATCTGCAGCACCTGCTCGACCATCGGCGCCGGCAGCGCCCACAGCCGCCCGCCCGCCCGCACCAGCACGGCCTGCGCGACGGCGAGCGTCAGCGGCAGATACAGCATGAACTGCGTTCCCACGCCCGCCTTGGAGCGGACCTCCACGCGCCCGCCGAGCGCGGCGATCTCCGCGCGCACCACATCCATGCCGATGCCACGTCCCGAAATCTGCGTAACCCTGGCCGCGGTCGAGAAACCCGGCTTGAACAGGCACTCGATCAGCTGCTGCTCGCTGGGCTCGGCATCGCGCGCGATCATGCCGAGCGACACCGCCCGCCGGCGCACCCCCGCGAAATCGACGCCGCTGCCGTCGTCGGCGAGCTCGATGACGACTTCATTGCCGATCTGGCGCACTGTCAGCGAGATCTCACCGGTCTCCGGCTTGCCCGCCGCCACGCGCACTTCGCGCGTCTCGAGGCCGTGGTCGAGTGCGTTGCGCAGCAGATGCTCGAGGGGGCCGACGAGCTTTTCCAGCACGGATCGATCGAGCTCGGTCTGTCCTCCGTGCAGCTCGAGATTGGCGCGCTTGTCGATCTCCCGCGCGGTCGAGCGCAGGATTCGATAGAGGCGCTCGGACAGACTGCCGAACGGGACCGTGCGGATCGCGAACAGGCGCTGCTGCACGTCGCGCGACAGCCGCGCCTGCGCCAGCAGCGCCGCGTCGGCGTCGTCGAGGTTGCGCAACAGCGATTGCTGAACCGTGGACACGTCGTTGACGCCTTCCGCCAGCGAGCGCGTCAGTTCCTGGAAGCGCGTGAAGCGGTCGAGCTCCAGCGGATCGAAATCCTGATGCACCGTCTGCGCCGCCGACATCCGCGACTGGATCTGCGTTTCGGCGTCGAGCTCGATCTCGCGGACCTGACTGCGCAGCCGGATCACGCTCGCCGTCAGTTCGAGCAAGTTGGCCTTCAGCGCGCGCAGCTCGACCTCGACGCGCGAACGCGCGATCTGCACTTCGCCGGACTCGTTGACGAGCCGGTCGATGACGTCGGCACGCACCCGCAGCATCGCCTTTGCGGACGCCTCGACTTCGGCGACATCCGCGTCCTGTTCCGCCGCCTGCGCATCCGGCGCTGCGGCCGCGCCCGACGGCGCGGGGGCCGGCGCCTCGCCGGCTGGCGTCGGCGCAGCCGCCGGCGGCGCGGGGACGAAACGCGGCAGCGTGACGTTGACCTTGCCGTCGCGCAACGCGTCGAGAACGCAGGCGACATCGTCGAGGTCGGCGTCCAGCGCGTCGAACAGATCGCCGGTCGGCGACACGGGCGTGTCGCCGTTCATCAGCCGGGATTCCATCAGGTGCGCGAGCTCGCCAAGGCGCATCGCGCCGGCCATCCGCGCACTGCCCTTGAATGTGTGCAGCGTGCGGCGCAACTGCTGCGCGACCCCGCCGTCGCGCGGATTGCGGCGCCAGCTGCGCACCTGCTCGCCGGCCTGCGGATAAAGCTCGGAGGCCTCCTCGATGAAAATCGCGAGCACCTGCTGGTCGACGTCGTCGCGGATGCCGGCAAGCGGATCGACCAGGGGCGCCGGCAACCTGATTTCCGGTTCGGGGACCCGCGACGCCGCGTCGCCCTGCGTTTCCTCGGGCGGCGCCGGCATCAGCGGCATTTCGGGCTCGATCGCCTCGATGAACGCCGCGATTTCGGGCGCTGCGACCTCGACGCTCGCCGTCGGCGGCGATTCGATCTCCGTCGGCGGCGATTCGACCGCGGGTGGCAACTCGTCTCGATCCGCCGCCGCCTCGGCCGCCGTCTCGGCGTCGAGGGCCGCGACGCCGATCACGTCGCGGCGCAACTCTTCCAGCTCGCGCACGACCCTGTCGGACACGGCGAGGTCGGCCGAGGTGAAGCTCGTGCGGTCGCGCACGCGCGCCACGCATAGCGCGAGGAACTCGACGGCGCCAGTGAGTACCCCCTGCGCCGACGACGGCAGCGGCGCGCCGCGCTGTTGCAGCGCGATGAGCGCCTGCTCGAGCGCTTTCGACGTTTGCGCGATCGGCGGAAAGCCCCCGGTGCGATGGATGCCGCACAACGTGTGACTCGCGCGCACCATGGCTTCGGTGGGCGCCTGGCGGGCGTCGAATTGCAGCAGCGACAGCTCGTATTGAAGCGTGCCGACGTGCTGCTCCGCCTCGTCGCAGAGAATCGCCCACAGCGACGCCGACAGCGTCACTTCACCGATCGTGACGTCGTCGACGTCCATCGTGCGGTCGTTGTCGGCGACGAGCCGCAGCATCGGCGCGTGCACGTCGGCGTCCGCCGGCGGCGCGATGTCGATCGATTCCTCGTCCGGTGGCGCCTCGTCGGTTACGACAACCGCCGCTTCTTCGGCATGGTCCTGGCCGAGCTCGGCCAGTTCCACGAGTTCCACCCTCTCGACGACCTCGACCGAGGATGGCGCGTCGACGTCGATCTCGACGACCGCCGCGGGCATCTCGAGGTGCGGGACCACTTCGACATCCGGCGGCACCGCAACGTCCGGCGGCATCTCGACATCCAGCGGCGTCGCCGACGCGGGTTGCGCAGCAGACGTTTCGTTCGCCGCCGGCTCGGGCCGTGCGACGCGCGTCAGCACCGGCGAGGGCGGCGGCAGCTTCGCACCGCCCGGCCATTCGCGCTGGACGTTGTGGATCGCGGTCAGCAGCGCCTGGGGGTCGCATACGACCGGGCTGGTCGTGCGAAGCGCGTCGACCCAGCCGCGGAAGCTGTCGCGCGCGACATCGATCATCGCGAGCACCGACGGCGATACCGCGCGGTCCTCTTCGATCAGCCGGTTGTGCACCTGCTCGACTTCCCACGCGAGCTCGCCCAGGTCCGCGAGGCCGACCATGCGGCCGCTGCCCTTGAGCGTGTGGAACTGGCGGCGCACCGTCGCGAGCGCATCGCGGTCGCCCGGATTGAGCGAAAGAATCCGGTGATGCTCGCCGACGGTGTCGAGAACTTCGGCGGCTTCGGTCAGGTAGATGTCGAGCAACTCGGCATCGAGCGCAGAGGTGTCGGTGGCGAGCAGCCGCTGCGTTTCCGCGGAAATTTCCGGCGCCTCGGCGACGCCGCCTTCCGCGAGCTCTTCGACGACGGCGGCAAGTCCCGCAGTCCCGCCGGTCGCCATTGCCTTCAACGCGGCGTCGGTATGCGCGACGAGGTCGGGGTCGCCGATCAGCTCGGCGTCGTCGCGCAATCCGGCGAGCTTGACCTTGAGCTCTTCGCGGGCGGCGCCGTCCGCCGGCGCGCTTTGCGCCTGCGCGACCAGCGCCGGCAGCTCTGCGCGCAGCGCGGCGACGGCATGTTCGACCGAATCGGTCTCGACCACGGCCACGGCGGGCGCCTCGCCCTGCCGGCGCGCGATCAGCGGCGCGATCAGCCGGTCACGGTCGGGCCGCTGCTGCTCCAGCGCCTCGATGAAGAATCCCAATCCAGACAGCGACTCGGCGAGCAGGTCGAGATCGTCGCTGCCGATCGCCGCGTCGGTCGTCGCATACCGTTCGATCTGTTCCTGGCACATCGCGAGCAGGCGATCGGCGTCGTACTGGCCGAGCATCTGCAGCGCGCCGCGTATCTGCTGGCCGTCCCTGGTCAGCGACGCGAGTTCCGCGCGCTTGCCGTTGTCGCGGAAGAAAGCGTCGAGCACCTGTTCCATGTGCCGCAGGTTGACGCGGATTTCGCGGCCGACCTGCGCGACCAGCACGCGCTCCTGCGCGCGCCTGCTCATCTCGTCGAGCATCGGGGCGCTGGCGACCGTTGCGCGGCCGGCCCGCGCCGCGTCGAGCCGCGCCAGCATCGCGGCGACCTGGCGCGGAAAATCGCGCGACAGGCTCGCGTAGTTGTCGAACGCCGATTCGGCGAGCAGCAGGGCTGTCGCGAATTCCATCGCGACCGGCTCGGATACGCCCGCGGCCGGCATCCGGTCCAGGTTCTCGACGAGCGCCGCGGTCAGCTTCATCAGCGCGCCGTGCTTCACCTCGACCGCCTTGGTATGGACGGAGGCGAGCGTCTGCTTCAACCGCGGCAGGTTCTCCGCACGGCCCGCTGCGGCCTTCAGCCACGAATCCTTCGCGCCCGCGAGCTGCTCGCTGGCCTCGCGAAGCAGCGGCTGGATCTGAACGACGTCGGCCGACAGCACTTCGGCCGACGGGATCAGCCCCGAAAGTCGGAACGCCTGCTGCACCGCCTGCACCTGCGGACCGACTGGCGCGCTGATGGCGACGTAATAGAGCACTTCGCGGCGCAGGCGGTCGGCGACCTTGGCGCCGCCTTCGGTCACGCGGCGAATCTGCAAGTCGATCCGCGCGATGAGGTGGCGCAACCCGAAGCCCGCTTCGAGCCCGTTCGACGTCACCGCCTCGAGCAGCGCCCCGACCGTCCACCAGAACGCGCGCAGGTTCGGCTGCGCCGTCACGCTCTCGATGCCCGCGACGGCGTCGCGCATCGTCCGGCTGCCCTCCTCGTCGTGGCGCAGCCAGCCGAGCAGGCCGCGCTGGAACAGCCGGCGCTGCTTGACGAGGAACGACGGCAGTCGCGACACCATGTCTTCGGGCGGAGGCGTGCGCGGCGCGCGGGGCGACAGATCAGGATAGAACAAGTCGGTCGGCGTGACCGCCTTGATGCCGCGCGCCTGCTGCATCTGCTCGAACTCGGGATAGAGCTTGAGCGGCACCGGCGCGACGCCGTCGACGATCTCGTCCAGGAATATCCGCAGCTTGCGGCACGCGCGGTCGATCATCGCAACCGCGTTCGCGAGTTCGGCAGGCGCCGCCGTTTCCAGCTCCGCGAGCTGCCGCTCGATTTCATCGGTGAATGCGACGGCGGCGTCGAGCCCGACCATCCGGATCGCGCCCGCCGCCTGATGGATGTGCGAGCGCGCATGCTGCAGCGCAGTCGGCGTCGACGGGTCGCCGCCATACGCGGCGAGCGACTCGAGCCCGCGCATCAGCGATTCGCCGATTTCGCCCTGGACCCACGACAGCGGGCCGACGTCGAAATCGGGCGACGTTTCGACGGCGCCGGCCGCGGACTTCATCGCTAAACTTTGAAGCCTGCGACGGAGCTGCGTAGCTCCGCGGCCAGCTTGGTCAGCTGGCCGATGGACACGTTGGTCTGCTTGGTCCCTTCGGTCGTCTCCTCGGTGATCTTGAGGATGCCCTGCATCCCGCGCGTCACGTCGGCGACCGACGACGACTGCGTCTGCGTCTGCGCGGAGATTCGTCCGATCAGGTCGGCGAGCTCGCGCGACACGCGCTGGATCTCGGTCAGCGCCTGGCCGGCGGCGTCGGAGAGCTTCGCGCCTTCGACCACCCCCACCGTCGAGCGGTCCATGGCGGCGACCGCGTCCTGCGTGTCCGCCTGAATCGACTTCACGATCGCCTCGATCTGCTTCGTCGCCTCGCCGGAGCGCTCGGCCAGCCGCTGCACTTCTTCCGCGACGACGGTGAAGCCGCGCCCCGCCTCGCCGGCGGATGCCGCCTGGATCGCCGCATTGAGCGCAAGCACGTTCGTCTGTTCCGTGATGTCCGAGATCAACTCGACGATCTCGCCGATTTCGAGGGACGACTCGCCGAGGCGCTTGATCCGCTTCGAGGTCTCCTGGATCTGCGTGCGGATCTCGTTCATGCCCGCGATCTGGTTCTGCACGGCGTCGCCGCCCTTTTCCGCCGCCGCCAGCTGCGCGTGCGCGACCCGCGCCGACTGCGCCGCGTTGTGCGCGACTTCGGAGATCGACTGCGCCATCGTCAGCACCGACGCCGACGCATGCTGGATCTCCTTGTTCTGCCGCTGCGAGGCCTCGAACAGCCGGTTCGAGATCGCTTGCGTCTCCTGCGTCGCCTTGTTCACCTGGTCGGTCGCGGAGTTGATGCCCTTCACCAGCGTGCGCAGCTCCTCGATCGTGAAATTGATCGAATCGGCAATCGCGCCGGTCACGTCCTCGGTGACCGACGCCTGGACGGTGAGGTCGCCGTCGGCGAGGTTGCCCATCTCGTTCAGCAGCCGGAGGATCGCCTCCTGGTTGCGCTTGTTCTCGCCCTCGCTGTCGAACGTGCGAACGCGCGCATCGTCGAGGAACACCTTGCCGAGCAGCACGAGGCAGCCGAGCGCCAGCAGCGCGAACGCGCCGGCCATCCAAAGACTCACCACGTGCGCCTTCCCGGTCCCCTCGAAGACGCCCGCCAGCTCGGTCGCCGCCACCAGCATCGGATCGGCGTCGCCGTTGATCGCGCGCACCGCCTTCTGCGCCGACTCCGAGAGCGGCGTTCCGTCCTTGACCGACCGCGCGATGGCGGGCTCGGCCGCGGCCAGGATGTCGACGCCGCCGCTCATCCGGTCGAAGAGCCTGACGATGTTCTCGAGATTCTTCTCCGCCTCCGGCTCCTGCGTCGCGTCGATCGAAACGCCGCGAATCGTGCCACCCCTTTTCAGCGTGTCGATGTCAAGCTTGAGCCGGTCGCGTGCATCCTTGAGGACGTCGATCGCGCCCGGCTGCGCCTGGGCCGCGGAAACCGCCGTCCGGGCGAGCCGCTGCGACAGCATCTGCATGTCGAGCGCGGTCGTGGATGCCGCCGCCTGCTGCGAGGCGAGCCGCGTGTCGACGAACAGGATGAACACCGCGAAAACGGTGAACGTCACCATCAGCACGCCGAGCACCTGGAACTGCTTGACGACGGTCAACCCGCCGATCAGCGGCACCCTGCGCGGCATTTTCGCCGCGGCGCTCGCCGTGCGCAGCTGTTCCATGATCGACACCGACGCGAGCGGATCGTAGGCGACTGCCGACGCCTGCTGCGTCATCCTGACCTGCGTGGTCGGGATGTCGATATCAGTGTCGCCGGTGGCCATCACGGTCTTGGTGCCGGCCAGTTTGGGCATTTTCAGCGCCATCTAAGCTCTCCTGAAATCATTCGCGCTACACCCCCACCTGCAGGAATGCAGGCGTGCGCGCGAGCCGTGCCAGGTCCATCTCCTGCCAGGCGTTGCCGTCGCCATCCATCCAGCGCTGCGCGAGCCACGGCGCGGCGCCGGCCGGGGTCGGCACGGGTGCCAGGTCGGCGAGATTGCGCAATCCGAGGACGCGCGAAACGACGATGCCGGCGTTCAATTCGCCGACGCGCGGCCCGAACAGCACGAGGCGCGTCGTCGCCGCCGCGCCTGCCGCCGGCTGTCCCATGAAGCCCGCAAAGTCGACGATCGAATAAAGATTGCCGCGAATATTGGCGACGCCGAGAAACCAGTCGCGCGTCATCGGCACCTTGACGATCGAAGGCATGGTGATGACTTCGCCCGCGTCCGCCAGACGCACGAGCCAGCGCTCGCCCGCCGACGACAGCCCGAGGCGCGACGATTCCACCTGCGCGGCGGTCTTGGTCGCGAGCCGGGTCGCCAGCTCCTGCTGGAACGTCCGCAGATCGATTCGAGGGGCGCGGGCCATGGTGACGGAACCGGGCGCGCTCAGCCCATCGAGTGGATCTTGGCCAGGAGCTCATCGCGATTCACCGGCTTGACGATGTAGTCGCGCGCACCCTGGCGCAGTCCCCAGATCTTGTCGGTCTCCTGGCTCTTCGACGTGCACAGGATGATCGGGATCGATTTCGTCTCCGGGTCGCGGCTGATCGCGCGCGTCGCCTGGAAGCCGTTGAGGCCCGGCATGACCACGTCCATGAGGATGAGGTCCGGCTTCGCCTGCTTGGACTTGTGGATGGCGTCTTCGCCGCTGTCGCTTGCGACAACCTCGAAGCCCGCCTTGGTGAGGAGGTCGTTCAACACGTGCCGCTCGGTCGGCGAGTCGTCGACGATCAGGATTCTCTTGATGGCCATGGGTGGTTTGCGCCGATCGTGGTTGCCGGGCTCACGCTGCTGCCTTGACGTGCGTGGCGACGGCCTTCAACAGGCTTTCCTTGGTGAACGGCTTCGTCAGGTA
>JBDSLT010000163.1:0-5547 GCA_039916265.1 Casimicrobiaceae bacterium | reverse complement strand
TGCTGCTCGACGAGCCGTCGAACGACCTCGACGTCGAGACGCTGCGTGCGCTCGAAGATGCGTTGTCGGAGTTCGCCGGCAGCGTGCTCGTGATCTCGCACGACCGCTGGTTCCTCGATCGCATCGCCACGCACATCCTCGCCGCAGAGGACGACTCGAAGTGGGTGTTTTATCCGGGCAACTTCCACGAATACGAGGAGGACAAGCGGCGGCGTCTGGGCGAGGAAGGCGCGCGGCCGCACCGGCCGCGCTACAAGCCGCTGCTGCAATAACGCGCTGCTTCGCCGCCGCCGGCTGCGCTAGAATCCTGCGCCATGGGAGGCATCTCGTGGGGCGGGGTTCTTGGGCGCGTCGTTTTTGCGATCGCGCTGGTGCTGCTCACCTTCAATCCCACCGGCTGGTCGTTCTACCACTGGATCAGCGCGCCGCCGCCGGGCGTGACGGCATTGAAGGCCTTCGCGGGCATCGCGCTTTTGATCGGCTGGATCGCCTGCCTGCGCACGGCGTTCGTGGCGCTGGGCTGGCTCGGCGTCATGCTGTGCGCCGCATTGCTCGGCACGTTCGTATGGCTGCTGTTCGATCTCAAGATCCTGCAGGACGCGGGCTCGGCGGCGATGGTCTGGATCGCGCTGCTGATCGTCGGCGTGATCCTCGGCATGGGGCTGTCGTGGTCGCTGATCCGTGCGCGCACCACGGGGCAGATCGAGACGCAGTAGCCGGTTCGACCGCGCCGCGGCGGGCGATCGGTCCAAAGATCGGTGCGCGCGTCCAGGACGTTCAGCCGCCGAGCTTGCGCTTCAGGATCGCGTTGACCTGAGCCGGGTTGGCCTTGCCCTTGGTGGCGGCCATCGCCTTGCCGACGAGCGCGTTGAACGCCTTGTCCCTGCCGGCGCGGAACTCGGCGACGATCGCGGCATTGGCGGCGATGACGCCGTCGACGATCTTCTCGATGGCGCCTTCGTCGGAGATCTGCCTGAGGCCGCGCGCCTCGATGATCGCGTCGGCATCGAGTTCGCCCGCCCACATCGCGTCGAAGACGTCCTTGGCGATCTTGCCGGAGATCGTGCCGTCCTCGATACGCTTCAGCAACCCGGCGAGGCGCGCGCCCTGCACCGGCGCAGCGGCTGCGTCGATGTCGGCGCGATTGAGCGCGGCGGCGAATTCACCCAGATGCCAGTTCGCGGCGAGCCTGGCGCTCACGCCGGCGGCCACCGTCGATTCGAACGAATGCGCCAACGCCGGACTTGCAACGAGGCCCGCCGCGTCGGCGTCAGCGAGCGCGAACGCTCTCGCGAAGCGCGTGCGCTTCGCCTCCGGCAGCTCCGGCATCGCCGCTCGCACGCGCTCGATCCACGCCGCGTCGATGACGAGCGGCGGCAGGTCGGGGTCCGGGAAGTAGCGATAGTCTTGCGCGTCCTCCTTGCTGCGCATCGAGCGCGTCTCGTTGCGGTCGGGGTCGTAGAGCCGGGTCTCCTGCACGACACGGCCGCCCGCCTCGATGACGTCGATCTGTCGGCGCACTTCGAAGTCGATCGCCTGCTGCAGGAAGCGGAAGCTGTTGAGGTTCTTGATCTCGGTGCGCGTGCCGAGCGTGTCGCTGCCGGGCGGTCGAATCGACACGTTGGCGTCGCAGCGGAAGTTGCCCTCCTGCATGTTGCCGTCGCAGATGCCGATCCAGCGCACCAGCGCATGCAGCGTCCTGGCGTACGCCACAGCCTCATTGCTCGACCGCATGTCCGGCTCCGAGACGATTTCGAGCAGCGGCGTGCCCGCGCGATTCAGGTCGATGCCGGTCATGCCGTGGAAGTCCTCGTGCCGGCTCTTGCCGGCATCTTCTTCCAGATGCGCGCGTGTGAGGCGCACCGGTCTTGCGCCGTCCTTCGTTGCGATCGTGACGGTGCCTCCCTGCACGACCGGAATCTCGAACTGCGATATCTGGTAACCCTTCGGCAGATCGGGGTAGAAGTAATTCTTGCGCGCGAACACGCTGTGCGCGTTGATCGTTCCGCCTACGGCGAGGCCGAAGCGGATCGCGCGCTCGACCGCGCCGCGGTTGAGCACCGGCAGCACGCCGGGCAGCGCGACGTCGACGGCGCAGGCGTGCGTATTCGGCGCAGCGCCGAACGCCGTCGACGCACCGGAGAAGATTTTCGCCGACGTCGAGAGCTGCGCGTGCGTCTCGAGGCCGATGACCACCTCCCATTTCATGGCGTCGCCTCGGGCGCGCGGGTGTGCCAGTCCGTCGCCTGCTGGTAACGATGCGCGACGTCGAGCAGGCGCGCTTCGCTGAAATAGCCGCCCTGCAGGTGCAGGCCGATCGGCAGACCTCCGCGCGTGAAGCCGCAGGGAATCGACAGTGCGGGCGCGCCGGTGAGGTTGGCGGCGATGGTGAAGATGTCGTTCAGGTACATCTGGACCGGGTCGTCGCCTTTCGCGCCGATCGCAAAGGCGGCGGTGGGCGCGACCGGCCCTGCGATCACGTCGCATTGCGCGTACGCGCGCGCGAAATCCTCGGCGATCAGCCGCCGCACCTTCTGCGCCTTCAGGTAGTACGCGTCGTAGTAGCCGTGCGACAGGACGTAGGTGCCGACCAGGATGCGGCGTTTCACCTCGGCGCCGAAACCTTCCGCGCGCGTTTTGCGGTACATGTCGTTCAGATCGGCGTAGGCCGCGGCACGGTGGCCGTAGCGCACGCCATCGAAGCGGGAAAGGTTCGACGACGCCTCGGCAGGCGCGATCACGTAGTACGCCGCGACCGAGTGCCCGACCGCGGGCAGCGACAGCTCGACGCGCGTTGCGCCCTGCGCGACGAGTTCTGCAATCGCGGCCTCGATCGCCGCCGACACTTCGCCGTCCACACCGTCACCGAAGTATTCGAGCGGAAGTCCGATGCGCAGCCCGGCGAGCGGCTTCGCCGGCCGAGCCTCGCGCAGCACGCGCGTGAAGTCCTCGTGCGGACGGTCGAGCGAGGTCGAGTCGCGCGGGTCGTGTCCGGCCATCGCGGTGAGCAGCAGTGCGCAGTCTTCGGCGGTGCGCGCGAAGACGCCCGGCGTGTCGAGGCTCGAAGCGAAGGCGACAAGGCCGTAGCGCGAGCAGCGGCCGTACGTGGGCTTGATGCCGCATACCCCCGACATCGACGCCGGCTGGCGGATCGAGCCGCCGGTGTCGGTGCCCGTCGCGCCCGGAACCAGCCGCGCCGCCACGGCCGCCGCCGAGCCGCCCGAGCTGCCGCCGGGAACGACGTCGCGGTTCCACGGATTTCGCACCGGACCGAAGTACGATGACTCGTTCGACGAGCCCATCGCGAACTCGTCCATGTTGGTCTTGCCGATGAGCACCGTGCCTGCGTTCCTGAGTGCGGCCACGACGTGCGCGTCGTAGGGCGCGACGAAATCGGCGAGCATCCGCGAGCCGCACGTGGTGCGCAGGCCGGCGGTCATCAGCACGTCCTTGTGCGCGATGGGGATGCCGGTGAGCGGCGTGACTTCGCCGCGTGCGATCGCCAGGTCGGCCGCGCGTGCCGCGGCCAGCGCGCCATCGCGGTCGAAAGAGACGAACGCGTTGAGCGCGGACTGCGAACCCTCGGCGCGATCGAGGATCGCGCCCGTCAGCTCGACGCTCGACATCTCGCGCGCGGCCAGCGCGTGCGACAGATCGACTAGGCTGCGCCGGTGCGGCGCGTCGATGCTCATTCAACGACGCGCGGCACGAGGTACAGGCCATCCTGCACCGCCGGTGCGAAGCGCTGGAACGCGTCCCGCTGATCGGTCTCGGTCACGACGTCGTCGCGCAGCGGCAGCGCGATGTCCTGCGCGTGCGCCATCGGCGCAACGCCGTCGGTGTCGATCGCCGCCAGCGCGTCCAGCACATCGAAGATGGCGGCGAGCTTTTCGCGCACGCCGGCCACCTCGGCGGCGTCGATGTCGATCCGGGCGAGGTGGGCGAGCCGCAGTACGTCGTCTGTCGTCAGCGCCATGAGGTGGGAACGGCAGGTCGAAGGCGGCGGAGGCGGTACCAAAAGCACAGGCCCGGACGGGGTCGCCGGGCCCGAAAACCGTCATAAAACCGCATCAAATCAGTGCGGAAGCATTGCACAATAGGTTATCATAACCGGCATTCCTCATAGCGGCCGAACCCCCTTCCCGATCGGTCGGGCGTCGGTGCGGCCGCGCCCCAGCGGAAGTTCTGTCTCATGTTCGAGTTTTTCAAAGGTTATTTTTCCAGCGACCTCGCGATCGACCTCGGCACCGCCAACACGCTGATCTATGTGCGCGGCAAGGGAATCGTGCTGAACGAGCCGTCGGTCGTCGCGATCCGCCAGGAAGGCGGTCCCAACGGCAAGAAGGTCATCCAGGAAGTCGGCGTTGCCGCGAAGCAGATGCTCGGCCGCACGCCGGGCAATATCACCGCGATCCGTCCGATGAAGGACGGCGTCATCGCCGACTTCACGGTGACGGAGCAGATGCTGAAGCAGTTCATCAAGAAGGTGCTCGATTCGCGCCTCTTCTCGCCTTCGCCGCGCATCATCATCTGTGTGCCCTGCGGCTCCACCCAGGTAGAGCGGCGCGCGATCCGCGAATCGGCGTTGGGCGCCGGCGCGTCCAAGGTGTACCTGATCGAAGAGCCGATGGCCGCCGCGATCGGTGCCGATCTTCCGGTGGGCGATGCGACGGGCTCGATGGTCGTCGACATCGGCGGCGGCACCACCGAGGTTGGCGTGATCTCGCTGGGCGGCATGGTGTACGCGGGCAGCGTGCGCGTGGGCGGCGACAAGTTCGACGAAGCCATCGTCAACTACATCCGCCGCAACTACGGCATGCTGATCGGCGAAACGACCGCCGAAATGATCAAGAAGACGATTGGCTCCGCGTTTCCGGGCTCCGAGGTCAAGGAGATGGAAGTGAAAGGCCGCAATCTCGCCGAAGGCATTCCGCGCAGCTTCACCGTGTCGTCGAACGAGATCCTCGAAGCACTGACGGATCCGCTGAACAGCATCGTGTCGGCCGTGAAAAGTGCGCTCGAGCGCACGCCGCCGGAACTGGGCGCGGACATCGCGGAACGCGGAATGGTGCTGACGGGTGGCGGTGCGCTGCTGCGCGACGTCGACCGGCTGCTGATGGAGGAAACGGGTCTGCCCGTGATCGTCGCCGACGATCCGCTGACGTGCGTGGTGCGCGGCTGCGGCAAGGCGCTCGAGAACATGGACAAGCTGCAGACCATCTTCACCAGCGATTAGTGACGACCCCCACGCTCACTGCGTTCGCTGCCCCCAAAGGGGGTGCACGCCTCCCTTGGGACGGCCCGGCGGGAGGCTTTACGACCCCCACGCTCACTTCGTTCGCTGCCCCCAAAGGGGGTGCACGCCTCCCTTGGGACGGCCCGGCGGGAGGCTGGACCACCCGGACGCGGGGAGAATAGCCTGGCGGGCCACGCATGCGCCACATTTCCGTCGACCCGCCCGACTTCTTCAACCGCGGGCTGAAGCCCCTTTCCCGGTTGACCTTGCTCGGTATCCTTTCGCTGGCGCTGATGTTTGCCGACACGCGC
>JBDSLT010000162.1:0-16762 GCA_039916265.1 Casimicrobiaceae bacterium | reverse complement strand
GCGCTCGACGAGGGCGAGTTCCTCGACGTCGTCGCCGTGTCCGTCGCCGATATGCTCGCGGCGCTCGATCGCGGCGACATCACCGACGCCAAGACGGTGGCCGCGCTGCTGTTGTACGCACGCCGCCTCGCCCGGTGATCGCAACGCGCGTTGTCGTGCGCGGTCGCGTGCAGGGCGTCGGCTTTCGCTACGCGGCCGTCGAAGCCGCGCGGGACGCCGCGGTGACGGGCTGGGCGCGCAACCGTCGCGACGCCACGGTGGAGGCGCACGCGCAGGGCGACGCCTCTACGGTGGACGCGTTCGTCGCCTGGTGCCGGCGCGGACCACCGGCCGCGCGCGTGACCGGCGTCGACGTCGCGGACGTGCCGGCCGAACCGGGTCTCGCGGGCTTCGAGCTTCGCGCTACGGTCTAGGTGTTGACGCGCCCGGCGGCGCGGGACCGGCGTCGACGGCGAACACGTCCTTCCAGGCCGCGTAGGACGACGCCGCCCACCACGGCAGCGCGATGACGAGGCCCACACCGTAAGTCGCCCATCCCAGCACGAGCAGCGCGAGCGACAGCACGCCGTACAGCAGCATAGGCACGGGATTGCGCACGAACGCCCGCCAGCTTTCCGCGAAGGCTTCGGCGATCCCCGCGTCGTCGAACAGCACCGCGAAGGGCACGAAGGTCACCGGCAGCGACACGGCGATGCCGGCGACGTAAATCGCGAGGATCGTCGAGGGCTCGATCGACGGGTCGCCCGTCAGCGGTTCCAGCAGGTTGGCCCCGGCAAGCACGTAGGCGACGATCGCCTCTCCCGCGAACACGACGAGCCCCGATGCAATCACTGCGACGATCGCGCGCGGCGGCGCGGCGAAAACGGCGACCAGGTGCGCAAGGCGCGGCCGGTCGCCGCGGTCGGCGGCAAGGCTCGCGTACAGGAGGCCGCAGGCGACCAGCGGCAGCACCAGCTGCGCGAGGAGCGTTCCGCCGACGGGGATCAGCGTCAGCACGATCTCCGTGACCAGCACGGCGAGTGCCAGCAGCGCAAAGGTACCCGCGCCGCGGCGCCACAGCCGGATCGCCTCGCGATACCAGTTGAGCGCGTGATCCGCGCCGACGGCCTGCGCGACGCGCATGGGCGTCCTAGCCTCCCGCCGGGCCGTCCCAAGGGAGGCTTGCTCCCCCGTTGGGGGCAGCGAACGCAGTGAGCGTGGGGAAGGTCACACGCTCTCGCCGAGATACGCTGCGCGCACCTTCGGATCGTGCAGCAGGTCGGACGCCTTGCCGGACAGCGTGATCTCGCCCGACTCCATCACGTAGCCGCGATGGCTGACCTCCAGCGCGAGCTTCGCGTTCTGCTCGATCAGCAGGATGGTCACGCCTTCGCGCGACACCTCCAGCACCGTCTCGAATACCTTCTGCACCATGAGGGGCGCGAGTCCCATCGACGGCTCGTCGAGCAGCAGCAGCCGCGGCTTCGACATCAGCGCGCGACCCATCGCGAGCATCTGCTGCTCGCCGCCCGACATCGTGCCTGCGGTCTGGCGCCGCCGCTCCTTCAGCCGCGGGAACAGCGTGAACACGTGCTCGATGTCCGTGCGAACGCCGTCACGGTCGGTGCGAACGTAGGCGCCCATCGCGAGATTCTCCTCGATGGTCAGCGCACCGAACACGCCGCGGCCCTCGGGCACCATCGCGAGCCCGGCGCGCACGAGCTCGAACGCGGGGCGGCCGGTGATGTCGCGACCTTCGTAGCGGATCGTTCCGGCCTTCACCGGGAGGAGCCCGCAGATGCCCTTGAGCGTCGTCGTCTTGCCGGCGCCGTTGGCGCCGATCAGACACACGAGCTCGCCCTTGTTCACGGCAAGGTCGACACCCTTGACTGCATGGATGCCCCCGTAGGCGACTTCGAGCCGCTCGATCGACAGCAGCGGCTGCGCGACCGTCACGCGGCGCCCTTGAAGTTGAGCGTCACCTCGCCGCCCAGGTACGCGGCGATGACTTTTTCGTCCTTCTGCACCATGGCCGACGGACCTTCGGCGATCTTCTTGCCGTAGTCCAGCACCATCACGCGGTCGCAGACGCTCATCACGAGCTTCATGTCGTGCTCGATCAGCAGGATCGTCGTGCCGTCGCGGCGGATGCGCTGAAGAAGCGCCTTGAGGGTGTCGGTCTCGGTTGCGTTCATCCCTGCAGCGGGCTCGTCGAGCGCCAGCAGCTGCGGCTCCGTCGCGAGCGCGCGCGCGATCTCGAGGCGCCGCTGGTCGCCGTAGGCGAGATGCTTGGCGAGATCGTTCGCGCGTTTCTGCACCCCGACGTACTCGAGCAGCTCGTAGGCGCGCCGGTGGATGTCCTTTTCCTCGGCCATCGTGCGAGCGCCGCGGAAGATCGCGCCGAGAACCGTCGCGTGCGTGCGCACGTGGCGGCCGATCATCACGTTCTCCAGCGCCGACAGGTTGGCGAACAGGCGGATGTTCTGGAACGTGCGCGCGATGCCGCGCTGGGCGATCTGGTCGGGCTTGAGGTTCGCGAGCGGACCGCCGGCGAAGGTGAACGTGCCGCCGTCGGCCGCATAGATGCCGGTCAGCACGTTGAACAGCGACGTCTTGCCGGCGCCGTTGGGGCCGATGAGGCCGTAGATCTCGCCGCGGTCGATATGGAAGCTGACGTCGGACAGCGCCTGCACGCCGCCGAAACGCTTGGCGATGCCGTCGGCGACGAGGAGCCGACTGCCGGTGTTCATGCATTGCCCGTCGCGGCGGATTCCAGTTCGCGCTTGCGCAGCGCCGACGGGAGGATGCCCGCGGGGCGGAACAGCATCATCAGCACCAGCGCGAATCCGAACAGCAGCATGCGGATCACCTCGGGATCGAGCAGCGTGCGCCCGAAGAGCTGCTGCTGGACCGGGCCCACCGTGTAGCGCAGCACTTCCGGCGTGAACGACAGCAGGATCGCGCCCAGCACGACGCCGAAGATATTGCCCATGCCGCCCAGCACGACCATCGCAAGCACGTTGATCGACTCGACCAGCACGAAGCTCTCAGGGCTGACGAAGCCCTGGATCGCCGAGAACATGCCGCCGGCGACGCCGCCGAACGACGCGCCCATCGCAAAGGCGAGGAGCTTCATATTGCGCGTGTTGATTCCCATCGCGCGTGCGGCGACCTCGTCCTCGCGGATCGCCTCCCACGCGCGGCCGATCCGCGAGTCCTGCAGCCGCAGGTTGAGCGCGACGATCAGCAGCATCACCACCACCAGGAAATAGTAGTACTTGATCGGTCCGCTGAAGGTGAGCCCGAGGAACCGCTCGGTACTGGCGAAGCTGAAGCTGCCGATGCGGAACGGGTCGATCAGCGTGACGCCCTGCGGGCCGTTGGTTATGTTGACCGGCTGCGACAGGTTGTTGAGGAATATGCGGATGATCTCGCCGAAGCCCAGCGTGACAATCGCCAGGTAGTCGCCGCGCAATTTCAGCGTCGGCGCGCCCAGCAGCACGCCGAACATGCACGCGACGAGCGCGCCGAGCGGCAGGATCACGTAGAACGGCAGGTGGATGTCGAAATGCGGGCTCGCGAGCAGCGCGTACACGTAGGCCCCCACCGCGTAGAACGCGATGTAGCCGAGGTCGAGCAGCCCCGCGAAGCCGACGACGATGTTGAGCCCCAGCGACAGCATTATGAAGAGGATCGCGAGGTTCGTGATGCGCACCCACGCGGTGCCGATACCCGCCAGTGCGAACGGCAGGACGACCAGCGCGATCGCGATCAGCACGAGGCCCGCGCGGACGAAAAGCGGCCGGCGGAGGTCGATGAATGATTGCATCGGCGGTCGGGCGTCGGGTGCGAAGGCGTCAGGCGCGGTCGCCGACGCGCTCGCCCAGCAGGCCGTTGGGACGGAAGATCAGCACGGCGATCAGCACGAAGAACGCGAACACGTCCTGGTAGTTGCTGCCGAACAGCGCCAGGTACGGGCTGGTTTCGCAGCGCTGCGCGATCGCCGTCGACCAGCTCGACAGCCAGCAGAGGTTGGTGATCTCGCCGATGTAGCCCGCGCCGAGCGCCTCGATGACTCCAAGGAGCAGGCCGCCGAGCATCGCGCCGCCCAGGTTGCCGATGCCGCCGAGCACGGCGGCGGAGAATGCCTTCAGGCCGAGCAGGAAGCCCATCTGGTATTGCGCGATGCCGTAGTAGGTACCGACCATCACGCCTGCGACCGCCCCCAGCCCGGCGCCGATGACGAAAGTGAGCGCGATCACGCGATTGATGTCGATGCCCATCAGTCCGGCGACCTGCTGGTTCTGCGACGTCGCGCGCATCGCGACGCCAAGTTTCGTCCGGTACACGAGCGCGAGCAGCCCGGCCATCATCGCGACCGACGTCACGATGATGACGATCTGGACGTTGGTGATCGTCGCCCCGTTGGGGTTCCCGGTGAAGTGATACGGCACGACGCGCACGATTTGCGGAAACGGCAGCGGATTGCGGCTCCAGATGATCATCGCAAGATGCTGGAGGATGATCGACAGGCCGATGGCCGTGATCAGCGGGGCGAGTCGCTGCGCGCGTCGCAGCGGCCGGTAGGCGACCCGCTCCAGCGTGTAGCCGACGCCCATGCAGACGGGGATCGCCACCATCGCGCCGGCGAGGACGATGACGAGCGCCGGCCACGCGGGCTGCGCAGCCGCGAGCGAGGTGATGACCGAGAACGCCACCATCGCGCCGATCATCACCACCTCGCCGTGGGCGAAATTGATCAGCTGGATGATGCCGTAGACCATCGTGTAGCCCAGCGCGACGATCGCGTAGACGCTGCCGAGCGTCAGGCCGTTCACGAGCTGCTGCAGGAAGATGTCCACCCGGTCCCCGTTCGCCGCGCCGACACCGCACGCGCCAGCGATTGTGCAAGGCGCCGCCGATGTCGGCAATCCCTTGACGACCAAATCGGTAAATTAGGGTCAGACCCCAAAAGCAAACGGCGCCCCGAGGGGCGCCGTTGCCACGTCGTCGGTCGCTCGACGCTTACTTCTTGGGCGCCATCGCGGGCGCCGGGGCCGGCGCAGCCGCGGGAGCCGCCGCCGCGGGTTCCGCCCCGATCTTGGTCGTCTTGCCGGCCTTGATGATCGCCACCGGCTCGACCTTGCCGCCCTTCATCTGGAAGATCGTCATCTCGGCGTCCTTGCGGTCGCCCTTGTCGTCGAATTCGATCTTCCCGGTCGACCCTTCGTAGTTGATCTTGGCCAGCACCGGCAGGTACTTCGCCGGATCGGTCGAATCGGCCTTTTGCATCGCCGCGATCATCACGTTGGTCGCGTCGTAGAAGAACGGTGCGTATTGCTTTACTTCGCCGTACTTCTTGTTGAACGCGTCCTGGAACGCCTTCGACGCCATCTGCGTCGGGATGCCCGCCTGCGAGCAGATCATGCCTTCCGACGCCGTACCCGCCAGCTTGCTCATCTCGGCCGTGCATGCGCCGTCGCCGAAGGCGAACACGCTCTTGATGCCCAGTTCG
Organism: Casimicrobiaceae bacterium; assembly: GCA_039916265.1. Taxonomy (GTDB): domain Bacteria; phylum Pseudomonadota; class Gammaproteobacteria; order Burkholderiales; family Casimicrobiaceae; genus VBCG01. The sequence continues at coordinate 11,268 of JBDSLT010000162.1, read as the reverse complement.
CGCGCCTGCTTCAGCATCGGGCCACCGGTCGCATCCATCCCGCCGTAGAAAATGACGTCCGGTCCCTTGCCCTTGATCTTGGTGAGGATCGCCTTGAAGTCCGTTGCCTTGTCGTTGGTCTTTTCGCGTGCGATCACCTGCACACCGTCGGCCTTCAGCGTCTTCTCGACTTCGTTGGCCAGGCCCTCGCCGTAGGCGGTGGCGTCGTCGATGATCGCGACCTTTTTCGACTTGAGCTCATTCGCCATGTAGGCTGCCACGGCGGGACCCTGCTGGTCGTCGCGGCCGACGGTGCGGAACACGACCTTGAAGCCCTGCTCGGTCAGCTTCGGGTTGGTCGCCGAGCCGGAGATCATCGGCATCCCGGCCTGGTTGTAGACGGCGGAAGCCGGGATCGTGACGCCGGAGTTGAGGTGGCCGATCACGCCGGCGACCTTCGCGTCGACGAATTTCTGCGCGATCGTCGGGCCGAGCTTCGGGTCGGCCTGGTCGTCTTCGCTCATCATCTCGAACTTGATCGTCTTGCCGCCGATCTTCATCTTCTTCTCGGTCGCTTCGTCGATCGCGAGGTGCACGCCGTTCTCGTCGTCCTTGCCGAGGTGCGCGATGCCCCCGGTCAGCGGGCCGGCGTGACCGATCCTGACCACCACGGCCTCTTCTGCGGTAGCGGCCGGCGCAGCCTTCGGCGCTTCGGCGGCTTTCTTGGGTTCTTCCTTGCCGCAGCCATAGCTAGCGAACAGCGCGGCGCCCATCAGGGCGACCGAAAGCTTGCGAGTGAACGTCATGTGGGTTCTCCGGATACGGATGGGTGGAAGAAGGGAAACGTATAATTATCGGGGCGTGCACTGGGGGTGTCAACGCGCCTGCCTTGCGGCCCGGCCCGGCCCGGCGCAGTCGGTCGGCGCCAGCAGCGGTCTGTCGCGGCCCGCTTGCCCGCAGGGCTTTGCGCCGCCAAAGTCGGGCGCCTGGTCCGGCAGCGAATCCGAACGACGGTTTCGCCGCATCCAAGTGTCGCCGGTTGGCTTGGGGCAGGCCCGGCTCGGCATTACCCCGGCACCGGGACGGGGAATCCGGCGCACCCGATCGGGGTGCGGACAGGGGAGACAAGGCTCATGGCCTCACGATTCACGCGGCGGCGCCTGATCGGCGCGTCAGTCGCCGTCCTGATCCTGGCGGGCATCGGCGCCACGCTCGCCGCGCTCTACGCCAAGAAGCCGCGCGGCGAGGACGCCACCAAGAGCGCCCCCGTGGCCCTCCAGTTCACCCCGGGCGACCTCACTTACATCGAGTCGAAGCCGCTGTCGCGGTGGCTTCCGGTGTCGGGCACCTTCCAGCCGGTCCGCCAGGCGATCGTCAAGGCGAAGGTGGGGGGAGACGTGCGCACGATCACCGTCCGCGAAGGCGAAACGGTGCACGCCGGCCAGATGCTGGCGCGCATCGACACGAGCGATCTGGACGCCAAGCTGATCGACCGCACCGGCGCGCTGGAGAGCGCGCGGGCGCAACTGGCGCTGGCCGACAAGACACGGACGATGAACACGCGGCTGTTGAACGAAAAGTTCATCTCGCAAAACGCCTTCGACAGCGCGGACTCGAGCTACAACGTCGCGCAGGGCAACGTGAAGTCCATGGAAGCGCAGGTGCAGCTCGCGCGAAACGCGCTGAAGGACACCGTCGTCGTCGCGCCGCTCAGTGGAGTGGTCGCCAAGCGCCACGTGCAGCCGGGCGAGAAAGTCGCGATCGAGGCGCCGCTCGTCACGGTGGTCGACCTCAAGGACCTCGAGGTGCAGGCACTGGTGCCGGCGATCGACGTCCCGGAGCTGCGGATCGGCATGCCCGTCGAGTTTTCCGTCGACGGCTTCGGCGAGCGGCGCTTCACCGGCCGCGTCGAGCGGATCAATCCGTCGACGGAGCCCGGTACCCGGGCGCTGCTGGTCTACGTGGGGCTGCCTAACTCCGACGCGCTCCTTCGCAGCGGCATGTTCGCCACCGGCCGCATCGAACTCGCGGCGAGCGCGCCGGCGCCGACGCTGCCTGCCGCGGCCGTTCGCACCGAGGCGGGGCAGTCGTTTGTCTGGGTCATCGACAACGGCAAGCTCGCGCGGCGTGTCGTGACGCTCGGTCGCCGCGATGAAGCCCAGGGCCTCGTCGAGATCAAGACGGCGCTGCCGCCCAAGCTGCCCGTGCTGTCCGCGCGTTTCGACAACCTGAAGGACGGCGCGCCGGCGCTGGTCAAGGCGCCGGCGTCGTCGCAGAACGCGACCACCGCCAGGCCTGGCGGCGCGACGTAGTCGAGGCGAGCATGTGGATCACCCGCACCTCGATTCGCAACCCGGTCTTCGCCACGATGGTGATGGTCGGCATCACCGTCCTCGGCGCGTTCTCGTACAGCCGCCTGCGTGTCGAGCAGATGCCCGACGTCAGCCTGCCGTTCGTGATGATCATGACGGCGTACCCGGGCGCCGCGCCCGAGGCCGTCGAGGCCGACGTCACCAAGCCGCTCGAGAACGCCGTCAACCAGGTGTCGGGCGTGAAGCGGATCTTCTCCAATTCGCGCGAGGGCTCGAGCCAGGTCTTCGTCGAGTTCCGCCTGTCGACCAACGCGACGCAGGCGATCCAGGACGTGCGCGACAAGATCGCGCTGGTGCGTCCGTTGTTCCCGCGCGACGTCAAGGATCCGCTGGTCAACCGCGTCGAGAACGAGAACAACCAGCCGATCGCGACGCTCGCCGTGCTGTCACAAACGACCGACCTGCGCGAGCTCACGTCGCTCACCGACCAGACGATCGTCAAGGCGCTGGAAAACCAGCCCGGCGTCGCACGGGTCGACGTGAACGGCCGCGTGACCCGGCAGGTGCTGATCCAGATCAAGCCCAATGCGCTGACCGCGCTGGGCCTGTCCGTCGACCAGGTCATCGCCGCGATCCAGAATGCGAACCAGGACGTGCCGGCGGGACGCCTCACGCGCGGGCAGGCCGACGCGGTGGTCCGCATCGAAGGCAAGATCAAGGATCCCGAGCAGTTCGGCCGGATCATCGTCGCGCAGCAGGGCGGCGGTGCCGTGTACCTGTCGCAGGTCGCCGACGTCATCGACGGCGAGAAGGAGATGACGAGCCTCGCCCGGATCAACGGCCGCCCGGCGATCACGCTCGACATCCAGAAGGCGCAGGACGCGAACATCGTCGAGACCGGCCGCAACGTGCGGGCGGCGGTCGCGGCGTTGAAGGACCGCCTTCCGTCCGACGTCGAAGTGCGTGTCACCTTTTCCACGGCGGAGAACGTCGAGCGCGCGGTCGACCGCGTCAAGCAGACCATCGTCGAGGGCGGGTTCCTGACGGTGCTGATCGTCTTCCTGTTCCTGCACAGCTGGCGCAGCACCGTCATCACGGGGCTCACGCTGCCGCTTTCGGTGATCGCGACGTTCATCGCGCTGTACGCGTTCGGCTTCACGATCAATTTCCTGACGCTGATGGCGCTGTCGCTGTGCATCGGCCTTTTGATCGACGATGCGATCGTCGTGCGCGAGAACATCGTGCGCCACCTGTCGCTCGGCAAGGACCACGCGACGGCGGCGCGCGAGGGTACGGACGAGATCGGACTTGCGGTGATGGCGACGACGTTCGCGATCGTCGCGGTGTTCGTTCCCATCGCCTTCATGAGCGGCATCATCGGCCGCTTTTTCTTCCAGTTCGGCCTGACGGTCGCGGTGGCGGTGCTCGTGAGCCTGTTCATCAGCTTCACGCTTGACCCGATGCTCTCGTCGATCTGGCACGACCCGCCCGGCTCGCGCTTCAAGTACCTGCCCTGGCTCGGCCGCTTCATGGCGTGGGTCGAGCGGGGCATCGACGGGGTCCACGTGATCTACGGCCGCGTGCTGCGCTGGGCGCTCGGGCACCGCAAGAGCGTCCTCGCGATCGCGTTCGTCGCGTTCTTCGGCAGCTTCGCGATCGTGCCGCTGGTCGGCACCGAGTTCATGCCGCAGACCGACCAGAGCTTCATCTCGCTGCGTCTCAACACGCCGGTCGGCTCGAGCCTCGAATACACCGACGGGAAAGTGCGCGAGGTCGAGGAAATCCTCAAGAAGTTCCCCGACATCGACCTCGCGATGACGACGGTGGGCACCGAGGACGGCCGCAACTATTCGCGCGTCAACCTGAAGCTCGTCGAGCGCACGAAGCGCCAGCGCACGCAGCTGCAGCTGGAGGGGCTGATCCGCGACGCGCTGAAGCCCGTCCCCGGCATCGAGCTCGCGATCGGCTTCGACCGGCCTATCTGGTTCAACCTGCTGGGTCCCGACTCGGACACGCTGTCGAAGATCGCCGGCGAGTTCGCCGGGAAGGTCGCCAAGGTGCCGGGCATCGCGGATCTCGAGACGTCGGACAAGGCGGCCAATCCGGCGCTGTCGATCCGCCTCAACAGCGACGCCGCCGCGGACCTCGGCATCACCGTGCAGCAGGTCGGCGCGACGGTGCGCCCGCTGCTCGCCGGCGACACGGTGAGTTACTGGCTCGGCCCCGACGGCCAGAACTACGAGGTCAACGTGCAGCTCGCCAAGGACAACCGGCGCATGGCGTCGGATCTCGGCAATCTGTATCTCACGTCGAACAAGCGCGGCCCCGACGGCCAGATGCGGATGGTGCCGCTACGCCAGGTCGCCGAGCTGGTGGAGACTGCCAGCCCGCAGATCATCAAGCGCCAGGACCTGCAGCGGCGCGTCGGCATTTACGCGAACGTGGACGGCCGGCCCGCCGGCGACGTCGGCAACGACGTGCAGAAGGTCGCCTCGGCGATGGAGCTGCCGCCCGGCTATCGCCTCCAGGCGGCGGGACAGCAGCAGGACATGCAGGAGTCGTTCTCGGCCGCGGTCGCCGCGCTGGGCCTCGCGATCATCTTCATCTACCTGATCCTCGCGTCGCAGTTCGCGAGCTTCACGCAGCCGCTCGCAATCATGGCGTCACTGCCGTTCTCGCTGATCGGCGTGTTCCTCGCGCTGCTGCTCACGCGCACGACGCTCAACATCTTCTCGATCATCGGCTTCATCATGCTGATGGGGCTCGTCACCAAGAACGCGATCCTGCTCGTCGACTTCGCCAACCGCGCGCGGCGCGCGGGTGCCGGCCTGCACGACTCGCTGCTGGACGCCGGACAGGTGCGGCTGCGCCCCATCCTGATGACGACGGCCGCGATGATCGGCGGCATGCTTCCGCTGGCGCTCGGCCTCGGTGAAAGCGGCGAGACCCAGGCGCCGATGGGCCGCGCGATCATCGGCGGCGTGATCACCTCGACACTGCTCACGCTCATCGTCGTGCCGGTGCTGTTCACGTATCTCGACGCGATCCACGAGCGGCGTGCCCGCAGGAAGGCGGCGCGTGCAGAGGCGCGCGCCGTCCCGGCGAAGCTCGGGGCCGATTAGCGACGGGCCCTGCGCCCGCTTCGCCGTTCTTTAACAATTCGGTCCCTTTTGAGGCAAGGGCCCGCCCTCGGGGCGGGCCCCTGTTGCGGTCGCCGTTCCTGGTTGACCGTGTAATTAAACGATCGTATAGTTAAACGATGGCCCGGCCATCCCGCAACGTCGACGCGCGCTTCCTCGAGGCGGGACGCGATCTCTATCCCGAGAGCGGGGTCGCGGGCCTGTCGGTGCGCAAGCTCGCGGAGCGCGCCGGCGCCAACCTCGGCATGTTCCACTACCACTTCCGGACCAAGGAGCAGTTCGTCCGCCAGCTCCTGCAGGCGATGTACGACGACATGTTCGCGAGCCTCGAGCTGGCCGCCGCGGCCGGACCGCCGCGCGAGGCGCTGCGCGCCGCACTGAACGTCCTCGGCCGCTTCGGACGCGACAACGGCCGGCTGCTGCGACGCCTCATCGGCGATGCGCTGGCGGGCGAGCCGATCGCGCTCGAGTTTCTGCGCGCCAACATCCCGCGGCACATTCGCGTCGTGGTCGGCCTCGTCGACGCCGGGCAGCGGTCGGGCGTGCTGCGGCGCATGCCGGCGCCGCAAGCCGTCGCCTTCCTGGCCGGCAGCGTCGCCGCGCCCGTGCTGATCAGCGGCGCGATCGCCGAGCACGCACTGGTACCCGGCGTCACGCCCGATCTCGCGGCGATCGTCGCATCGGACGCCGCCATCGCCGAGCGGGTCGACTGCGCGCTCGCGGGGCTGGCGCCGTCGCAACCGCCGCGAGTTCCCCTTTCGCGCAAAGGACGTCAACGATGAAACGCAGCGTTCTGCCCGGATTGGCCCTCGCCTTTGTCGTGGCCGGATGCCAGGACGCACCGCCCTCCGGCTATCCCGGATACGTCGAGGCCGATTACGTGCGCGTCGGCGCGCCGCTGGCCGGAATGCTCGCGAAACTCTCGGTGAAAAAGGGCGACCGCGTCGCTGCGGGCGCGCCACTGTTCGTGCTCGAAAGCGCGCAGGAGAGCGCCGCGCGCGGGGAAGCCGAGGCGCGCGTGCGCAAGGCGCAGGCCGCGCTCGCCGATCTCGAGAAAGCGAAGCGCCCGCCGGAGATTGCCGCGGTGCGCGCGCAGGTCGCTCAGGCGCAGGCGGCGCTCAGGCAGGCCGAAGCCGACCTCGAGCGTGCGCGCAAGCTCGTCGCCGACAAGTTCCTGCCGCCGCAGAAGCTCGACGAAGCGCTCGCCAGGCGCGACGGCGACCGCGCGCGCGTGGCCGAGCTCTCCGCGCAGGTTGCGCTGGCCAACCTGCCGGCGCGTGCCGACGAGATCGCCGCAGCGCGCGCCGAGGTCAAGGCGGCCACCGACTCGCTCGCGCAGGCCCAGTGGCGCGTCGACCAGAAGACGCAGACGGCGCCGGCGGGCGGCATCGTCAACGACACCTACTACCGCGAGGGGGAGTTCGTCGGCGCGGGCGCGCCGGTCGCGTCGCTGCTGCCGCCGGCCAACGTCAAGATCCGCTTCTTCGTCCCGGAGCCGCAGCTCGCCGCGCTGCGGACGGGCCAGGCGGTGACGGTCCGCTGCGACGGCTGCGCGCGCGACGTCGCCGCGAAGGTCAGCTTCATTTCGCCGCAGGCCGAGTACACGCCTCCGGTCATCTACAGCCGCGAGAACCGCGCCAAGCTCGTCTTCCTGGTCGAGGCTCGCCCCGACGCGGCCGAAGCGGCGCTGCATCCCGGGCTGCCGGTCGAAGTCGCGCTCGACCGCGCGGTGAAGTAATGCCGTCGCCGGCGATCGACGTCCGCGGCCTGACCAAGCGCTACGACGGTCGCGCCGTCGTCGACGACTTCGCGATCCGCGTCGAGCGCGGGCAGATCTTCGGCTTCGTCGGGCCCAACGGCAGCGGCAAGACGACGACGATCCGCATGCTGTGCGGGCTGCTGACGCCCGACGCGGGCGAAGGAACCTGCCTTGGCCACGACATCCGTACCGAGGCGTCCGCGATCAAGCGCGAAGTCGGCTACATGACGCAGCGCTTCTCGCTGTACGAGGACCTGTCGATCCAGGAGAACCTCGACTTCGTCGCCCGCATGTACGGCGTGCCGCAACGTCGCGATGCGGTCGCACGCGCGATCGAGCGTCTCGGGCTCGCCGCGCGCCGCAAGCAGCTCGCAGGCACGCTCTCCGGCGGCTGGAAACAGCGCCTGGCGCTTGCCGCCTGCCTGCTGCATTCGCCGCAACTGCTTCTGCTCGACGAGCCGACGGCGGGCGTCGACCCGAAGGCGCGGCGCGACTTCTGGGAGCAGATCCACGACCTGGCGGCGGAAGGCATGACGGTGCTGGTGACGACGCATTACATGGACGAAGCCGAGCGCTGCCACCAGCTCGCGTATCTTGCGTACGGGCGGCTGCTGGTGCAGGGCTCCGTGCACGAGGTGATCGAGCACTCGGGGCTGTCGACGTGGGTCGTCGCGCTGCGCGATCCCGACGATACCGACGACGCCCGTGCGCTGGCGCTCGTCGCGCGCGAACTCCGCGCGAATCCGGCGGCGGAGACCGTCGTCCCCTTCGGGACCGCGCTGCACGTTTCGGGCCACGATGCCGCGGCCCTCGAGGCCGCGCTGGCGCCTGCGCGCGCGCAGCCCGCGCTGATCTGCACGCGGGCCGAGCCCTCGCTCGAGGACGTCTTCATCAGCCTCATGCGGGAGGCTAAGGACAATGTCCAGTAGCGCCGCCAGCGTCGTCCCCGCCGCCGCCGCGCCGCGACGCCCGCGGCGCGCCCCGGGCGAGCGGTTCTCGCTTGCACGCGTGACGGCGATCATGCTGAAGGAATTCGTGCAGATGCGTCGCGACCGCCTGACGTTCGCGATGATCGTCGGCATCCCGATCCTGCAGCTCATCCTGTTCGGCTACGCGATCAACAGCGACCCGAAAGCGCTGCCGACGGCGGTCGTCGACTACGACAAGAGCGCGTATTCGCGCAGCCTGGTGCGCGGACTCGAGAACACGCGCTACTTCGCCGTCACCGAAGTGCCCGCCGGCGAGGCCGGTGCCGACCGCCTGATCGAGCGGGGCGACGTCCAGTTCGCCGTGGTGATTCCGCCGGACTTCTCGCGCCGGCTGGAGCGCGGCGAGCGCCCGTCGCTGCTCGTCGCCGCCGACGCGACCGACCCCGCGGCGACCGGCAACGCGCTCGCGGCGCTGAACCAGCTCTCCGCAACCGTGTTGCGGCACGACCTGACGGGCCCGCTGGCGCGCCTCGCGCCGGACGCGGCGCCCTTCGACGTCGTCGTGCAGCGACGCTACAACCCCGAGGGCATCACGCAATACAACATCGTGCCGGGCCTGCTCGGCGTGATCCTGCAGATGACGATGGTGATGATGACGGCCTTCGCGATCACCCGCGAGCGCGAGCGCGGCACGCTCGAGAACCTGCTCGCGACGCCCGCGCAGCCGCTCGAGGTGATGACGGGCAAGATCGCGCCGTTCATCCTCGTCGGCTTCGTGCAGGCGACGATCATCCTCGGCGCGGCACGGCTTCTGTTCGACGTGCCGATGATCGGCAGCCTCGCGCTGTTGTTCGCCGCGATGGTGCTGTTCATCGCGTCGCTGCTCGCGCTGGGCTTCACGATCTCGACGGTGGCGCGCAACCAGCTGCAGGCGATGCAGATGACGTTCTTCTTCTTCCTGCCCTCGCTGCTGCTGTCCGGCTTCATGTTCCCGTTTCGCGGCATGCCGGGCTGGGCGCAGGCGGTGGGCGAGGTCTTTCCGCTGACGCATTTCCTGCGGATCGTGCGCGGCATCCTCCTGAAGGGCAACGGGATGGCTGACGTCGCGCCGCACCTGTGGCCGATCGCCGCGTTCATGCTGGCGGTCGCGGTCGTCGCGCTGCTGCGCTATCGGCGGACGCTGGATTGAATCGAAGCGCAACAGTCCGTTTCGGGGCGCACGTAAAAAGGGACCGCTTTGTTATAATGACCCGCGGTCAGTTAGCAGCATTCTGAAGCAGGGAGGCGCAATGGGCGCATTCGACTTCGAGCAGGCGCGATTCAACATGGTCGAGCAGCAGATCCGCACGTGGGAGGTGCTCGACCAGCGCGTGCTGGACCTTCTGTTCGCGGTCCGGCGCGAGGAATTCGTGCCGCCGCAGTTCCGCACGATCGCGTTCGCCGACCTGGAGATTCCGCTTGGCAACGGCACGTCGATGTGGACGCCCAAGGTCGAGGCGCGCGTGCTGCAGGAACTGAAGCTGACGCGTACGGACGAAGTGCTGGAAATCGGCACCGGCAGCGGCTATTTCACCGCGCTCCTCGCGAGCGTCGCCGCCGGCGTGCGCAGCGTCGAGATCGACAATGGCCTCGCGGTATCCGCCGCGGCCCGCGTCGCCTACGCGGGCTTCGCCAATGTCCGCGTCGAAACCGGCGACGGCGCGCGCGGGTGGGGCAGCGGCCAGTTCGACGCCATCGTGCTGACCGGATCGTCGCCGATCCTTCCCGAGCGCTTCATCGAACAGCTTAAGCCGGGAGGGCGCATCTTTGCGATCGTCGGCGACGCGCCCGCCATGCGCGCGCGACTCGTCCGGCTGGCCGTACCGGGTTCGCGCATCGTCACCGACCTCTTCGAGACCGTCGTGGCGCCGCTGTTCAACGCTGCGCAGCCCGCGCGCTTCGAATTCTGACCTGTCTTCCATCCATGAAAGCTCCTCCCTTCCCCATGCTTCGCACCGCCGCCTTCTCCGTCGGGCTCGCGCTCGCCGCACTGTGCGCCACCGCGCCCGCGCGCGCCGAGGACCTGCTGCAGATCTACCGCGAGGCGCAAGTGAACGACCCGACGCTCGCCGCCGCGCGTGCAACGTGGAACGCCGTGCAGGAGTTCGTGCCGCAAGCGCGCGCCGGGCTGCTGCCCAACGTCAACGCCGCGGGCTCGGCCAACGTCAACAACCTGAACGAGCACGTCCGCAGCAGCCCGCCGCTCGACATCAACAACCGCAACTACGCGCTGGGCCAGCTCTCGGTGTCGGCATCGCAGCCGCTGTTCCGCGTGCAGAACAAGGTCGCGTACGACCAGGCGAAACAGCAGGTCGCGCAGGCCGACTACACGCTGTCTTCGGTGCAGCAGGACCTGATCCTGCGCGTGGCGATCGCATACTTCGACGTGCTCCTCGCGGAGTTCAACGTCGAACTGGCGGACAGCCAGAAGTCCGCGGTTTCCGAGCAGCTCGCGCAGGCCAAGCGCAACTTCGAGGTCGGCGTCGCGACGATCACCGACACCAACGAGGCGCAGGCGAGGTACGACTCGATCGCTGCGCAGGAGATCACGTCGCGCAACGACCTCGACAACAGGCGCACGGCGCTGCGGGCGATTATCGGCCGCACGCCGCCGCCGCTGAAGCGCCTCGGCCGCGGCTTCGAGCCGGTGCTGCCCGAGCCCAATTCCGCCGACTCCTGGGTCGATCGCGCGCTCGCCGACAACATCACGGTCAAGATCGCCTCTTACAACGTCGACATCGCGACGCTCGAAATCGACCGCCAGAAGGCGGGACACCTGCCGACGGTGGACCTCGTGGGCAGCTACAGCCACCAGGTCGGCAGCGGCGCCGCGAACTTTTCCAACGGCTTCGACTTGCGTCAGCGCCAGATCGGCGTGCAGCTCAACGTGCCGATCTATCAAGGCGGCCTGATCAACTCGCGAATACGCCAGGCGATCGCGCAGCAGGACAACGCGCGGCAGAACCTCGAAGTCGCGCGCCGTGTCGCGCTGTTCAACGCACAGACAGGATTCTCGGGCGTCAACAGCGCCGCAGCGTCGGTGAAAGCATTCGAGCAGGCGGTCGTTTCCGCGCAGGTGGCCTACGATTCCAACCGCGTCGGCCAGGAGG
>JBDSLT010000161.1:0-6083 GCA_039916265.1 Casimicrobiaceae bacterium | reverse complement strand
CGAGCATGAACTTCTCGGTCGCGAGGCGCGTCTGCCGCGCCTCCTCGTAGAGCTTGGTCGTCGTCGCGATCAGCTCGCGCCACGACGACGCCGGATGGATGTTGACTTCGATCACGCCCGGGTCGGGCGTCACCAGCAGCGCCCTGACGCGCGCGTCGCGCGGCGGCGCGTAGCCTTCGATCACCACCGCGAGCGCCTGCGCCCGCGCCGCGTCCTCGATTGCAACGAGCAGCATCGCATACGCCTCGATGCGCACCAGCGGTGGCATGAAGATGTGGAGGTGTCCGCCGCGCACCTCGAGCGTGAGCGCCGTGCGGATCACCTCGCGCGGCGCATCGCCACGGGCGCGCCCGACGCCGGCCTTCAACGATCGACGCGCGGGCAGCACGTCCTGCGGCGCGAACGGATCCAGCGGCGGATCGTCGTCGTCTTCCGGCTTCTCGGGCAACGATGCGAGCGGCAGCCGCAGTCCCAGCGGCGAATCGCCCGCCACCGCATAGAGCCGTTCGCGCCGCAGCGGCCACCGGCTCGTCTCCCAGGCGATGACGCCGGCCGATTCGACGCTGGCCTTGAGCGGGAGGACGAGGCCCGCGGGCGTGTCCAGGCCCGCCTTCAGGAGCCGCGCGAGCCGCGCCCGCTCCCCCGGCTGCGTCAGGTCAGCGCCGAACGGGTCGACGTCGACCGGGAGCACCGCTTCGTTTTCCAGCAGTTTCGGGACGTCCTCGTACGCGGTCAGCAGGTACGCGGGCGGCAACCCCAGCGCGGTCGCGATCCGCTGTGCGAACTCGCCCATGCCGACCTGCGTCGTGCTGCCGGGCCGGGTCGTATCGGCGAGCAGCGCGTCGTCGAGCCACAAAGGCTCGCCGTCGGTGCGCCAGAAGATGCCGAGCGCCCATCGCGGCAGCGGCTCGCCCGGATACCACTTGCCCTGGCCCTGGTGCAGCAGGCCGCCCGAAGCGAAAAGACGCTTCAATTGCCGCTGCAGCGTCTCCGCGAGATCGCGTTTTTTCGGCGACATCGCCACGTAATTCCACTCGGCGCCTTCCATGTCGTCGATGGACACGAAAGTCGGCTCGCCCCCCTGCGTCAGGCGTACGTCGCCCGCTGCGAGATCGGCGTCGACGCGTTCGCCCAGCGCGTCGATCGCTTCCCATTGGCTCTGCGTGTAAGGCTTGGTGACGCGCGGATCCTCGTGGATGCGCGTCACCTGCATCGTGAAGTCGAACTGCGTTTCGCAGACGTCGGTGTAGCCGATCACCGGCGCGGCATTGCCCGGGTCCGCGGTGCAGGCGAGCGGCAGGTGCCCTTCGCCGGCCAGCAGTCCGGAGGTCGGGTCGAAGCCGATCCAGCCGGCGCCGGGAATGAAGGCCTCGGCCCACGCGTGCAGATCGGTGAAGTCGCGCTCGGGACCGGACGGACCGTCGAGCGGCTTCACGTCGGCCACAAGCTGGATCAGGTAGCCCGAAGCGAAGCGGGCGGCGATGCCGAGATGCCGCAGCACCTGGACGAGCAGCCATCCCGAGTCGCGGCACGAACCGCAGCCGCGCTCCAGCGTAACTTCCGGCAACTGCACGCCCGCCTCCATCCGCACGAGGTACCGGATCTCGCGCTGGAGCTGCACATTGAGGCGCACGACCATGTCGACGGTCAGCTCGTCGGGACGGATCGTCGCGCGGAACGCGTCGATCCATTGTGCGAGGCGCGGCGCCAGCGGCGCGGTCTCGAGGAACGGGATCAGTTCCTTGGCGAGCGCGGGCGCGTAAGCGAACGGGTATTTCTCCGCGTAGGGCTCGACGAAAAAGTCGAAGGGGTTGATGACCGTCAGGTCGGCCGTCAGGTCGACGGTGATCGACAGGTGATCGCTGCGCTCGGTGAACACGAGGCGCGCGACCCAGTTGCCGTACGGATCCTGCTGCCAGTTCAGGAAATGGTGGGACGGGTCGATCGTGAGCGAATAGCCCAGGATGGGCGTGCGGCAGTGCGGCGCCGGCCGCAGCCGGATCTCGTGCGGCGAAAGGCCGACCTGGCGATCGAAGCGGTAGGTCGTCCGATGCAGCAGCGCGACGCGGATCGCCATCGGCGGATCAGCGAACAGCGAACAACGTGAGCGTGGGGGTCGTCAAGCCTCCCGCCGGGCCGTCCCAAGGGAGGCGTGCTCCTCCTTCGGGGGCAGCGAACATCGTGAGCGTGGGGGCGGTCATACCCAGTCGGGGTCGGGCAGTTGGGCGAACACGCGGCGCAGGCCCTCGCCCCATTGCGTATGCACCATTTGAAAATAGGGGTCGGACTCGTCGACGCGCCGCTGCAGCCGGATCTCCAGCGAATCCATGTCGTAGACGAGCAGATCGATCGGCAGGCCGACCGAGATGTTCGAGCGCATCGTCGAGTCGAACGACACCATCGTGCACTTGGTGGCGTCGATCAGCGACGTGCGCCGGTTGACGACCCGGTCGATCACCGGCTTGCCGTACTTGGATTCGCCGATCTGGAAGTAGCAGGTGTCGGGCGTCGCCTCGATGAAGTTGCCTTCCGAGTACACCTCGAAGAGCCGGTGCGGCTCGCCGCGGACCTGGCCACCGACGATGAAATTCGCCGACGAGTCGATGTTGTTCTGCAGCAGATACGGCCCGTCGCGCGTCTTCACCTCGCGCAGCGCCTCGCCGAGCAGCGCCGCGACGTCGAACATCGATTCCGCGTTCCACAGGTTGGGCACCTTGTCGCCGGCGCGCGCGCGCTGCTGCAGCACGTTCACCGCATTTTGCGTGATCGACAGGTTGCCCGACGACAGCGTGACGATCACGCGGTCGCCGGACCGATGGAAAACGCGCATCTTCGAGAAGCGGGCTATCTGGTCGACCCCGGCATTGGTGCGCGAATCCGACGCGAAGATCATTCCCGAATCGAGCGACATCGCTACGCAATAAGTCATGTGTGTGGCGCGCGGAAAAAAGGGACGATTCTACCGGATGGGGCGGCGCCGGAGGTTGACGCAAGGGCCTCATCAGGCGGTCGGGACCAGAAACACGCGGCTGACATCGTTGCCCAGCGCGGCGATCCGCTCGACGAAATCCATCAGGTACTCGTGCAGCCCGAAGCGGATGATGTCCTCGGTGCGCGCGTAGTGCAGGCGCGCATGCAGCTCGCCCGCCTTGCGCGACAGCTCGCGGCTGTGCTCGTCGCACAGCACTTCGAGCGTATCGAAGATGAAGTTCATGCAGCTGTGGAGCGAGCGCGGCATGTCGTCGCGCAGCACCAGCAGCTCGGTGACGCGCAGGGGGGTGATCACGTCGCTGTAGATCTTGCGATAGGACTCGAAGCCCGACACCGACGTCAGCAGCGATTGCCACTGGTAGTAGTCGACCGCGCCGCCGACGTCGGCGGCCGACGGCAGCAGGATGTGATACTTGGTGTCGAGGATGCGCGCGGTATTGTCCGCGCGCTCGAGATGCGTGCCGAGCCGGATGAAATGATAGGCCTCGTCGCGCAGCATCGTGCCGAAGGTCACGCCGCGGAACAGGTGCGAGCGCATCTTCACCCAGTCGAGGAAGTCCGAGACGCCCCCCGCCTCGATCCGGCCGTAGTCGTAGCCGCGCATCTCGAACCAGGCGGAATTGAGGTCCTCGTACATCTCCGAGGTGATGGCGCCGCGCACCGAGCGCGCCGACTCGCGCGCGGCGCGCAGGCAGGAGAAGATCGACGACGTGTTGGCCGCGTCGAGGATCATGTACTTCAGCACCGCGCCGGCGTCGACCTCCGGATTGCGCTCGTAGTACGCGGTGGCGAGGCCCGACGTGACGAGCGGCACCGCCCACGGCTCGGCCCACGCCGTGCCGGGCTCGCGCACTTCGTAGGGCAGCAGCGACGTGCGGTAGGTCACGTCGAGCAGGCGCGCGGTGTTCTCGGCCCGCTCGATATGGCGGGCCATCCAGTACAGCTCGTTGGCGGTGCGGCAGAGCATCGGTGCGGGTCCTTGTCGGCGTCCTTGCTGGCGGCTATTCGGCAAGGACCCAGGTGTCCTTCGTGCCCCCGCCCTGCGACGAGTTCACCACCAGCGACCCTTCGCGCAGCGCGACCCGCGTGAGGCCGCCGGGAACGAGATCGATGTCGGCACCGGACAGCACGTAGGGCCGCAGGTCGACGTGGCGCGGCGCGAGGCCGGCTTCTGCGAAGGTCGGGCATGTCGACAGCGCGAGGGTGGGCTGCGCGATGTATTTGTCCGGCGAGGCCAGGATGCGGGCGCGAAACGCCTCCAGCTCGGCCTTGGTCGCCGCCGGCCCGATCAGCATGCCGTAGCCGCCGGCGCCGTGCACCTCCTTCACCACCAGTTCGGCCAGGTGCGCGAGCGCGTGGCTCAGGTCTGCGGGTCGGTAAAGCATGTACGTCGGAACGTTGTTGAGGATCGGCTCCTCGGCGAGATAGAAGCGCACCATGTCCGGCACGTACGGATAGATCGACTTGTCGTCGGCCACCCCCGTGCCGATGGCGTTGGCGAGCGTCACGCGGCCGGCGCGGTACGCGCCGAACAGGCCCGGGACGCCGAGCATCGAGTCTTCCCGGAAGGCGAGCGGATCGAGATAGTCGTCGTCGACGCGCCGGTAGATCACGTGGACGCGCTGCGGGCCGCGCGTCGTGCGCATGAAGACCGTGTCGTTCTGGACAAAAAGGTCGATGCCCTCGACGAGCTCGACGCCCATCTGCTGGGCGAGAAACGCGTGCTCGAAGTACGCCGAGTTGTAGGCGCCCGGCGTCAGCACCGCGACGGTCGGCCGCTCCTCGCCTGCCGGCGCCACCGCGCGCAGGTTTTCGAGCAGCAGGTCGGGGTAATGCTGGACGGGCCGGATCGAACGCGTGGCGAACAGCTCCGGAAACAGCCGCATCATCATCTTGCGGTTCTCGAGCATGTAGGAAACGCCGGACGGCACGCGCAGGTTGTCCTCCAGCACGAAGTACTCGCCGGCGCCGGCGCGCACGACATCGACGCCCGCGATGTGCGCGTAAATGCCGCCGGCGACGTCCATGCCGGCCATTTCGCGCCGGTACTGCGCGTTGCCGAGGACGCGCTCGGCGGGCACGATGCCCGCCTTCAGGATCGCCTGCTCGTGATAGATGTCGTGCAGGAACAGGTTCAGCGTGCGCACGCGCTGCTTCAGGCCCGCCTCCAGCATCCGCCATTCCTCCGCCGGAATGATTCGCGGAACGATGTCGAAGGGAATCAGGCGCTCGGTGCCGGAGTCTTCGCCGTAGACCGCGAAGGTGATGCCGACGCGGTGAAACGCTCGCTCGGCCTCGCCGCGCTTCTGCGCGATGCGTTCCTGCGCCGTGCGGTCGAGCCAGTCCGCGAAAGCGCGGTAATGGACCCGCACCGGACCGTCTTCGGTGCGCATTTCATCGTAGGGGAGGCGGGACATGCGAAGACCTAATCCAGGGTCGCTGCGGTCAAGCAAGGCTCAAGCCACGGCGCGAAAGCCTTGCCGGGCAGGCGGTTAGATACGGTGGCGGCGCCGAAGCCCCCACCGGCGTTTCACCACGGGGCGCTGGCGCACCAGTATTGTGCATTTGTGTCCTGTACAGGCCTATACAGCTTCCCAAAGCCGGTTTGCCGCACCTCTCCCGCTGTGATTAAATCGCGTCTCCTGTCTGGGTTCGCGGGGCGGTTAGCTCAGCGGTAGAGCACTGCCTTCACACGGCAGGGGTCAGAGGATCGTAACCTCTACCGCCCACCAAATGAACCAAGGGGTTACGCGCAAGTGTAACCCCTCTTTTTTTGTGCGAACGCAGCGTGCGCAATTCGTTTGCGCAGCGGATCGCGCGCCACCGACGCATTCATTGCGATGACCATGACACCTCCACTCGACGCCTTCGTATTCGATGCCTATGGGACGCTGTTCGACGTCAACTCGGTCGCCGCACTCGCCGAGACGCTTGCGCCGAGCAACGGTGCGGCGCTGTCGCGACTCTGGCGCACCAAGCAGCTCGAGTACTCGTGGTTGCAATCGCTGATGGCCACACCCGCGCATCCGCGCGAGGATTTCGGCGCGGTGACCGCGCACGCGCTCGACTACGCGATCGCCGCGCTCATGCTG
>JBDSLT010000160.1:0-11191 GCA_039916265.1 Casimicrobiaceae bacterium | reverse complement strand
GGCCCTGTACGACGCCGCCGCCAAAACGCCGCCAATTCATGAGATTATCATTGAAACCTCAGGTACGATGCCACCGTACCGCCGACCCATTCTAGCTGCGAAGGCCCCGCCATGTACCTCGATCCGTATTTCAAGCTGATGGCCGAAAAGCAGGCGTCGGACATCTTCATCACCTGCGGCGCGCCGATCAACATCAAGATCAACGGCCTCGTCTCCCCGGTCACCACCCAGCGGATGGATGTCGAGACCGTCCGCCGGATCGCCTACGAGCTGATGAGTAAGGAGCAGGCGCGCGAGTTCGAGAACGAACTCGAGATGAACCTCTCGCACCTGGACGGCGCCTACGGCAACTACCGGATCAACATCTTCCGCCAGCGCGGAACGATCTCGATGGTGATCCGCTACGTGCGCAGCAACATCCCGCCGTTCGCGGCGTTGAGGCTGCCGCGCGTGCTGCTCGACATCGTGGCGGAGAAGCGCGGCCTCGTGCTCATCGCCGGTGCCACCGGCTCGGGCAAGTCGACCACGCTGGCTGCGATGATCGACCATCGCAACAACACCCAGTCGGGTCACATCCTGACGATCGAGGATCCGATCGAGTACCTCTTCCAGCACAAGAAGAGCATCGTCAACCAGCGCGAGATCGGCGTTGACACGCTCAATTACCACACGGCGCTCGCCAATGCGCTGCGCGAGGCGCCCGACCTCATCATGGTCGGCGAGATCCGCGATAAGGACACGATGCAGGCGGCGCTGATCCACACGCTGACCGGCCACCTGTGCCTGTCGACGATCCACGCGAACAACAGCTACCACGCGCTGTCGCGGATCATCAACATGTTTCCGCACGATGCGCGCTCCGCCTTGCTGAACGACCTGTCGATCGGCATGCGCGCCATCATTTCGCAGCGGCTCGTCCGCAACAAGGAGGGCGTCCAGCAGCCCGCCGTCGAGATCCTGCTCAACACCGCTTTTATCGCCGACCTCATCAAGAACGGCGAGTTCGTGCAGATCAAGGAGGCGATGGAGCAGTCGCTCTATCCCGGCTCGCAGACTTTCGAGCAGGCGCTGTGCCGGCTCTATCTCGACGGCCAGATCGGCTACGACGAGGCGATGAGCGCCGCCGACTCGCCGACCAACCTCGCGTGGCAGATCAATCAGAACGCGCCTTCGTCACGGGTCGAGTCGATGAAGGAGCGAGCCGGCGACAAGGACCTCCAATCGGCCACCTCCGCGGACTTCACCGGCATGACTATCAACCCGGAGCTGCTGAATCACCCCCACTGAGCGGCGTGCACGCAGCGTGCTTTGCTAAGATCGCCGATGGACACTGCCGCGCGACCCACCCTCGCCCTCGCGCGCGAACTGATATCACGCCGTTCGCTGACGCCTGACGACGCGGGCTGCCAGCAGGTCATCGCGGCGCGCCTCGCGCCGCTGGGCTTTCGCAGCGAGACGATCGCCGTCAACGGCGTCACCAATCTCTGGGCACGGCGCGGCGACGCGCGCCCGCTCATCTGCTTCGCCGGCCATACGGACGTCGTGCCGACCGGACCGCTCGATCAGTGGGACTCGGATCCATTCGATCCCGTCGAGCGCGGCGGATTTCTTTATGGCCGCGGTGCCGCAGACATGAAAGCCTCGCTGGCGGCGTTCGTGACCGCGACCGAAGCCTTCTTCGCCGCGTGCGCGGCGCCGCGCGGATCGATCGCCTTCCTCGTGACCTCCGACGAAGAAGGACCGTCGGCCGACGGCACCGTTCGCGTCGTCGAGCGCCTCGCCGCTGCGGGCGAGAGGATCGATTACTGCGTGATCGGCGAGCCGTCGTCGGTCGAGGTGCTGGGCGACATGATCAAGAACGGGCGGCGCGGCACGCTGTCCGGGACGCTCACCGTGCGTGGCGTCCAGGGTCACATCGCTTATCCGCATCTCGCGAAGAACCCCATCCATCTCGCGGCCCCGGTGCTCGCCGAGCTCGCGGCCACGCGCTGGGACGACGGCAACGAGCACTTCCCGCCGACGACGTTCCAGTGCTCGAACATCCAGGCGGGCACGGGCGCGACCAACGTGATTCCGGGTGCGCTCACACTGATGTTCAACTTCCGCTATTCGACCGCAAGCACGCGCGAATCCCTGGCAGCGCGCTTGGATGCCCTCCTGCGCCGGCACGATCTCGACTGCACGGTCGAGTGGACCGGCTACGGCAAGCCGTTTCTGACCGCGCGCGGGAAGCTGGTGGAGGTCGCCGCCGCCAGCATTTTCGACACGGTCGGGCGCCGGCCCGCGCTGTCGACCACCGGCGGGACCTCCGACGGACGATTCATCGCCGACGTCTGTGCGGAGATCGTCGAGCTCGGCCCGGTCAACGCGTCGATTCACAAGCTGAACGAGTGCGTCGCGATCGCCGACCTCGAACCGCTCGCCGCGATTTACCGGCGCATCCTGGAGCGGCTGCTCGCGTGAACGCCGGGGGGACGCCCCAACGCGAACTCGCCACGCTGCGCGACTGGTTGCGCTGGGCGGTATCGCGCTTCGGCGAGGCGAAACTCGTGTTCGGCCACGGCACGACCAACGCATACGACGAGGCGGCGTATCTCATCCTGCACGCGCTGCACCTCCCGCTCGACCGCCTCGAGCCCTTCCTCGACGCGCACCTCACCGCCGCCGAGTGCAGCGACCTGGCGGCGCTGTTCGCGCGCCGCATCGACGAGCGCATGCCCGCGGCCTACCTGACCGGCGAGGCGTGGCTCGGAGAATTCCGCTTCCACGTCGACCCCCACGTGCTGATTCCACGCTCGTATATCGCCGAACTGCTGCCGGACGGCCTCGCGCCGTTCGTCGGCGACGCCGCGGGCGTGCGCAGTGCGCTCGACCTGTGCACCGGCTGCGGCTGCCTCGCGATCCTGATGGCGCACGCCTATCCCGCCGCCGACGTCGACGCGGCGGACCTGTCCGCCGACGCGCTGTCCATCGCGCAGCGCAACGTGCTGGACTACGACCTCGCGGACCGGATCAACCTGCTGCGCTCAGACCTATTCGCGAACCTGCACGACAAGCGCTACGACGTCATCATCAGCAATCCGCCTTATGTCACCACCAACGCGATGGCCGGGCTGCCGGCGGAGTACCTGCACGAGCCGGCGCTCGCGCTCGCCGGCGGCGAGGACGGACTCGATGCCGTGCGCGCAATTCTCGACGCGGCGCCGCGCTACCTCAATGCGCGCGGCACGCTCGTGGTCGAGGTCGGCAACGGACGCGATGCCGTCGAGGCTACGTTTCCGCGCCTGCCGTTCGTATGGCTCGCGACACCGTCGGCCGACGACGCCGTGTTTCTGCTCAAGCGGGAAGATATCGCGACGGGGTGATGAGGCGGGCCGCGGCGCCAGGAGCGCCGCCAAGCGCAGCTTCAGGCCGCGAGATCGAAGAACTGGCGAATCTTGCGCACGAGCTCGGAGGCACGGCTCACAGCCATCCGCGCCCGCGCGTCGGCGTCGGCCGCCTGCAGCGTCGCATCGTTTTCGGCCTGGCGCCTGGCGACGACCGTCGACAGCCCGTCGGCAAGCTCCGGCCGCGCGCGCAGGATCGCATCGAAACCGGCGCGGTCGAGGCGATAGCACAGCACGTCGGTCTCGGCGACGACGTTCGCGGTGCGCGCCTGCCCGGTCAGCATGCCCATTTCGCCGAAGTACGCCGGCGCCGTCAGCGTCGCGAGGCGTGCGCGCGCGCCGGTCTCCGCGTCGGGATCGCCGTAGATCGCGACGGTGCCGTCGGCGAGGACGTACATCGCGTCGGCGGTCTCGCCCTTGCGCGAGATGAGGTCGTTGCGCACGAACATGCGACCGGACAGCTCGGTGGCGAGCGCCCGGCGCTCGTCATCGGTGAGCGGCGCGAACAGCTCGATCTTGCCCAGCGTGCCGACGCGCTGCGCCAGAGCCTTCTCCGTGGCGCCCGGCCCCGCCGGGGTACCGCCGCGCAGCAGCACGCGATGCGGGAACGGTATCTCGATATTCTCGCGCGCCAGCGCCGCGTGCAGGTGGATGCGCAGCTGCGAATCGGTCTGCAGGTCGTTGCGCAGGTCGGTGAGCCAGTACAGGACCGCGTAGCCGATGCCGCTGTCGCCGAACTCCTTCAGCGTCACGACCATCAGCGGATTCACCGCGACGTTCGCGACCTCGGCGCGGGCGAGTGCCGCCTGGACCACGGCGATCACCCTGCTCGGCGCCACCGTGTAGGAAACGTGGAACTCGATCTCGCGCCGCCACGGGATGCGCTGGTCACCGCGCCGCGCGAGCACGGTCACGCGGTTCTGCACCAGATGCCCGTTGGGAATGATCACCGTCTCGCCGCTGTTGGTCGCGACCGACACGTAGCGCCAGCGGATGTCAATGATCTGGCCGGTCACGTTGTCGATGCGCACCCAGTCGCCGATACGCGCGGTGTTGTCGAGCTGCACCGCGATGCCGCCCCACAGGTTGGTGAGGGCGTCCTTCAGCGACACCGCGACGCCGGCGGCGATCGCCGTCGCGCTGACGCCAAGCGACAGCGGGTTGACGCCGACCACGTGCAGCCGATAGATCGCATAGGCGATCAGCACCAGCACGAAGAGGACATCGGCGAGGATGCGCGGAATGTCCGATTTGCGCAGCAGCGTCTGGAACAGGAACGTGATCGCGATCCGCACGAACCCGACCGTGATGAGGAAGAGCAGCACCTCGCGGAACGTGACCGCGAGCGGCCCTTTCGCCAGCCCTTCGCCGAACTGGAAGAGCGACCACAGCAGCGCAAGGCCGATCAGCAACAGCCCGATCATCTGGACCGACCCGGCGCGCAGGTCGCGCCGCGCGCGCATCGTCACGAGCGCCAGCAGGATGCCGGCGAGCGTGTAGCAGAAGGCGTCGTAGACGGTTTCGAAGGTCGGCATGACAACGGGCGGGGTGCCGGTGGCCGCGATTATAGGGGCCACCGGTGCGGGGCGTCGCGTAGAATCGTCGCCGCCCCGCCCCGACCTTCCTTGCCGATGACCCTTCGCACCGGCGGCGAAATTCTCGTCGCGAACCTTCTCGCGCAAGGCGCGACGCATGCGTTTGGCGTGCCCGGCGAAAGCTATCTGGCGGTGCTCGACGCGCTGCATGACGTCGGCGAGCGCCTGAAACTCATTGTCTGTCGGCAGGAAGGGGGCGCGGCGTACATGGCCGACGCCTACGGCAAGCTCACCGGGCGCCCCGGCATCGCGCTGGTGACGCGCGGACCCGGTGCGACCAACGCCGCGGTCGGCGTCCATACGGCCGCGCAGGACTCGACACCACTGATCCTGCTCGTCGGCCAGGTCGGCAGCGACATGACCGATCGCGAGGCCTTCCAGGAGATCGACTACCGGCGCATGTACGGCGGCGTGGCCAAGTGGGCCGCGCAGATCGACCGCGCCGAGCGTATTCCGGAATACGTCGCGCACGCGTACCGGCTGGCGATGAACGGCCGCCCGGGCCCGGTCGTGCTGGCGCTGCCGGAGGACATGCTGGTGGCGCGCGCCGACGTCCGCGACGCGCCGCGCATCGATGCCACGCCGCTCGCGGCAACGTCCGCGCAGCTCGCCGCGGTGCGTGCCGCGCTTGCCGGAGCGCGGCATCCGCTGGTCATCGCGGGCGGCAGCCGGTGGGACGCCGGCGCATGCACGGCGCTGCGCGCGCTCGCCGAGGGCAGCGGACTGCCGGTTGCCTGCGCGTTCCGCCATCAGGACCTGCTCGACAACCGGCACCCGGCCTACGTGGGCGACGTCGGCATCGGCATCAACCCGCGCCTCGCGGCGCGCGTGCGCGATGCCGACGTGCTGCTCGTCATCGGCGAGCGCCTCGGCGAAATGACGACGTCGGGCTACACGCTGATCGACGCGCCGTTACCGCGACAGACGCTCGTCCACGTGCACCCCGGCAGCGAGGAACTTGGACGCGTGTATCAGCCGGCGATCGCGATCAATGCGACGCCGGGCGAGTTCTGCGCGACGCTGGGCGCCGACGTATCGTTCGCGCGCCCGGAATGGCGCGCGGCGACCGCCGCGGCGCGCGGCGAATACGCGCACTGGCAGGCGCCACGTCCGGTTCCCGGCGACGTCGACCTGTGGCAGATCGTGCGCTGGCTCGACGCGCGGCTGCCCGACGATGCGATCGTGACCAACGGCGCGGGCAACTATGCGAGTTGGATGCA
The DNA here is from genome assembly GCA_039916265.1 of Casimicrobiaceae bacterium. Classification (GTDB taxonomy): domain Bacteria; phylum Pseudomonadota; class Gammaproteobacteria; order Burkholderiales; family Casimicrobiaceae; genus VBCG01. The sequence goes on along the minus strand of JBDSLT010000160.1, from coordinate 4,990 downwards.
CCGCGCGTTCCGCTATCGGGGCTTCCGTTCGCAGCTGGCACCCTACTCCGGATCGATGGGCTACGGCGTTCCCGCTGCGGTCGCGGCGAAGGCCGTTCATCCCGAGCGATTCGTGCTCTCGTGGAACGGCGACGGCTGCTTCCTGATGAACGGCCAGGAATTGGCCACCGCCGTGCAATACGGCCTCGCGGTGATTTTCTGCGTGATCGACAACGGCATGTTCGGGACGATCCGCATGCACCAGGAGCGGACCTATCCGGCGCGCGTCTTCGGCACGGCGCTGGTCAATCCGGATTTTGCCGCGCTGGCGCGAGCCTACGGCGCGCATGGCGAAACGGTAACGCGCACCGCCGAATTCGCACCAGCGTTCGAGCGCGCGCTGGCCGCCGACGGCCCCGCGTTGCTCCATCTGAAGATCGATCCGCAGGCGCTGACGATGGGCGCAACGCTCGACGCGCTGCGCGCGCAGGGTGTGGCTGCCCGCGCGCCACCGGAAGCTGCGGCCGGCCGCTAGCCTGCCGGAACCGCGGGCGCGGCGCGCAGCGCGCGACCGGCCTTGGGCGCCGGCGGTCGGACCGGCGGCGATTCTACGCTTCAGGACGGCGGGTCAGCGAGACGCTTGCCCGGCAGGTCGAGTGCGGGCCGCTGCGGTCGCGGTCGCGGCGCAGGCGGGGGTCGATAGAAGGCCTCGAACTGGACGACGAGTTCGACGTAGTCGCGCGTCTCGGGGTACGGCGGCACCTGGTTGCCGTAGCGCCGCACCGCCTGCTCGCCGGCGTTGTACGCCGCCAGCGCGAGCGTCCGGTTACCCGCGAACAGGTCGAACAGATCCTTCAGGTAACGCGCTCCGATACGCACGTTGAGCGCCGGGTCCAGCAGCTTCTGCGCCACGTCGCCCCGCGCGTCTGCGGCGACGCCGTAGCGGGCACCGGTCGCGGGCAGCACCTGCATGAGGCCGACCGCCCCCTTGCCCGACACGGCTGCCGGATCGTAGCCGGACTCGACGGCGACCATCGCCTTCAGCAGCGCCGCGTCGAGGCCGTTCGCATTGGCGTGACGCTCGATCAACGGCGCGTAGCGGCGCGCGTTCGGGTGTTCCACGACGCGCCTGTACAGGGGCGATCGCTCGAGCGCGGCGCGCTGCGCAGCTGCAGCCGCGTCGGGGCGTGCGGGATCGAGGCTCGAGCCGCCGCGAAAAAAGAGCTGGTAGCGCTCGTCGACCTTGCGCGGCGAAAAATGCACGTGCCCGTCAGCGTCGACGTAGGCCCACACCTCTGCGCGCGCGGGTTCCGCGACCAGCGCCCACAGGCCCACAGCGAGCGCGCCACAGACCCGCCGCCGCGCGTCGCGCGGGCCAGCGCCGCTCAATCCGCCGCCGGCTCCGCCGGGATCGCCCGCACCGACAGCACGCCGTCGATCGCGGAAATGGCGTTGACGACGGCGGGCTCGACGGCGCTGTCGACGTCGACGAGCGTATAGGCCATCTCGCCGCGCGACTTGTTCAGCATGTTGTGGATGTTGAGCCCCGCCTTCGCCATGGCCGTGGAAATCTGCCCGACCATGTTCGGAACGTTCGCGTTCGCGATACCGACGCGAAACGGCGCTTCGCGCGGCATGTCGACGCTGGGGAAATTGACGGCATTCGCGATGGTGCCGTTGTCGAGGAACTCGCGCACCTGGTCGACGACCATGATCGCGCAGTTCTCCTCGGCCTCCTCGGTCGACGCGCCGAGGTGCGGGAGCGCGACGACGCCGGGCTCGCCGATCAGCGCGGGAGACGGAAAGTCGCAGAGGTAATAGCGCAGTTTGCGCGCGCGGAGCGCCGCGACCACCGCAGCGTCGTCGACGATCGCGTCGCGGGCAAAGTTGACGAGTGCGGCCCCAGGCTTCAGGAGCGCGAGACGCCTGCCGTCGATCAGTCCGCGCGTCGCGGCGACCAGCGGCACGTGCAGCGTGACGAAGTCGGCGTGGCGCAGGAGTTCGTCGATGCCGTGGGCGCGCCGCACGCTCGACGGCAGCCGCCAGGCGGCATCGACCGTGATGTCGGGATCGAAACCCGTCACTTTCATGCCGAGCTTGATCGCGGTGTCGGCGACCAGGCTGCCGATCGCGCCGAGGCCCACGATGCCGAGCGTCTTGCCGGGCAACTCGTGGCCGGCGAACTGCTTCTTGCCGTCCTCAACCCGGCGCTCGAGGTCCGGCGCCTGCGCCGGCAGCGCATTGACGTAGGCCAGCGCCGGCGCGACGTTGCGCGCCGCGATCAGCAACGCCGCCAGCACCAGCTCCTTGACCGCATTGGCGTTGGCCCCGGGTGCATTGAACACCGGGACGCCGCGCTTCGACAGCGCCGCCACCGGGATATTGTTCGTGCCGGAGCCCGCGCGGCCGATCGCCTTGACCGATGGCGGGATCGTCGCGCCGTTGAGATCGTGCGAGCGAAGCACGATAGCGTCGGGCTGCTCGACCGCCTTGCCCACCGTGAAGCGCGCCGCAGGAAAGCGGTGCAGCCCGTGACTCGAGATCTGGTTGTAGACCTGGATCTGAAATTTCGTCACGGGATCAGCCCTGCCTGCGCTCGAACTCGCGCATGTAGGCAAGGAGCGCCTCGACGCCGGCGAGCGGCATGGCGTTGTAGATCGACGCGCGCATGCCGCCGACCGCGCGATGACCCTTCAGCTGCACCATCGCGTTCTCTTCCGCGCCCTTCAGGAAGGCGCCGTCTTGCGCCTCGTCGGCGAGCTTGAACGGGACATTCATGCGCGAGCGGTCGCCCTTGCGGACCGCGTTGCGGTAGAACGACGACGCGTCGAGATAATCGTACAGAAGCTTCGCCTTGGCGATGTTGACGCGCTCGATCGCCGGAACGCCACCCTGCGCGAGCAGCCACTCGAACACCAGGCCGGCGACATAGATCGCGTACGTCGGCGGCGTGTTCAGCATCGAGTCCGCCGCGGCCTGTTCTTTCCAGTGGAAGGCCGACGGCGTGATGGGCAGCGCGCGATCGAGCAGGTCGTCGCGCACGATCACGACGGTGAGACCCGCCGGCCCCATGTTCTTTTGCGCGCCGCCGTAGATCACGCCGTATTTCCCGACGTCGACGACGCGCGAAAGCAGGTGGGACGACATGTCGGCGACGAGCGGCACATCGCCCGTGTCCGGCGTCCACTGATACTCGACGCCGCCGATCGTCTCGTTGGTGCACACGTGGACGTACGCTGCGTCTGCCGCAAGCTGCCATGCCGATTGCGCCGGGACGCACGCGTATCCCTGGTCGGCAGCGCTCGCCGCGACGTTCACGCGCAGGTACTTCTTCGCTTCCTTGACGGACTTCTTCGACCACTCCCCGGTGTCGACGTAGTCGGCGCCGCTGAATCCGCCCGCCAGGTTCATGGGCACGATGGCGTTCTCGCCGATCGCGCCGCCCTGCAGGAACAGAACCTTGTAGTGCGCCGGTATGGCGAGCAGCGCACGCAGGTCGGCCTCCGCCTTGTCGGCGATCGAGATGAACTCCTTGCCGCGATGGCTCATCTCCATCACCGACATGCCGCTGCCGTGCCAGTCGAGCATCTCCGCGGCGGCGCGTTGCAGCACCACTTCGGGGAGCACCGCGGGCCCGGCGCTGAAATTGAAAACGCGCATCGGTCGGATCTCGTATCAGCGCGCCGGCGCGTTCGCCGGAGCAGGGATCATCGGCGCGCGCGTCGCGAAGGCCTCGTCCTGCGGCTTCGCCGGAAGAATTCCGGTTGCCTTCACGTCACGAAGCACTTCGACCAGCAGGCGGAATCCCATCGGCGCCAGCGCGCGCTCCCACAGGTCGCGCGCACTCTCGCCTTTCCTGACGAAACACCAGTCCTGCGCGGCGATGGCGCCGGCGTCCATCCGTTCAGCCAGGTGATAGACGGTGCCCCCGGCGATCGGGTCGCCCTCGCGCACCGTCCACTCTACCGCGGCGATGCCGCGATGTCGCGGCAGCAGCGACGGGTGATAGCCAATGCCCCCGAAGCGCGCGCGTGCCAGCGCCTCCGTGCTGACGCGCGCGTGCGAGTGCGCGGCAACGATGATTTCGGATCCCTCGGCAATCGCGCTCGCGGGAACGTTGTTCGGATCGTCGAGGACGACCACCTTGACGCCCCCCGCCTGGGCGACCTGGGCGAGCCGGTCGTCGGCGGCCGGCACGACGACCCGCGCGACCGCAATGCCTTCCTTGCAAATCGCGTCGAACGCCGTTGCGCCGAAGTAGCGCGATCCCACCAGCGTGATTTTCATGGGGATGCCCGCGGACAAAGGGGCGATGATACCGCTCCCCCACCGTGCGATAGCGCTGCCGCATTTACCGGGCGTTGCAGCACGCCGTCAACGGCGATAGCGCGGCGCGGCGCCCTTCCAGAAGCGCAGCATGAGCCAGCCGCCCGCGAGCCCGCCGAGATGCGCGAAATGCGCAACGCCCGCCTGCGTGTTCGTGACGCCGAGGACAAGCTCCAGCACTGCATAGAGAATGACGAATACGCGCGCCGGCATGGGGATCGGCGGAAAGATCAGCATCACGCGGTTGTTGGGAAAATAGATCGCGTAGGCAAGCAGCAGGCCGAAGACCCCGCCCGACGCGCCCACCGTCGGGTAGATGCCGCCGGTGTACGCCGCAACGGCGAGCTGCGTGAGCGCGGCAGCCACGACGCACACCGCGAAGTAGACGAGGTAGCGGCGCCCGCCGAACACCTGCTCGACGGCGCTGCCGAACATGTAGATGGCGAACATGTTGAACGCGAGATGGGTGAGCCCGCCGTGCAGGAATGCATAGGAGACGAGCTGCCAGGGCGCGAAGCCGATGCGCGGATCGACGGCCGACGCGCCGATCGGCCAGAGCGCGAACGGGACGGCCAGGCCCGGCAGGAGCGACTGCAGCAGGAAGATCGCGACGTTGGCTACGATGAGCGCGGTGGTGACAGGTGGCATGGCGGCTAGGTGGGGGCGCGCGCCGACGAGGCAAGGA
>JBDSLT010000159.1:0-3945 GCA_039916265.1 Casimicrobiaceae bacterium | reverse complement strand
GCGCCGTCAGTCGGGACGCGCGGCGCCATCGATGCAATGGCTTAAAATCGCGCGGATAGACATGGTTCGGGAAACCCCGCGACCCCATTTGCCCCGCCGCTTCGGCAACGAGGCCAGGGAAAGAGATGCCGCTGGTAGGATTTCGGCCCACGAAGGCCCGGCTCATCATCGAGGACAGCAACGACACGGTCCTCGTGATGAAGGTCGTCATGGCCGACAGCGAGTCCGTCGAGTTCGCGACCGGCGGCAAGCTCGATTCGCTCTCCGGCGTGCTGCGTATCCGCGAGCGCAAGGAGGACGAAACCCCGCGCAACGGGTCGAACGTCGTCGGCTCGCTCGTCTACATCGCCGAATCGGGTGAGGGCGCCGGGCACGCGCCGGCGAAGTATCAGATCAACATCGCGATGGCGCCCGAGAAATTCAAGGCGTTGCTTCGCGTCGCCGTCGCCGGCAACCTGCCGAACAAATTCTTCATCGATGCCGGCGAGCGCATTTCCAAGACCGAGACGCGCGGCATGACCTACTGGGTGGGCGCCGGTGGGCGCACCAAGGTCTGGGACTCGGAGTCGCATCGCACGCTGCCGATCACCAAGTTTTCGATGATCCTGCCCATCGAGGTCGCGATGCGCGGCGAGTCCGCCCGCGCGCCCGTTGCGGCGCTGCCCGGCCCGGCCCGCGGCGACACCACGAACGAAACCGTACCGCACGAACCTGCGGTGCCGATCGAGTCCGTCGCCACCAACGCCCAGGTCGCCGAGCTCGTGGACGATCTCCTCGTGTTCCAGAGCGAGACGCGCAATACGCTCTACGCGCTGATGTGGGTCGTCGGCATTGTCGCCGTGCTCGCGCTCGTCTTCGGCATCGCCATCGTCTACCGCTAGGAAGGAAGTAATGAACCAGCTTGATTTCGAGGGCCGCACGGCCGTCGTCACCGGAGGCGCCGCCGGGATCGGCCTTGCCGTCGCGCGGCGCCTGACGTCGAGCGGTGCGCGCGTCGCCCTGTGGGATCGGGATGCCGCTGCGCTGGAGGCGGCCCGATCATTGCTCGGCAGCGCTGCGATGGTGAACGCGCTCGACGTCGCCGACGCCGGCGCCGTCGATCACGCGGCGCGCGCGTCGCTGGCAGCGTTGGGGCGCATCGATGTCCTCGTGTGCTCCGCGGGGATCACCGGCCCCAACAAGACCGTTTGGGAATATCCGGTCGACGAGTGGAAGAAGGTTTTCGACGTGAACGTCCACGGCGTCTTCCATTGCAATCGCGCCGTCGTGCCGGGAATGCGCGAGCGCAATTACGGCCGCATCGTCAACATCGCGTCGGTGGCGGGTAAGGAGGGCAACCCCAACGCATCCGCATACAGCGCGTCCAAGGCTGCGGTGATCGGCCTTACCAAGTCGCTGGGCAAGGAACTCGCGCAGACGGAAATCCGCGTGAACTGCGTCACGCCGGCCGCCGTGCGCACCGCGATCTTCGATCAGATGACGCAGCAGCACATCGACTTCATGCTCTCCAAGATTCCGCTTGGACGTTTCGGTACGGTCGACGAGATCGCCGCGATGGTGTGCTGGCTGTCCAGCGAGGACTGCTCGTTCTCGACCGGCGCGGTATTCGATGCATCGGGAGGACGCGCAACCTATTGAGCGGCGGGCCCGGTTCGCTCGGGCCACCGGCGAGCGCAACGGCGTCGGCCTGCTCCGGCGCATCCGAGGAGCGACCGCCAAGGTGGCGTACACTGACCTTCCACGCACGCCAGGACCGGAGACCGACATGAGCAACGACTACGCAATCGCGGACCCGATCGCCACCAGCGACGAGTTCAAGGCCGCGTTGCTGGCGACGCGCGACTGGATGGGCATTTCGCCCACGCAACTGCAGATGCTGCAAGCGCAATGCCGCGCGCCGGAGAGCACGATCACCGCGGCGCAGTTCAAGGAACAACTCGGATTCAAGAGTGTCGCGGCGGCGCGCCTTGCCTACGGTACCTTCGCCCGCGCGGTGGCGGACAAGCTCGGTTACGCACCTCCGCGCGCGGGCAAGACCCCGGTCCGATGGTGGTTCGCGCTTTCGGTGGGACGTGCCGGGGACGACGATCAGGGCAGCGGCGACTACGAGTGGATCATGCGGCCGGAGCTTGCGGCTGCACTTCGCTCGATGAAGTGGGCCTAGCTCGGCGCGTTTCCGCGAGCGGGCGAGCAAGTCCCACCCAGGCAGCTTCGTCGCAGTCCGCGTGCGGACACGCTGTGCTATAGTGTCGTTGCGGCCCTTGTTCCAGTCCCCTTTGCCGCAGTCGATTTCGACGCCTGAAAGTTCAATCCGTTTGGCTGTGACTGGCCGCCCCTCCCGGGCGTATGGCCGAGCACCCATTCGAAGGTTGTCATGTCATTCGCAAATCTCGGGCTGTCCGAGGCGCTGTTGCGCGCGGTCGCCGACAAAGGCTATTCCCGTCCCACCCCTATCCAGGTCCAGGCGATACCCGCGGTGCTCGCCGGCGGCGATCTTCTGGCCGGCGCACAGACCGGCACCGGCAAAACGGCCGGCTTCGTACTGCCGCTGCTGCAGCGCCTCATGTCGCACTCCCCGGCGCAGCGCACCGGACCGCGCAAACCGGTTCGCGCGCTGATCCTGACGCCAACGCGCGAACTCGCGGCGCAGGTCGAATCCTCGGTGCGCGCCTACGGCAAACACGTGCCGCTGACTTCGGCCATCGCGATCGGCGGAGTCGGCATGGCCTCGCAGTCGGCGCGGCTGCGCCGCGGCGTCGACATCCTCGTCGCGACGCCGGGGCGGTTGCTCGATCACCATGGCCAGCGCAACGTCGACCTGTCGCAAGTCGAGATCGCCGTGCTCGACGAAGCGGATCGCATGCTCGACATGGGCTTCGTGCGCGACATCCGGCGCATTTTCGCGCTGTTGCCGAAGCGGCGGCAGAACCTGCTGTTCTCAGCGACGTTCTCGGACGAGATCCGCGAGCTGGCCGACACGCTGCTCGACCGGCCGGCGATGATCGAGGTCGCGCCGCGCAACGCCACGATCGACGTCGTCGACCAGGTCGTGCATCCGGTCGACCGGGATCGCAAGCGCGCGATGCTGTCCGCGCTGATCCGCCGCAACGACTGGCGCCAGGTCCTCGTCTTCATGCGCACCAAGCACGGCGCAGACCGGCTCGCTGACCAGCTCGTCGCGGACGGCGTGCGCGCGCAGGCGCTGCATGGTAACAAGAGCCAGAACGTGCGCACGCGCACGCTCGCCGAATTCAAGCAGGGCGATCTGCGCGTGCTGGTCGCGACCGACATCGCCGCGCGCGGCATCGACATCGAGGAGCTGCCGCACGTCGTCAACTACGAGCTGCCGAACGTGCCGGAGGACTACGTGCATCGCATCGGCCGCACCGGTCGCGCCGGCGCGGGCGGACAGGCGCTGTCGCTCGTGTGCATAGACGAGCACGTGATGTTGCGCAACATCGAGAAGCTCATTCGCAAGCCGATCCGGCGCGAGCCGATCGAGGGATTCACGCCCGATCCGAATGCACGGGCGCAGCCGATCCTGCAGCGCCAACCACGCATCGGACAGAAGAATGCGAGCGGCGGAGCCAACTCGCGGTCGAACGGCCGAAAGAGCGAGCAGGCGCATGGACGCGCGAACGTGCGTGCACAGGCGCCGCGCGGTGGATCGCGCTCGTCGCAGCCTCCGCACGCGACGAAAGGTCCGCGCGGGAATCGTCCCGGAGGACGCTCGCCACGACCGTAAGCGGCCGCGGCCCCAGGCGGTGGTCGCGGTGTCGTCATGCGCGCATCAGCGCGAACGGACCTCCAGCATGATCTTGCCGATGTGCTGCGACGACTCCATCAGCGCGTGGGCTTGCGGCGCGTCCGCCAGCGGGAACTGCGCGTGGATCACTGTCTTGATGTCGCCGCGCTCGAACAGCGGCCATACTTCGCGGCGCAGCT
>JBDSLT010000158.1:0-6972 GCA_039916265.1 Casimicrobiaceae bacterium | reverse complement strand
TGGTCGCGCGCAAACGTGTCGATGTGCGACGTATGAGTCATCGTTGCTCCGGCGGCCGCGGTACCTCGCTCAGCACGTCGCGTCCGATGATGAGCCGCTGCACTTCCGACGCGCCCTCGTAGATGCGCAGCGCCCGGATGTCGCGGTACAGCCGCTCGACGATGGCCCCGGCGACGACGCCCTGTCCGCCGTGAAGCTGCAGCGCCTGGTCGATCACGCGCTGCGCCGCTTCGGTGGCGGCGAGCTTTGCCATGGCTGCCTCGCGCGTCGTGCGTGTCTGCAGGACATCGCGCTGCCATGCCGCCCTGTAGACGAGGAGCGCCGCGGCGTCGAGCTCCGTGGCCATGTCGCCCAGCGCCGCCTGCGTCAATTGCAGGTCGGCAAGCTTGCCGCCGAACATCGTGCGCGACCGCGCGTGCCGGGTCGCCTCGTCGAGCGCACGGCGCGCGAAGCCGAGCGCAGCCGCGCCCACCGACGCGCGAAAGATGTCGAGCGTGCGCATCGCGAGCTTGAAGCCGTCGCCTTCGGGTCCGACCAGCGCGTCCGCGCCCACGCGGCAGCCGGCGAACTGGAGGCGCGCAATCGGATGCGGCGCGATCAGGTCGAAGCGCTCGGCCACCGTCAAGCCGGGCGCGCCCGCGGGCACGATGAACGCCGAGATTCCTCGTGTGCCGGTTTCCGCGCCGCTTCGCGCGAAGACGCAGTAGACGTCGGCGATGCCGCCGTTGGAGATCCACGTCTTGCAGCCGTCGAGGACCCAGCCGGCACCTTCGCAGCGCGCGCGCGTCGTCATCGCGCCGACGTCGGAGCCGGCGTCGGGCTCCGACAGCGCGAACGCGGCGATCGCGTCGCCGCGGGCCACGCTCGGCAGCCATTGCGCCTTCTGCGCCGCCGACCCGGCGAGCGTGATCGCCCCGGAGCCGAGGCCCTGCATCGCGAAGGCAAAGTCGGCGAGGCCGTCGCGATAAGCCAGCGTCTCGCGAACGACGCACAGCGCGCGCGAGTCGAGCGCCGGCAACGCGCCGCCATGCGCGGCGGGAACGCAATAACGCAGGATGCCGGCGCCGCCGAGCGCCGCGACCAGTGCGCGGCAGTGCACGTCGACGCCGTCACGCGTGCCCTCGCCCGCGGCCGGCAGCGTGACACCGTCGAGCATCGCGGCGAGCGCGCGATACTCGCCGTCGAAAAAGGGCCAAGCGAGGTGCGCCCGGTCCATGACGTCGCTCAGTTGCCCTCGAAGACCGGCGGCTTGCGCGCGGCGAAGGCTTCGAACGCACGGCGGAAGTCACCGGTCTGCATGCAGATCGCCTGCGCCTGCGCCTCGGCCTCGATCGCGGCGTCGACGTCCATCGCCCATTCCTGGTGGAGCAGCTTCTTCGTCATGGCGTGCGCGAACGAGGGACCGTCGGCGAGGCCGCGCGCGAGCGCCTGCGCCTCCCCGTGCAGCGCGGCGGGCTCGACCAGACGGTTGAAAAAGCCCCAGTCGCGCCCCTCCGCGGCCGTCATCGTGCGACCGGTGTACAGGAGCTCCGACGCGCGCCCCTGCCCGATCATCCGCGGCAGCAGCGTGCAGGCCCCCATGTCGCAGCCGGCGAGGCCGACGCGGGTAAACAGGAACGCGGTCTTCGCGGCCGGCGTGCCGAGGCGCAGATCCGCTGCGAGCGCGATCATCGCGCCCGCTCCGGCGCACACGCCGTCGACCGCGGCGACGATGGGCTGCGGGCAGCGCCGCATCGCCAGCACGAGGTCGCCCGTCATGCGCGTAAACGCGAGCAGTTCCGGCATCGCCATCCGCGTCAGCGGCGCGATGATCTCGTGCACGTCGCCGCCCGAGCAGAAGTTGCCGCCCGCGCCGGTGACGACGATCGTCCTGACGTCACTTGCGCAGGCCAGCGCGCGAAAGAGATCGCGCAATTCGGCGTACGCGGCGAAGGTCAGCGGATTCTTCCTTTCGGGCCGGTTCAGCGTGACCGTCGCCACCTTGCCGTCCGCGCCCGCCTCCCAAAGGAAGTGGGTGGCCGCGTAGTCGCGCAGCGGTCGTGCCGACTCGTGGGTCGTCATGCGGCTTCCTCGCTTTCCCTGTCCTGTGCGCGCAGCGTGTCCTTCACCCGACCAAGCAGCGCATGCAGGCGGTCGCGCTCCGCGCGCGACATGCCGGCGAGCATCTCGATCACCCAGCGCTCGTGCGCCGACGCCATGGCGTCGAACGCGCGCTTGCCCTTGGGCGTCAGGCGCACGGCGAGCGCGCGCCGGTCGCCGGCGATCGGGCGGCGCTCCACCAGCCGCTCGGCGACCAACTGATCGGTGATGCCCGTGACGTTGCCGCCGCTCACCATCAGGCGGCGCGACAGCTCGCCCATTTTCAGCCCCTGCGGGTTGCGCTCGAGTTGCGCCATCAGGTCGAAGCGCGGCAGCGAGATCGCGAAGCGCTCGCGCAGCCTTGTGCGCACGCGCTGCTCGATCAGCATCGTGCAGGTGAGCAGGCGCAGCCACAGGCGCAGCGACTCATGGTGCGCCTCGGACAGCCGAGATTCGTGATCGGGCGGCTCGGTCCTCATCCGTTGGCTTCGGACGTCTCGCCTGACGATTGGGCAGCGCGCGCGAGATTGCGCTCGAGCTGCTGCTTGCCGCTCAGGTACTGGGCGGGCCATGGCATCTCGCCGTAGCCGAGCGCCGCCGCCGCGTGCAGCGTCCAGTAGGGATCGGCGAGGTGCGGGCGCGCGAGCGCGCAGAGGTCGGCGCGGCCCGCCATCAGGATGCTGTTGACGTGGTCGGGCTCGAAGATCGCGCCGACGGCCATCGTAGCGATGCTGACCTCGTTGCGGATGCGGTCGGCAAACGGCGTCTGGTACATGCGACCGTAGACGGGCTTCGCCGCGCGCGTCGTCTGCCCCGACGATACGTCGATGAGATCGGCGCCGGCGTCCTTGAACAGGCGCGCCATCGCCACCGCGTCATCGGGCGTGTTGCCGCCCTCCGCCCAGTCGTGCGCCGAGATGCGCACCGACATCGGCCGCCGGGCGGGCCACGCGGCGCGCATCGCGCAGAAGACTTCCAGCGGATAGCGGCAGCGGTCGTCGAGCGCGCCGCCGTACTCGTCGGTGCGCCGGTTGGTGAGCGGGCACAGGAACGCCGACAGCAGGTACCCGTGCGCGCAGTGCAGCTCGAGCCAGTCGAAGCCGGCGTCGGCACCGCGGCGCGCGGCACGGACGAAATCTTCGCGCACGCGGTCCATGTCGGCGCGGGTCATCGCGCGCGGCACCTGGTTGTCCGGGCCGTAGGCGATCGCCGAAGGCGCGATCAACGGCCAGTTGCCCGCCGGCAGCGGCGCGTCGGCCTCTTCCCAGCCGAGCTGCGTCGAGCCCTTCGGGCCGGCATGTCCGAGCTGCAGCGCGATCTTCGCCGGCGTGCGCGCGTGCACGTAGTCGACGATCCGTTGCCATCCTGCGTGGTGGGCGTCGTCGTACATGCCGGCGCAGCCTGGACTGATCCGCGCATCGGCGGACACGCACACCATCTCGGTGAACACGAGGCCGGCGCCGCCGTGCGCACGGCTGCCGAGATGCACGAGGTAGAAGTCGTCGGGCATGCCGTCGGCGCAGGAGTACTGCGCCATCGGCGAGACGACGACGCGATTCGGGACGGTGAGCCCACGCAGCGTGAACGGCGTGAACATCGGCGGCACCGGCTTCGCGCTGCCGTCGGCGCGATCCGCGAACCAGGACTCCATGCGCGCGACGAAGCCGCGGTCGCGCAGCCGCAGGTTCTCGTGCGAAATCCGCTGGCTGCGTGTCAGCAGGCTGTAGGCGAACTGCTCGGCCTCGAACGCCGTGTAGCGGTCAACGTGCTCGAACCATTCGGTGGAGTTGCGCGCCGCGTTCTGGATCTTCAGGACCTCGATGCTGCGCTCGGCTTCGTACGCGGCAAGCGCCGCGGCGAGGTCCGAGCTGCAGTCGACGGCGCGAGCGAGTGCGATCGCGTCCTCCAGCGCGAGCTTCGTCCCCGAGCCGACGGAAAAGTGCGCGGTGTGCGCGGCGTCGCCCATCAGCACGAACGGCACGCTGCGCCCGTCGATCGACGCGAGGTGCGTCCATGCGCCGCACACGACGCGGGGAAAGCGAATCCAGATCGCCGCGCCGCGCAGGTGCGTCGCGTTGGAGATCAACGGTTCGCCGTCCAGGTAGCGTGCGAAAAGACGCTCGCAGAACGCGATGCCTTCCGCCTGCGACATCGCGTCGAGTCCGGCGCTGCACCACACTTCCTCGGGCGCCTCGACGATGAAGGTCGACGTGTCGCCGTCGTACTGGTACGCGTGCGCCTGGAACCAGCCCCACTGCGTCTTTTCGAAGGCAAAGGTGAACGCGGCGAACTTCTTCTTCGTCCCCAGCCAGACAAAGCGGCACCGGCGCAGGTCGATGACCGGCGCATACGTCGCGGCGTACTTCTGGCGGATGCGGCTGTTGAGGCCGTCGCTCGCGATCACGAGGTCGGCGCCGAATTCGCTCGCTGCCGCTTCGGCGTCGGTGACGTCGGTCTCGAAAACGAGTTCGACGCCGATCTCCTCGCAGCGACGCTGCAGGATGTTGAGCAGGCGCTTGCGCCCGATGCCGCAGAAGCCGTGGCCGCCGGAGGTGATCGTGCGTCCCTTGAAGTGGACGTCGATGTCGTCCCAGTGATTGAACGCGCCGACGATCTCGCGGGCGCTGGGTGCGTCGGCGGCGTCGAGATTGCCGAGCGTCTGGTCGGAGAACACGACGCCCCAGCCGAAGGTGTCGTACGGGCGATTGCGCTCGACGACGCGGACGACGTCGCTCGGACGCGCCATTTTCGCGAGCAGCGCGAAGTAGAGCCCCGCCGGACCGCCGCCGATGCAGAGGATGCGCACGCCGTTGGTCTTTCGCGCGGGGCGCGGGGCTCCGCGGCATATTGTTGCAAAGTGAATATTTTAGACATGAATCAGTTGCTGTCAAGCGGCACGGCTGCACACTTGCCTGCGCCTTCGCAAGTCGACCCACGGCCTAAGCCATCGGAAGGATGGAGCGCGCGGCCAGGAGCGTCCTAGCATCCGTCCATGCGCTCGATCCGCTCCCGCTGCGCCGCACGCCGAATTGCGACGGTCCCCGCAGGTCGGCACCGTCTCGCCGCCGTCCCTTGCAGGGTCGCCTGGGGATTCACGCTGGTGGAACTGGCGGTCGCCCTGGCCGTCGTCGCGCTGGTCGCCGCGCTCGTCGCCCCGTCGTGGCGCAGCCAGCTCGCCGCCGCCGAGCTGCGCGAGCGAGCCGAGGCGCTGGTCTCCGCGCTGTCGCGTGCGAGAAGCGAGGCGATCAAGCACGGCGCGCGCGTGGATCTCTGCCCGTCGGCTGACCGCGTCACCTGCGCGGCGTCCGGAGAATGGGAAGCCGGATGGCTCGCGTTTCCCAACGACGCGGCCACGGATCCACCGGGAGCGGTGGCCGCGGTGCTGGCGCGCGAGCCGGCGGCGCGTCCCGGAATCACGATCCGGGGCAACAGCCCGGTAGCGCGCTACGTCTCCTACACCTCGCTCGGCCACGCGCGTCGCCGCGACGGCGCGCTGCAGATGGGCTCGTTCGTCGTCTGCCGGCCCGGGGCCGCGGCGCTCAAGGTCGTTCTCGCCAACAGCGGGCGCACGCGCATCGACGCCACCGGCGAGGCGTGTCCATGATCGCCTCCGTCACCCGGCCCCGTTGCGTGGCATCGCACCGCACCGAGCGCGGCTTCACGATACTCGAGGTGATCGTCGTCGTCACCCTCGTGGGCATCCTCGCGGCGCTGGTCGTGCCGAGCTACGCGGTCCATGTGGCGAGGAGCCGCGTGCTCGACGCCACCCTGCGCCTCGCCGACCACCGGGCGAAGATGGAACAGTATTTCCTCGATCGCCGCAGCTTCGCCGACACCGCCGGCGCCTGCGGGGTGGCGCCCGCCGCCAGCGCTGCGGGCGACGCGTTCGACGTCGGCTGCCTCGCCACTGCATCGACTTACCGGATCACCGCTACCGGCCGCACGGGCGGCGGCATGGCGGGTTTCGCCTTTGCCGTCGACGAGACCGGCGCGCGCACGACGCTCGCCGTCCCCACCGGCTGGACGCGCACGCCGGACTGCTGGACGAGCCGCCCCGACGGAGGCTGCCTGTGAAGCGCGAGCGCGGTGCGCTGCTGCTCGAGGCGCTCGTCGCGGCGCTGATCTTCGCGCTGGCTGCCCTCGCCATCGTTGGCTTCCAGGCGCGGGCCGCGCGCCAGATCGACGATGCCCACTTTCGCGTCGAAGCTCGCCACCTTGCGGAGGCGACGCTCGCGCGGATGCTGGCGGCGGATGCCACCACGCTCTTTGCGGAATACGACATGCGTGCCGGCGGCGCCGGCTACCGCGCGCTCGTCGCACAGGCGCAACGGCTTCCGGGCGTCACTGCGACGCAATATGCGCCGGAAGTGCTGATCATGCCGGGCCCATCGACGTCCAGCCGCACCGCCGCGGTCACCGTCAGGTGGCGCTCGCCCGCAGACGCCACGCCCCACGGCTACGCCACCTCCGGCACGGTCGGGGGTCGCTGATGGGCAGCCCGCCGTCTTCTCGGGCGCCCGGGTTCGGGCTCGTCGAGGTCATGGTGGGCGTGACCGTCGCGCTTTTCATCGTGCTCGCCATCCATCGTGTGGTGATCGCGTCGGAGGCGACGCGCCGCAACGCGCAAAGCGACGCGGACGCGCAGCAGGTTGCCCAGTTCGCGCTATCGCGGCTGGCGTTCGACCTCGCCAACGCCGGAGCGGGCATCGTCACGGCAGCGCGCATGTTGGACGGCTGCCCCGTCACCGCCGACTTCTCCGCGATGACGCGCCCGATCGCCGTGGTGATCAGCGATGGCGGCAGCGCCGACGCCCCGGACAGCGTCGTGGTCCGCTACGCAGTCAGCATGTCAGGGGTGTTGCCGGCGCGCTTCGCCACCGCCGCGCCGAGCGG
>JBDSLT010000157.1:0-3571 GCA_039916265.1 Casimicrobiaceae bacterium | reverse complement strand
CCGAGCGTGCGCTCGATCGTCGTGCGCACGTCGAAGTGGTCGAGCGCGCGCAGGCATTCTTCCAGCGAAAACAGGCCGAGGCAGGCCATTGCGCCGCGTGCGACGAGCGTCCCCGCCGCAAGCTTGCGCGCCAGCACCACCGCGGGTGTGCTCGGTACCTGCGGCCCGTCGCCGCGGCCGGCGACCAGCGTCCAGGTGATGGCCAGCGGATTCGAGCGGCGAAAGCCGCGCATCCGCACGTGCATCGCGTCCGCATCGCTGCCGAAGTGGTGGAACCAGTCGCCGGTGCGGCGCAGGCGCTCCGCATGGGCGTCGAGGGGGCGCATCCAGTTCCATCGCGAAGGCCACGAAAGCAACCACAGCCCGAAGTGCAGGATCGGCAGCTCGAGCCCGGCGCCGAAGCGCACCGACTGCACGCCGGGGTAGCGCTCGGGAAACAGCTCGAGGTCGGGAACGTCGCAGTCGGCGAGCCAGCGCGTGCCCACCGCGGGCGGATAACGATATCGCCGCAAGCGCTGCCAGCCGTACGCCGGCTGCCACGCGCCGCCATTCCACACGCCGAACTGCTTGCCGACGCAACTCGTGACGGCGGCCACCGTCGCGCGCGCCTTCGGTGTCCTGTTGCCGGGACTGATCCCGAAATCGATCGACGTCAACGCGTCGAACTCGTGCGCGAACGCGTCGACGACCGCCGAGCTGATGCCCGGCAGGCTCGACGCTCCGCTGACCACCAGCCGGTCGCGCGCGCGCGCCGCGTCGTCGATCGAGCGAATGCCGCAGACGAACGGCCGCGCTTCGGCCAAGTCGACGTAGTGCGCGCCGACGGTGAGCGCCGCGCGTGCCACCGCGTGATCGCGCGCCTGGAAGGGTCCGCCGTTGTGAATGACCAGCGCCGGCTCGAGTTGCCGCAGCCGCGGCACGATCTCGCCGGAGAGCACGTCGATCGCCGCGAACTCGACGCGCCTGCCGCACTCGCGCGCGATCGCCGCTGCCACTTCGGCCGCCCGTGCGGCGTCGCGACCGGCGACGACGACCTCGATGCCATCGTCGCCCGCGAGCGATTGCGCAATCCGGCCGCCCAAGTGGCCGTAGCCGCCGAGCACGATGACGCGAAAGGCCACGCCGGAATCTTCGCTATCCGACCGGGTGTTCCGCGGTCTCGACGGCGTGTGTCGCGGGTGTCGCGGGTGCCGCAGGTGCCGCAGGGCTGAAGAACGCCACCGCATCGCTTTGGTCGCGCGTGCGGCGCATCGGCGGCAGCGACTGCCAGATGCGCTTGCCGTAGGGCTTGTCGGTAAGCCGCGGGTCGCAGATCATCAGCACGCCGCGGTCGGTCTCGGTGCGAATGAGGCGGCCGGCGCCCTGTTTGAGGCTGATCGCCGCCTGCGGAAGCTGCCAGTCGACGAACGGGTTGCCACCCTCGTCGCGCAGCTTGGCGAGCCGCGCGGCGAGCAGCGGGTCGTCGGGCGGCGCGAAGGGCAGCTTGTCGATGACGACGAGCATCAGCGCGTCACCCGGCACGTCGACCCCTTCCCAGAAGCTCGCGCTGCCGAGCAGCACGGCGTTGCCGAGCGCGCGAAAGCGCATCAGCAGCTCGCTCTTGGAGCCTTCGCCCTGCGCGAGCAGCGGAAAGCCGAGGCCTTCGCGCTCGAACGCGGCGGCGATCCGCTCGCGTGCGCCGGCAAGCGCGCGCAGCGTGGTGAACAGCAGGAAAGCGCGGCCGCCGCTCGCCTTGATGAGCGGCAGCGCGGCGTCGACGACGGCGTCGGTGTGCTCGCGCGTGTTGGGCGGTGGCAAGTCGCGCGGGACGTAGAGCAGCGCCTGGCGGTCGTAGTCGAACGGGCTGTCCCACGCACCGGTCGCGGCGTCGGTGAGGCCGAGCTGACCCGTGTAGTGCGAGAAGTCGCTGCCGACCGCGAGGGTCGCCGACGTGAAGATCCACGTGCGCGCGGTCGACTCGACCTGCCGGCGGAAGATGTCGGCGATCGACAGCGGCGACGCCTGCAGCTGCCAGCTCTGCGGCGTCACGTCGATCCAGCGGATCCATTCGACGCCGTCCTCGGCGGAAATGCCGAGAAGCCCCGCGCGCCAGCGCGCGAGCCGCGCTGCGGCCTCGTCGGCGCGCCGCGCGATCGACGCCAGGTCTTCGCTGCGCTCCGCGAAGTGCTTCATCTCGGCGGCAAGCCGGTCGAGCGCTGCGGACAGCTCGTCGAGCGCCGTTGTGAAACCTTCGCGCGCGGCGATCGACTGCTGCGCGTATTTTCCGGGGACGGCGCCGGCAGCGAGGCGCAGCTTGCGAATCGCCGGCGCCAGATCCGCGGCCGCATCCGGAAGCGCCGGCACGTCGCGCGCGGCGGTTCGCGCGGCGATCTCCGCATCGCGCGCGAGCTCGGCCAGCTGTCCTGCGCTGGTCTGCTCGCCGAAGAACAACGTGGCGGTGTCGGGAAGCTGATGGGCTTCGTCGAGGATCACGGTGTTGCAGGCGGGCAGGAGTTCGGCAAGGCCCTCGTCGCGCAGCATGACGTCGGCGAAGAACAGATGGTGGTTGACGACGACGACGTCGGCGTCGAGCGCGTCGTGCCGCGCTTTCAGCACGAAGCACTCCTTGTGGAATGCGCAGTGCTGGCCGAGGCAGTTGTCGCGGGTCGACGTCACCAGCGGCCAGATCGACGCGTGCTCGGGAACGTCGGCCAGCTCCGCGCGATCGCCGCGCTCGGACGCGCGCGCAAACGCGACGATCTTCGCCAGATGCCGCGCATCGTCCCGCGACGGCAGCCGGCCCTCGCGCGAGGCGACCTCGAGATGGTGGTGGCAGACGTAGTTGGCGCGTCCCTTCAGCACCGCGATCGTCACCGGCACGGCGAGCGCGTCGCGAAGCAGCGGGATGTCGCGCTCGTAGAGCTGGTCCTGCAGCGTCTTGGTGCCGGTGGAGACGATGACCTTGCCACCGTAGAGCAGCGCCGGCACCAGGTAGGCGAAGGTCTTGCCGGTGCCCGTTCCCGCCTCGGCGACGAGTTGTCCACGCTGCGCGATCGCCCGCGCAACGGCCTTCGCCATCGCGAGCTGCTGCGGGCGGAAGTGGAATCCGGGAAGCCGCGCGGCGAGCGTTCCGCCGTGCCCGAAAATCGCTTCCAGGTCCGCCGCGCCCGGGCCTTCCGGCTCAGCGCTTGTTCTTGGCGGCACGTTTTTTCGGCGCGGGCACAGGTGCCGGCGTGCTGGTTTCCTGCGCGACCGTGACGACCTTCCTGATGCCGTCGATGCGGTCCTTGAAGTCGTCGTAGGGATGCGCGACGCGCTTCTTGTAAGCCTCGTCCGTTTCGCCTTCGACCCACACGAGCTTGTCGAGCGCATCGAGGAACGCTTCCTGCAGTCCGCGAACGCCCTCGACCGCCTGTTTCGAGGTCGTCGCCTCGCGCAGCGCGGCCTGGTACGGGCGGGTGATGTTGATCCGCTGCTTCACCGTGCAGTACTCGCTCTTGGCGCCGTTGAAGCCTTCGGTCGATTTCTCGTAGCCGAACTCGATGATCTCGATGCTCTTGACGTGCCGGCACATCGTGTACAGATGCATGAC
>JBDSLT010000156.1:0-6125 GCA_039916265.1 Casimicrobiaceae bacterium | reverse complement strand
GCGCTGGTCAAGCGCCCGCACCTGCTGCTGCTCGACGAGCCGCTGTCGAACCTCGACGCCGGGCTGCGGCTCACGATGCGCACCGAGATCCGCCGCATCCAGCGCGAGCTTCGCGTGACGACAATCCTCGTCACCCACGACCAGATCGAAGCGACGACAATGGCCGACCGCGTGGTGGTGATGAACGGCGGGCGCGTCGAGCAGGAAGGTGGCGCCGACGATCTCTACGAGCGTCCCGACACGCTGTTTGTCGCAGGCTTCATCGGCTCGCCGCCGATCAACCTCTTCGATGCAGACGCCGACGGCAGCGTCCTGAAGTTGCATGAAGCGCGCATTGCACTGGCGGCAACGGTGACCGGGCCGGTGGTGCTGGGGATCCGGCCGGAAAACGTGCAGGTGGCGGAACCCGGGACGCCCGCCCGCGTCACCGCAGCCGAGCCGATGGGCCGGGAAGTGCTCTATACCGCCGACAGCGTCTACGGCGTCATTCGCTTTCTCGAGGCCGGCGCCGAGCCGCGGCATCGCGAGGGCGACAACGTGCCGCTCCGCATTGCGCCCGCGAGCGCGCTCCTCTTCGACAAGGCGAGCGGACGGCGGCTCGACGCGCGTCTTGCCGCCTGATCCTTCTACTCGCTTGATCTCGCTCAACCGCACATCGGACCCGAAACCGGCCCTCACACCCTGTGGCAATCCGAACTGACTCCAAGGTCCTGACGGCAATCGTCGGCAGTTATCCCAAGCCTCGCTACGTCTACGCGCGAAACGGCCGCTCGTTGCTCGACAGTTTCGGCTACGCCTTCGACCGGCGCCGCAACGAAGTCGGACACGCAGAATTCGACCGGCTGCTGGACCGTGCCGCGCTTGGCGCCATCGACGACCAGACCCGCGCGGGCATCGACATCGTGACCGACGGCGAGGAGCGCCGCGGCCATTACGTGCTGCACGTCGTCAACCGGATGGAGGGCATCGACGCCTGCAACCGCAAGTCCATTTCGATGCGGGGCGGTACGAGCCGGCAGGACGCTCCGCGCGTCATCGGGAGGATCGGCCTCAACGGACCGCTGGTGATCGACGAGTTCCTCTACACGAAGAAGCACGCGAAGGGCATCGCCAAGGTGAGTCTTCCGGGTCCGAGCACAGTCGCCGATTGCGTGGCGGACGAACATTACGGAGGCGATCGCAGGCAACTCGCCTTCGACTACGCCGAGGCGATTCGTCATGAGGTGGCCGCGCTGCTCGCAGCGGGTTGCCGCTTTGTCCAGTTCGACGACCCCGTGCTTCTGCGCTATCCAGACGCGGCGCAAGCGTGGGGGCTGCAGGCGCTCGAACGTTGCTTTGCGGGTCTCGAGGGGCGAGCGACCTTCGCGGTTCACATCTGCCGCGGCTATCCGAACAAGCCGCTCGAGCGAAAAGGCGTCAACTACAAGGCGAATCAGGATTACTACCGCGATATCCTGACGTGGCTGTCCGCATCCAGGCTCGACGTCGTTTCGATCGAGGGCGCGGCCTGCCGCCTCGACGTTTCCATCCTGGGCGCGATCGGCAACAAGACCGTCATGTTAGGCGTCGTCGACGTCGGCGAGAACGCGGTGGAAAGCGTCGAGTCGCTGGCGGCGCGCGCCCGCGAAGCGCTCCGGTACCTGCCGCCAGGACAACTGATCCTCGCGCCCGATTGCGGCATGCTGGAACTCACGCGCGCGAGCGCTCGCGCCAAACTCGCGAACCTGGCGCTGGCGGCGCGCGACGTGAACCAAGCTTGAAGATCGCCACTTACAACGTCCACTTCGACCTCGGCAAGGATCTCCGTCGCTCGCCGTGCTGGAGCGCGTCGTCGACGACTACGTGGCGCGCAAGAAAGGCGCGCGACGCTTATTTCGGCCGCTTGTCGACGACGCGTTTTGCCTTGCCGAGTGAGCGCTCGATGGCCCCGGCGGGCAGCACGTTCACCGCCGCCGTCACGCCGATCAGGTTCTTGATGCGCTGCGCCAGCGACGCGGCTGCCGCCTCGCCGTCGGCGGCGCCCGCGGCAGGCGCTCGCTCGACGAGCACCGTCAGTTCGTCGAGATTCTTCGGACGGGCGATCTCGAGCTGATAGTGCGGCGCCAGCGCCGGCTCTCTCAGTATCAGCTCCTCGATCTGCGTCGGAAACACGTTCACGCCGCGGATGATCAGCATGTCGTCGGAGCGCCCCGTGATCTTTTCCATCCGCCGCATCGCGCGCGCGGTCGGCGGCAGCAGTCGCGTCAGGTCGCGCGTGCGATAGCGGATGATCGGCAGCGCCTCCTTCGTGAGCGACGTGAAGACGAGTTCGCCCTTCTCGCCCTCGGGCAGGACCTCGCCCGTCAGGGGGTCGACGATCTCGGGATAGAAGTGATCCTCCCAGACGGTGAGGCCATCCTTGGTTTCGATGCACTCCTGCGCGACGCCGGGTCCCATCACCTCGGAGAGGCCGTAGATGTCGATTGCGTCGATGTCGAGCCTCGCCTCGATGGCCGCGCGCATCGTCGGCGTCCACGGTTCGGCGCCGAAGATGCCGATCGACAGCGAGCAGGTCCTCGGATCGATCTTCTGCCGCTCCATCTCCTCCGCGATCGCCAGCATGTACGACGGGGTCACCATGATGATGTCGGGCTTGAAGTCGGCGATGAGCTGCACCTGCTTCTCCGTCTGGCCGCCCGACATCGGGATGACCGTCGCGCCGAGCTTCTCCGCGCCGTAGTGCGCGCCGAGCCCGCCGGTGAACAAGCCATAGCCGTACGCGACGTGCACGATGTCGCCGGCGCGCCCACCCGCCGCCCGGATCGAACGCGCCATCACCGTGGCCCACGTATCGATATCCTTGCGCGTATAGCCCACCACCGTCGGCTTTCCGGTGGTGCCCGACGATGCGTGGATGCGCACGACCTCGGTGCGCGGCACGGCGAACATGCCGAACGGATAGTTGTCGCGCAGATCGGCCTTGACGGTGAACGGAAACTTCGCGAGGTCGGCAAGCGACGCACAATCGCGCGGATGCACGCGCGCAGCGTCGAACGCTTTCCGGTAGTGCGCGACGTTGTCGTAGGCGTGCTGCAACGACCACCGCAGGCGTTCGAGCTGCAGCGCACAGAGTGCGTCCCGGCTCGCGGATTCGATCGGCTCGAGATCGCCCTGACGTGGGACTTTGACCGGCATCGCGCTTCCTCCTTCGAGTTTCGCCGGGCGTCAGCCCAGGGGCGGGTCGACGACGTGCCCCTTGACGCGGTAGCTCTTGCCGCGGAACAGCGCGATCTTTTCGCCGCGCTGGTTGGTGACCTCGACGTCGTACACGCCGGTGCGCCCCGCGAGGCTGCGCTCGGCCGCGCGCGCGGTCAGCACGTCGCCCTCGTGCGACGTTGCGAGGAATTCGATCGCGCAGCCCTGCGCGACCGTGTTGAAATTGTAGCTGTTGCAGGCGAACGCGAATGCGCTGTCGCAGAGCGTGAAGACGTAGCCACCGTGACAAATCGCGTGACCGTTCAGCATGTCGGCGCGCACCGTCATCGTCAGCTCCGCCAAGCCCGGCCGCACGGCGACGATCGCCATGCCGAGCGCGCGCGACGCGCGGTCGTTGGCGAACATGCGCTCGGCCACCGCGCGGGCCAGCGCCTCGGAGCCGGGTAACGTGTCGCTCATCGGCGTCAGCCTGCCAGCGGGCGGCCGCTCGCGCGCCGCCGCTCGATCAGCGGCGCCACGCGGTAGCGCTCCTCGCCGTAGTGGTCGCGCAGGTTGACCAGCACCTCGCGCACGCGCGCAACGCCGATCGCATCCGCCCAGGCCAGCGGACCGCGCGGATAGTTGACGCCCTTGCGCATCGCGATGTCGACGTCCCGCGCCGACGCGACACCCTGCGCGACGGCGTCCGCCGCTTCGTTGGCAAGCATCGCGACGGTACGCATGACCGCCAGCCCGGCGACGTCGTCGAAGCGCGATACGGCGATGCCGGCGGCCTGCAGCATTCCCGTCGCCCGATCGCGGGCCGCGTCCGCGCAGGCATCGGCGCAGGCGATCGCGAGACGCGTGCACGATGCGTAGTCGCCTGCGAGGTCGAACACGACCAGATCGTGAAGGCCCGCCGCGTTGGCGCGAGCAGTCGCCGTGCGCCCGTCGGTGAGCGCCATCATCGCGCCGTCGACGCCGAACGCTCCGGCGCCGAAAGCCGGATGCGCCGGCGCGCGCTCGATTGTCAGGCCCGCCTTCGCAACACGCTCGATCAACGCCTGCGCCGGTCCCGTGTCGCCGTGCACGACGACGCGCCCCGGTGCGGGCTGCGACGCTTCCGTCGCGACTTCCGGGCGCGCACGGCCTTCGGCATAGTCGTAGATCCCGCGCTGCGTCTTGCGCCCGTGGAAGCCGGCGTCGACGAGCTCGCGCTGCGCCACCGACGGCGTGTAGCGAGAATCGTGGTGATACGCCTTCCAGACGCTGGTCGTCACGGCGAGATTGACGTCCTGGCCGATGAGGTCCATCAGCTCGAACGGCCCCATCCGGAAGCCGCCGGCTTCGCGCATCACCGCGTCGATCGTCGCCGGCGACGCGGCGCGCTCGTTCAGGAGCCGCCATGCCTCGCCGTAGAAGGGCCGCGCGCAGCGGTTGACGATGAAGCCGGGCGTCGACGTCGCGTGCACCGGCGTCTTGCCCCAGGCTGCTGCGGTGGCGTGCACCGTCTCGGCGACCTCGACGCGCGTGACGAGCCCTCGCACCACTTCGACGAGCGGCAGCACCGGCGCCGGATTGAAGAAGTGCATTCCGACGACGCGTTGCGGATGCCGCAGGCCTGCCGCGAGCGAAGTCAGCGACAGCGACGACGTGTTGGACGCGAGGATCGCCTCGGCGCCGACGACCGTCTCCAGCTCGGCGAAGAGCGCGCGCTTGACGTCGAGATCCTCGACGATCGCCTCGATGACAAGCGCGGCGCTCGCGCAGTCGCCGATCGTTTCGACCGGCGTCACGCGTTGCGCCGCCGTCCGGGCAGCGTCCGCGTCGAGCTTGCCCTTGGCGGCCAGCGTATCGAGCGTCGAGGCCAGCGATCGGCAGGCCGTTTGCGCGGCGCCGGGCCGCGCGTCGAACAGAAGCACGCGGTGGCCGGCGACCGCGGCCACCTGCGCGATGCCCGCACCCATCGTCCCTGCGCCGACGACGGCGACCGTCGCGTCACGCGAAAGCGGTGTCGCCATGCGCGTTCAGCGGCCAGAGAAGCGCGGCGCGCGCTTGCCGAGAAAGGCTGCGACCCCTTCGCGGTAGTCGTCGCCTTTACCGAGGTCGCGTTGCAGGTCGCGTTCGAGTTCGAGCTGGGTGGCGAGCGTGTTGGACCCGCTCGCGTACAGCGCACGCTTGACCGCTGCGAGCGCGCGTGTCGGTGCCTGCGCGAGCTGGGTGACCAGCGCGTCGACGGCGCCGGCGAACTGCGCGTCGTCGAAGCACTTCCAGATCAATCCCCACGCCGCGGCTTCCTCGGCCGAAAGCCTGTCGCCCAGCATCGCCAGCCCCATCGCGCGCGCCGTGCCCACGAACCGCGGCAGGAAATACGTGCCCCCGGAATCCGGGATCAGGCCGATCTTGCAGAACGCCTGGATGAAGCTCGCCGATCGGGTCGCGACGACGATGTCGCAGGCAAGCGCGATGTTCGCTCCGGCGCCGGCCGCAACGCCGTTCACGGCGCAGACGACGGGTATCGGCAGCGCGCGCAGCGTCTGGACGAGCGGTCCATACCAGGTCTCGATGGAGTGGCCGAGGTCCACCGGCGCTGCGCCCGGCGCGACGGCACGGTCGGCGAGATCCTGTCCCGCGCAGAAGCCCCTTCCCGCGCCGGTAAGCAGCAGCACGCGCGCCGACGGGTCAGCCTGCACGCGCTCGAGCGCAGCGCGCAGCTCGCCGTGCATCGGGGCCGTGAAGCTGTTGAGCCGGTCGGGACGGTTCAGCGTGATGCGCGCAGCGCCGTCGCGCACATCGAGCAGGATGGCCGGCTCGCCCGCAGGGTTCGCGCGCCTGGCTTGCGTCATGCGTGGCGCCGGTGCTGGACCACCCGGAAGCGGTTCGCGACGAAGGCGGCGTCGGTCAGCGCGGCGTTGGCCGCGGGGTTCGCGCCGGTGCCGTGGAAGTCGGAG
>JBDSLT010000155.1:0-16525 GCA_039916265.1 Casimicrobiaceae bacterium | reverse complement strand
CGTCCTCCCCCGGGTGGGGCGCCGTTGTCACTTCGTCGCCGCGCCCTGCGCGAACCACGTCGCGATCAGCGCGCGCTCGGTGTCGGTCATCTGCGTCAGGTTGCCGATCGGCATGTAGCCGTTGCCGACCGTTTCCGCGATCTTCGGGGCGTTTGCCGCGATCTGCCCGGGTGTCTCCAGCAGCACGCCTTTCGGCGGTTGCGCGAATCCCGCCTGCGTCGGCTGCGCGGCATGGCAGGCGACGCAGCGCTGCTTCAGCACGGCGTCGACGCTGGCGAAGGCGACCTTTGCTCCCGCGGTGTCGACGGGCTTCGGCGCGAGCACGACCGCCACGCCCGCGAGCAGCGCAACGCCCGTCGCGGGCAGCCACGCCTTGACGGAACCGCGGTGGCGCAGGACGAAGAACTGGCGGATCAGCACGCCGGCCAGCATGATCGCGGCGAGCACGAGCCACCCGTGGCGATGGCTGTACGTCATAGGATAGTGGTTGCTGATCATCACGAACAGCACCGGCAGCGTGAAGTAGGTGTTGTGCACCGATCGCTGCTTGCCGATGACGCCGGGGCGCGGATCCGGCACGCGGCCCGCGCGGATGTCCGCGACCACCCGCTTCTGGCCGGGGATGATGTGGAAGAACACGTTCGCGACCATGATCGTGCCGAGCATCGCGCCGACGTGGACGAACGCCGCGCGCGCGCTGAAGAGCTGGAACAGCGCCCAGGTGCTGGCGATCACGAACGCGAATACCAGCGCGGCGAGCAGGTTCTCGCGACGCTCCAGCGCACGACAAAGCGCGTCGTAGACGACCCAGCCGCCAGCGAGAACGCCGATGCTGATGGCAATCGCCCCCGCGGGTGACAGCACCCGCACACCGGGATCGATCAGGTACGCGCTTGCGCCGAGCCAGTAGATCAGCGCGAGCAATCCCATGCCGGACAGCCACGTCGTATAGGCCTCCCACTTCGACCAGTGGAGGTTCTGCGAGAGGGGCTCGCCTTTCGGGCCGGTCGGAAATTTCTGGCTGATGTAGAAGCCGCCGCCATGCACTGCCCACAGTTCGCCGAACACGCCGCGCTTCGCGTCTCCCGGCTTCGCGGGCGGCGACAGCGAGTTGTCGAGCATCACGAAATAGAACGACGCGCCGATCCACGCGACGCCTGCGACGAGGTGCAGCCAGCGCGCCAGCAGGTTCATCCAGTCGAGAACGTAGGCTTCCATGACGTTGCGTGTTGCCTCATCCGTGCGCGACTGCGGCCGGTGCCCCTGCGCGGGCTCCGCCACCCCAGTCGCCCGCGCAGGGCTGCCGGCCGCGACCAGCCACGCGGCGCCCGCGGACGACTGTGTTGGCGAAGCGCCGCGCGTGGCGTCAGTTCTTCGGCAGCGAGCCCTGGACGCCGGCGACGTAGAAATCCATCTTCTGCATCTCGTCGTCGGTCATCGCCTTGCCCGCGGGCACGCGTTCCTTGCCGGCGTTGTCCTTGAGCGGCCCCTGGAACGGATGCAGCTTGCCGGCGACGATGTCCTTCTCCGCCTGCGCCACCTGGTCCTGGACGGGCTTCGGCACGACCGGATTGATCGGCGCGGTCTTGATCATGCCGTCCTTCAGGCCGCCCCATACGCTGCCCGGCTTCCATTTTCCCGCGAGCACGTCGTTGGCGACCTTGGTGTAGTACGCGCCCCACTGGTGCGTCGTCGCGGAGAGCTGCGCCTTCGGTCCGTACTTCGACATGTCGGAGTGGTATCCGAACGCGTATTTGCCTTTTTCTTCCGCCGCCTGCACGACAGCGGTCGAATCCGTGTGATGCGTCACGACGTCCGCGCCCTGCGACATCAGCGTGTTCGCCGCCTCGCGCTCGCGTCCCGGATCGAACCACGAATTCACCCAGATCACCTTGACCTCCGCGTTAGGGTTGACGCTGCGCATGCCCTGCGTGAACGCGTTGATTCCCTGCACGACCTCGGGAATGGGGAACGCGGCGACGTAGCCTGCGACGTTGGACTTGGTCATCTTGCCTGCAATGATGCCGTTGAGGTAACGGCCTTCGTAAAAGCGCGCGTTGTAGATGCCGACGTTCTTCGCGGTCTTGTAGCCGGTCGCGTGCTCGAAGTCGACCTTGGGAAACTGCTGTGCGACCTTGATCGTCGGGTTCATGTAGCCGAACGAGGTGGTGAACACCAGCGTGTTGCCGCTCGCGGCAAGTTCGCGGATGACGCGCTCGGCGTCCGCACCCTCGGGCACGTTCTCGACGAACTTGGTCTGGACTTTGGCCCCGAGGGCTTTTTCCATTTCCTTGCGGCCCTGGTCGTGCTGGAACGTCCACCCGGCGTCGCCGACCGGGCTCACGTAGACGAAGGCGATCTTCAGCGGGCCCTGCGCGGCGGCGGAGGCGGCCAGGCCGAGCGCCGTGCCGGCCAGTGCGGCAGCCAGGACGCGCAACGATTTTCTGCGGTTCATGCGGTTCTCCCTGAAAAGTTAGTCGGGTCGGTACGAGCGCCCGAGCGAAACGGGCGAATTGAGACGGATGGTGTTGACGTTGCGCGAGATGATGACGAGCACGACGATCGTCGCGACATAGGGCAGCGCCGACAGGAACTGCGCCGTGACGTCGATGCCCGCGCCCTGGGCGAAGAATTGAGCGATGGTAACCCAGCCGAACAGGTAAGCGCCGATCATCACGCGCGCGGGACGCCACGTGGCGAACACGACGAGCGCCAGCGCGATCCAGCCGCGGCCGGCGACCATGCCCTCGGCCCACATCGGCGCGTAGAACTCGGACAGATGCGCGCCGCCGAGCCCGGCCATCGCCCCGCCGAAAAGCGTCGCGATCCAGCGGATGCGGATCACCGGATAGCCGATCGCGTGGGCCGATTCCGGCGACTCGCCGACCGAGCGCAACACGAGTCCGGCACGGCTGCGATACAGGAACCACGAAACGCCCGCGAACAGCAGCCAGCTCACGTAGACGAGGAAATGCTGCCGGAACAGCACCGGGCCGAGCAGCGGGATCTGCGCCAGCAGCGGAATGTCGAACGTGCCTTCCTTCACCAGCGAAACGCTTTCGAAGGGCTTGCCGACGAACGCCGACAGGCCGATGCCGAACAGCGTGAGCGCCAGTCCCGACGCAACCTGGTTCGCCATCAGGTTGAGCGCGAGCACGGCGAACACGGCCGACATGGCGGCCCCCGCGGCCATTCCCCCGAGCGCGCCCAGCCACAGGTTGCCGGTCACCGCTGCGGCGGCGAAGCCCGCGATCGCGCCGACAAGCATCATGCCTTCGACGCCCAGGTTCAGCACGCCCGATTTTTCGGTGACGAGCTCGCCGAGCGCGGCGAACACGAGCGGCGTTCCGGCGGCGATCGCCGCGGCGAGGATGGGGACGATCGCGTCCATCACACGGGAAGCGCCGCCGCTGCCGGCGTCACGGCAGGGCGGACCGCGCGCAACCGGTAATTGATGAACACATCGGAGCCGAGCAGGAAGAACAGCAGCAAACCCTGGAAGAGCCCGGTTATGGCGGAAGGAAGCGCCAGGCCCATTTGCGCGGCCTCGCCACCCAGATACAGCAACGACATCAACAGGCTGGCGAGCAGGATGCCCACCGGATGCAGGCGCCCTACAAACGCGACAATGATCGCCGCGAAGCCATAGCCCGGCGACACCGACGGCAGCAGCTGGCCGATCGGCCCGGCGACTTCGCCCATGCCCGCGATGCCGGCGCACGCCCCGCCGATCAGCATGCCGAGCCACACCATGCGGCTCGCGTTGAAGCCCGCGTAGCGAGCCGCGTCAGGCGCGAGTCCCGCGACGCGAAGCTGGAAGCCGAGAAAGCTGCGGTTGAGGAACACGTAGCCCATCGCCACCACGGCAAGCGCGATGGGAAAGCCCAGGTTTAGACGCGTGCCTTCGACGAGGATCGGGTAAAGCCCGCCGTCGGAGAACTGCTTCGACTGCGGAAAGTTGAAGCCGTCCGGGTCGCGCCACGGTCCGTGGACGAGCCACGACAACAGCAGTGCCGCGACGTACACGAGCATCAGGCTCACCAGGATCTCGTTGGTGTTGAAGCGCGTGCGCAGCAGCGCCGGTATCGCGGCCCACAGCATCCCGCCCAGTGCGCCGGCGAAGAACATCGGCGCGAGCAGGAGCTTGCTCTCCTCACCGTGATACGCGAGCGCCACGCCGCCGGCGCAGATCGCGCCGAGGGTCAGTTGACCCTCCGCGCCGATGTTCCAGACGTTCGCGCGATAGCCGCAGGCGAGTCCGACGCCGATCAGCATCAGCGGCGATGCCTTGAGCAGCAGTTCGGCGACGCCGTTGAGGTCGCGGATCGGGTGAATGAAGAACGTGTGGAATGCCTGCAGCGGGTTTTTGCCGAGCACCGTGAACAGGACGAAGCCCGCGACGATCGTGAGCAGCGCGGCGAGCAGCGGTGACAGGTAGCCCATGAGCCGCGAAGGCTCGGGCCGCGCTTCAAGCTTGAGGCGCATGACGCTCGCTGACGTGGGCGGGCGCGGCGCCCGCGGCGCCTGGCCACATGCCGCTCATCCAGACGCCGATTTCCTCGACGTTCGTGTCGCGGATCGCCTTGACCGGCGACAGCTTTCCCTTCGCAAGGACCGCGAGGCGGTCGCTCACCTCGAACAATTCGTCCAGCTCCTCGGAGAGCACGAGGATGGCGACGCCGTCGTTGCGCAGGTCGAGGATCTTCTGCCGGATGAACGCGGCGGCGCCGACGTCGACGCCCCACGTGGGCTGCGCGACGACGAGCACTTTCGGCTTCAGCAGGATCTCGCGCCCGACGATGAATTTCTGCAGGTTGCCGCCGGACAGGCTTCCCGCCTCCGCCTGCGGCCCGCCGCATTTCACCGCGAACTCGGCGATGCACGCCTGCGCGAACTCGGCGATCTTCGCGAAACGGATGAGGCCCCGACGGACGTAGCCGTAGCGATGCGCGGTCAGCAACGCGTTGTCCGCGAGCGACATCTGCGGTACGGCGCCGCGCCCCAGGCGCTCCTCGGGCACAAAGCAGAAACCGAGGCGGCGCCGCTTGCCGGGGCGCATCCGACCGGCGTTCACGCCGCAGAGCACGACCGCCTTGCGGTCGCGCACGGGAACTTCGCCCGAGATCGCGCTGAGCAGTTCCTGCTGCCCGTTGCCGGACACGCCGGCAATGCCGACGATTTCCCCGGCATGCACGGTCAGATTAACGTCGTCGAGCCTCACGCCGAAGGGATCGGGCGACTTC
This sequence comes from Casimicrobiaceae bacterium, assembly GCA_039916265.1. Taxonomy (GTDB): domain Bacteria; phylum Pseudomonadota; class Gammaproteobacteria; order Burkholderiales; family Casimicrobiaceae; genus VBCG01. The sequence continues at coordinate 11,282 of JBDSLT010000155.1, read as the reverse complement.
TGCGTCAGGTCGGCGAGCACCAGGCGCGCCTCGCCGGGCGTGCCTGCGACGCGTTGCGGATGCGGCAAGTCCTTGCCGATCATCATGCGCGCCATGCTCTGCGGCGTTTCCTTGCGCGGATCGCAGTGGCCGGTCACGCGCCCGCCGCGCAGCACCGTCGCATTCGTGCAAAGCGCCTGGATTTCGTCGAGCTTGTGGCTGATGTAGAGGATCGTGCAGCCTTCGCCAGCGAGCTGGCGCAGCGTCTCGAACAGCTTGCGCACCGCCTGCGGCGTCAGCACCGACGTGGGCTCGTCCATGATGAGGAGCCGCGGATTGACGAGGAGGCAGCGGATGATCTCGACGCGCTGCCGCTCGCCCACGGAAAGCGAATGCACGCTGCGGCGCGGATCGACCGGCAGCCCGTACTTCTGCGACACCTCCGCGATCCGCTGCGCCAGGGGGCCGAGCGGCGGCTCGCCGGACAGCCCGAGCGCGACGTTCTCGACGACATTGAGCGTCTCGAACAGCGAAAAATGCTGGAACACCATGCCGATGCCCAGCTCGCGCGCATGCGCGGGGTTATGCACGACGACGGGCTTGCCTTCCCACAGCACCTGGCCGGCGTCGGGCTTGACGACGCCGTAGATGACTTTCATCAGCGTGCTCTTGCCCGCGCCGTTCTCGCCCAGTACCGCGTGGATCTCGCCCGGGAACGCGATCAGCGAGACGTCGCTGTTGGCGACCACGCTCGGATAGCGCTTGGTAATGGCGCGCAGCTCGATGCGCGGCACGACGCCGCTCATGCGGATTTGCTCAGGGCCGGGGCGGGGGCCGCCGACGCCGTCGCGGCGTTGTCACGCCTGCGATCGGGGAGCGTCGCCGACGACCGCGAGTGCACCTGCAAAAGCTGCGCCGCCACCGCGACCGCGATGGTCGCCGGCGCCTTGCCGCTAATGCCCGGAACGCCGATCGGACAGACCATCGTCACGAAGCGCTCGACCGGCATCCCGCGCCGCGCCAGCCGCTGCTCGAAGCGGCGGCGCTTGGAAAGCGACCCGATCAGGCCGAAGTAGGCGCAATCGTTGCGCCGCAGGATGGCCTCGCTGATGCGCTCGTCCTGCGCGTGGTCGTGCGTCATCACGAGGAAAAAAGCGCCCGGCGGCGCGGCGCCGACTTCGGCTTCCGGTTCATCGGTGCAGACGACTTCGACATTGGGCGGTACCGCGACCGGAAACTCGTCGCGCCGCGCGTCGACCCACGCGACGCGACAGGGCAGGTCAGCGCAGAGCTTCACCAGCGCGCGGCCGACGTGGCCGGCGCCGAACAGCACGACGTCGAAACAATCGTCGCGCACGGGGTCGAAGAACCAGCGCGCTGCCATGTCCGTCCCGGCCACCTGCGCAAGCTGCGCGCTCTCGCCTGCGCGGAGGATTTCGCGCGCCCGCTCCACGACGCTCGCGTACGCGCCGTCCCTCCCGGCGTCCGCCGCGCCGAACGTGCCGCCGTCCGTGACCACGAGGCGTCCGACGCACGCGTCGCCGCTCGCCGGGACCGCGATGACGAAGGGCGTTCGTGCGCGCCGCAGCGCCGCCGCCTGCACCAGCCACCCGGCGCGCCCGATGACCGGCTCGAACAGCAGGTGGACCACGCCGCCGCAACATTGCCCGAGGCTGGCGCCCAGCGGAAAGCGACGCAAGCGCTCACCGTCGCGCGTGCCGTCGAGCATGCCGCGCGCGATGCCGATCGCCTGGAACTCGAGATGGCCCCCGCCGATGGTGCCGTGCACCGCGTCGCGCGTGACGACCATGTGCGTGCCCGCGGCGCGTGGGACCGAGCCCCGCGTACCGACGATGCCGACGACGACTGCCGCCGTGGCGTCTGCCTGCAGGCGAACCAGCGCGTCGATCCAGGCGCCTGTCACCGCGCGAAGCTCCGCGCTGCGCTCTGCGGCGCAATTCGCGGCCGGGTGGTCATGACACGGGCTCCGTTGCCCTCGCCGCGGCGCGGGTGCGCGCGCAACGCTGCTTCAGCTCCTCGATCGAGCCCAGGATCGCCTCCGCGGTCGCGGGCGCGTCGAGCGCTGGCGATAGCGCGTCGTCCGCCGTGGCGGCGATCGCGTCGCGAATCGCGTGCAGTACGGAGATCGCGAGCATCAGCGGCGGCTCGCCGACCGCCTTGGAGCGATGGATGGAATCCTCGGCGTTGATGCCGGATTCGTAGATGTGCACGTTGAATTGCTCGGGCACGTCGCTCGCCACGGGGATCTTGTACGTCGACGGCGCGTGCGTCATCAGCCTGCCCTTGTCGTTCCACCAGAGCTCCTCTGTCGTCAGCCACCCGGCGCCCTGGACGAAGCCCCCCTCGATCTGGCCCATGTCGACGGCGGGGTTGAGCGACTTGCCAACGTCGTGGAGGATGTCGACGCGCAGCAGGCGATTCTCCCCGGTGAGCGTGTCGATCACCACCTCCGAGACCGCCGCGCCGTAGCAAAAGTAGTAGAAGGGCATCCCGCTCCATGTCTTGCGATCGTAGCTGATCTTCGGCGTGCGGTAGAAGCCCGTCGCCGACAGCGGCACGCGCGCGAAATACGCGAGTTTCACCAATTCATCGAACGAAAGCGAGTGCTCGCCGGCGTGCACCCGGTTGGCGCGAAGTTCGATCGTTTCCGGTGCGGCGCCGAAGTGCTGCGCCGCGAACTCGATCAGGCGCCGCTTGATCTTTTGCGCGGCGGCCTGCGCTGCCTTGCCGTTGATGTCCGAGCCCGACGACGCCGCGGTCGGCGAAGCGTTCGGCACCTTGCTCGTGTCCGACGCCGTAATGCGTACGCGCTCGACGTCGACCTGAAGCTCTTCGGCGACCACCTGCGCGACCTTCACGAACAGCCCCTGACCCATTTCGGTGCCGCCATGATTCAGCATGATCGTGCCGTCGGTGTACACGTGGAGCAGGCAGCCGGCCTGGTTCAGATGCGTCGCGGTGAACGAGATGCCGAACTTCACCGGCGTCAGCGCGATGCCGCGCTTGAGCACCGGACTGTGCGCGTTCCACGCGCGGATCTCGCGGCGGCGGCGCGCGTAGTCGGCGCTCCTTTCGAGGTCGGCGACGATGTCGTGGATGACGTTGTCGACGATCGTCTGCTGGTAGTGCGTGACGTTGCGCTCGGTCGTGCCGTAGAAGTTGGCCTTGCGCACGTCGAGCGGGTCGAGAACGAGATGATGCGCGATGTCGTCGATCACCTGCTCGATACCGATCATCCCCTGCGGGCCGCCGAAGCCGCGGAACGCGGTGTTGGAGACGGTGTTGGTCTTGCAGCGGAACGACAGGATGCCGACGTTCTCGAGGTAGTAGCAGTTGTCGCTGTGGAGCATCGCGCGGTCGTTGATCGACCCGGAGAGGTCGGCGGAGTACCCGCAGCGCCCGGCGAGGATGAAGTCGACACCGAGGATGCGACCCGCATCATCGAAGCCGACCTCGTATTCGGTGACGAAGTCGTGGCGCTTCCCGGTGATTATCATGTCGTCGTCGCGGTCGGGCCTGAGCTTCACGGGCCTTCCGGTCCTGTGCGCGAGCAGCGCGGCGACGCAGGCGAACAATCCCGGCTGGCTCTCCTTGCCGCCGAATCCACCGCCCATCCGCCGGCAGGCGACGACGATGTCGCTGGCCGGCACGCCGAGCGCGTGCGCGACCTGGTGCTGAACTTCCCCCGGATGCTGAGTCGAGCTGTGGACGAGCATCGTGCCGTCTTCCTGCGGCAGCGCGTAGGCGATCATCCCTTCGAGATAGAACTGCTCCTGCCCGCCGATGCGTGTGCGGCCCTGCAGGCGATGCGGAGCCGTCGCGATAGCGGCGCGCGGGTTGCCGCGCACCAGCCGCTCGGTAGGCAGCACGAACGACTGCGCCGCGAGCGCCGCGTCGGCCGTGAGGAGGGGCTCAAGGTCCTCGTATCCGACCTCGGCGAGGCGCACCGCCTTGCGCGCCTCGACATGGCTGCGTGCCGCGACGGCGAACAGCGACTGTCCGTGATACTGGACGAGCGCGGTGGCGAAGATCGGATCGTCGGCGACGACGGGCCCGTAATCGTTCTTGCCGGGAATGTCTTGCGCCGTGATCACGGCGACCACCCCAGGTGCCGCGCGCACCTTCGCGAGTTCGATCGACCTGACCCGCGCATGCGCTCGCTCGCTCATGCCGATCGCGGCGTGCAGCGTGCCGCGCGCTTCCGGAATGTCGTCGGTGTACGTGGCCTCGCCGCTGACGTGCAGATGTCCGCTGTCATGCGGAAGGGCGACACCGACGCCGCCGCGCGCGCGCGGTCTGGGTGCGTGGGTCATGAGCTCACCTCACGGGTTCGAGGACGCGCGTCGCGACATCGCGGCCCGCGGTTTCGAGGTAAAGGCGCAAAAGCAGGTTGCGCGTCACCGTGCGCCGGTAAGCGGCGCTGGCGCGCATGTCGGAGAGCGGCGCGTAATCGCGATCGAGCTCCGCCATCGCCGCGCGCACGGTGGCCTCGTTCCACGGCTTCCCGGCGAGTGCGCTCTGGCAGTGCACTGCACGCTTCGGCACCGCCGCCACGCCACCGTACGCGACGTGTGCTTCGCGCACGACGCCGCGCTCGATCACGATCCGATAACCGCTGCATACCGCCGAAATGTCCTGATCGAAGCGCTTCGAGATCTTGTACGAGCGCACGTGCGCGCGTGCCGGCCCGTCGCGGCTCGCGCGCGGGATGCGGATGCGCAGGACGAACTCGCCAGGGGCGAGGGCGGTCTTCTGATAGTCGAGATAGAACTGGTCGAGCGCGATCTCGCGTGTCGTCCCGCCTTTGCGCAACAGGAGCGTCGCGCCGAGTGCGATCAGCACGGGCATCGAGTCCCCGATCGGCGAGCCGTTGGCGATGTTGCCCCCGAGCGTTCCGGCGTTGCGGATCGGCGGCGACGCGAAACGGCGCGCGAGCTCGTCCAGGTCGGGGTATTCGGCAACGATTGCGGCGAAGGCGTCGGTGAGCGACACGGCCGCGCCGATATCGAGGTGCGCTGGCGCGGTCTCTACGCGCTTGAGCTCCGCAACGTTGCCCGTATGGATGACGATCGGGAGCTCGCGCAACTGCTTGGTGACCCACAAGCCGACGTCGGTACCGCCCGCGAGAAGGCGAGCTTCGGGATGGGCGCTGCAGAGCGTTGCCAGTTCCGCCAGCGTCGCCGGCGCGAAGAACGACCGCTCCCCGAGGGAGACGCGAAGCGTACCGCGCGGCTGAATCGAGCGCAGGCGCTCGACGAGCTCGCGCTCGCCGCGGTGGGCCCTTGTGCCGTCGGGCGGGGTGAACGAACGCCGCATCCAGCTTTCGTCCGTCGTGCCGGCGTCGCGCCCGTACTCGTACATCCTGCGTGCGGCCTCGACGATGGGGCGATAGCCGGTGCAGCGGCAGAGATTGCCGGCGAGCGCGTCGTTGATGTCGTCGCGGGACGGCGCCGCGGCGGACTTGTACAGCGCGAACAGCGACATCACGAAACCGGGCGTGCAGAAGCCGCACTGCGAGCCGTGACAGTCGACCATCGCGCGCTGGATCGGATGCAGCGCGCCGCTGGCGTCCTTCAGGCTCTCGACGGTGATGAGCGCCTTGCCGGCGAGCGTCGGGATGAACTGGATGCACGAGTTGACCGCTCGAAAGCGCACGCCGTCGCCGTCGAGCTCACCCACGACGACCGTGCACGCGCCGCAGTCGCCTTCGGCGCAGCCCTCCTTGGTCCCCGTCCGGCCGCAATCCTCGCGGAGGTACTGCAACACCGTGCGGGTGGGATCGACGCTTTCGAGCTCGACAATCTCGCCGTCGAGAGCAAAGCGCAGGACGCCACCCGTCACGGGGACTTTCTTTCGATTCGCCATCGGTCTCAGCCTCGCGCCGGGCCGTCCCAAGCGAGGCTTGCTCCCCCTTGGGGGCAGCGAACAAAGTGAGCGTGGGGGGGCCTCACTAGCTTCCGCGATACGTCTGATAGCTCCACGGCGTCACCAGCAGCGGTACGTGGTAGTGCTCCGCGGCGTTCGCGACGCCGAAGCGCAACACGATGTCGCCGACGAAGGGTGGCTGGGGAAGCGCAGCGCCCGCGCGCTCGAAATAGTCGCCCGCGGCGAATACGATTTCGTAGACGCCGGCTTCGAAAGCGGCGCCGTCGAGGACGGGCTGGTCGGTGCGGCCATCGCCGTTGGTAACGGTGCGAGCGACTTCCCGCCGTGCGCCGGCCGCCCCAAGCCGGTAGACGGTGATGTCTATACCGTCTCCGGGCCGCCCATGGGCGGTGTCCAGCACGTGCGTGGTGAGACGTCCCATCCGGCCAGCCTCCAGGATCGCGTCGGGCGAAGCGATGTTGCCACCCCGCTCGCGCCATTGTCAACATCGCTGCGGGAAAGTGTTGACATAAATTTGTCCAATCACGTTGATACTCAGGCCGAGGCGGCGGCGATTCCGCAATATTTCTCCCACACGTGGCGCGGACCCGTTGCCAGTCGCCCGAAAAACTGTTAACAATATCCGCCATGAGTGTGCGCAAACCCGTCGCGCGCGTGGCTGCCTCGGCGCGAGCCCGGGCGCCGCGCGCGCCCACGCCCGTGACGCGGCGCAGCGCGCCGACCGAAGACGAAGTCTTCGAGCGCATTCATGGCGCCGTCCTCGGCCACCGCTTGCAGCCCGGTACCAAGCTCAAGGAAGTCGCGCTGGCGGATGTCTTCGGCGTAAACCGCGGCGTGGTTCGCAAGGTCCTGGCCCGCCTCGCCTTCGCGAAGCTCGTCGATCTCGTGCCGAACCGCGGAGCGAGCGTCGCGAGTCCATCGGTGGAGGAAAGCCGCGACCTCTTCGGCGCGCGGCGCGCCGTCGAGGCAGCGATCGTCGACGCGGCGACGCGCCGCATCCGTCCTGCGCAGCTGCGTGCGCTGCGTGCGCTGGCGGCGCAGGAGCACGAAGCGTATCGGCGCGGCGAGATGCGCAAGGGGTTGCGGATGTCGCTGCAGTTCCATCGCGACCTGGCGAAAGTGGCCGGCAACGGAGTGCTGGGCGCGATTCTCGATCAACTCGTCGCGCGGACCCCGCTGGTCGTTCTGGCGTACCAGAGCCGGCAGACCGGCAACCTGTGCAGCATCGACGACCACGCGGAAATCCTCGACGCCATCGCTTCGGGCAGCGCAGCCAAGGCTGTCGCCGCGATGAACGCGCACCTCGCAAATCTCGAAGCCGGACTGGATCTCTTTGCGTCGTCCGCCGCAGAGGACGGCCTCGCGCAGGTCTTTGCGATGGGCGACGACTGATCGCTTTGGCCAGGATGAAAAACGGGCGCCTGAAGGCGCCCGTCCGGTGCCGCTGAAGTGCGCCGACCCTACTTGCCGCCCGCCGCCTTCGCGACCGCGGTCAGCAGCGGTGCCGCCGCGGCATTCTTCGCCGATTCCGTGACGATGATGTCCGGCGGCAGAACCTTCTTCTTGTAGTAGGCCTGGTTCCAGTCGTCGCTGATCGTCACTGCGGTTCCGTCGAGGTTGAGACCTCCGTAGACGCCCTTCGCGCGCGCGAACGACACCATGTCGGTGATGACCTCGCCCTGCGCGCCCACGCCGACCGGGCCGGCCGCGATGCTTGCGTCGCCGCCGAGCTTCACCGACGTCGACAGCAGCGAATTCAGGCCCTTTTTCGTCATCACCATCGTGAGTACCTCGGAGACCGAGATGCCCGCCTGAAAGCCCACGCTCGCGGTCGCGAGAACGTAGAACGCGGGGCCGTCCCAGCTGCCCGTCTTGGGATTGCGCGCCACCAGCACGGCGCGGCCGCCGGAACCGCCGAAGATGAATCCGGCCTTGGCGACCTGCGGCGCGATCAGAAATCCCTTGGCGCGCCCGGCGTTCTTCTGGAACCATGTCATGTCCGGATCGCGGACAAAGTTGTTGAACGTCTTCGCGGCGTCGTTCACGAGCTTCTGCTGCTCGGATTGCGCATGCGCCGTGGGCGCGAGCGCAACGAGCGACGCGGCACAGACGACGAGCATGGAATTGCGCAGTGTTGCGATTTTCATGAACTTTCTCTTCCTGTTGGAATGGTGCGGGTCCGCTTCAGCGGCCGCGGGGAAGCAACTCGAGCCCGGTGTCGGTGACGCGCACGCGATCCCCGATACGCAGCCCGGGCGACTGCGTCTGCGTGATCGTGCCGTAGCTTCCGTCGTCGTAGCGAACCCCGATCTCCCAGATCAGCTCCGTCTGGTTTTTCTGCAGTTCGTTGCCGACGAGTGCGCCGCCCCCGGCCCCGACGATCATCGCAGCCGTGCGCCCGGATCCGCCGCCGATCAGGCTGCCGATACCCAATCCGACCAGGCCGCCGACCACAGCACCCGCGCCCGTCCCGTATTTCTGCTTGTCGACCTGGCGAATGGACTCGACCGTGCCGGCCCGCGCGACGGGCTGGTTATAGACCTGATAGGCGGGTTGCTGTGCGCAGCCGGCGGCGACGGCGGCCAGGACCAACGCCAAAACGACGGCGCGCGCGCCGCGCCGGACGGGATTGAGCAGATTCATTCCGATTCTCCGCAACAGCGTGTTCACTCAGGAATGGCGTTCAACAGGTACATCGCCGCGAGGAGTCCAGCATCGCGTACTTGTCCGGCACCTTCGCCTGCGCGACCAGGCCGATCAGCTTGATCTTGTCGCCCGCATACGCATCGACGCCGCCGCTGCCGAGCATCGCGACGCCTTCGCCGCCCTCGTTGACGGTGATCACCTGCGCGTTGACCAGCCTTGCCTTCAGCGCCGCGTTCAGGCGTTGTTCGGTCGTCGTGCCCTTGATGACCGCGATCTTCTTGCCGTTCAGGTCGGCGAAAGAATTGATCGGCGCGTCGGCGCGAACCGCAAAGCCGCCGCCGTCGACGAAGATCAGGTTGGAGAAATCGACGTCCTTCAGGCGCGCCTGCGTCTGCGTCGTGTTGGCGCACTCCATGTCGGCCTTGCCGTTCGCCACCATCTGGACGCGCTCCGCGGCGGTTCCGGAAATCCAGTTGACGGGAAGATCGGGAACGCCGACGGCGCGACCGATGGCGTTGATCACCTTCTGGCAGAGGTCGATCGAATAGCCGGCGGGCTTGTTGCCTTCGCCGACGAACGAAAAAGGCAGCGAATCGCCGGAGAACGCCACGTTGATCGCCTTGGCCGCCTTGATCTTGCCGAGTGTGTCGGGGGCGCGTTGCGCCGAGGCGAGGGGAGCGAGCGCGAACGATGCAACCACGAATGCAGCAACCACGAATGCATACAGGGGGAGCTTCACGGCGGGCCTCACGGGGATCGAAGGGGAAGCGGCGACACGCAAGGGACGGAACGTGCGCAGAAACCGCGATTGTACCGCGGGAACGCGGCCCCTTCTTAGCGCCTCTGCTACACTCGTAGAGGTCTCGAGAACTGCGCGCCGGACGCGCCTAAAACCTGACAATGACGGCTCGCCCGCTGCACGCGTTCCCGGTTTTTGTCTGCGCGTGCCTCGCGTGGATGGCCACCGGCACTACCTGCGCTGCCGGCGGCACGCTCGAGCGCATCCGCGACACCGGCACCGTGACTTTCGCCTATCGCGCCGGTGCGGCGCCGTTCTCCTTCGCTGATCGGGAAGGACGCGTGCGCGGCTATTCGGCCGAGCTGTGTACGGCGGTCGCCGGCTCGATTCAGCAGCAATTGAAGCTGCCCTCGCTGAAGGTGACATGGCTCGCCGTCGACGCGGCGGAGAGACTCGACGCCGTCGCCGCCGGTCGCGCCGACGCGGAATGCGGCACGACGACGATCACGCTGTCGCGCATGGAGAAGGTGGACTTCAGCGTGCCGATCTTCGTCGACGGCGCGACCCTGCTGCTACGCGCCAACTCGAAACTGACGACGCTGGCCGATCTCAAGGGTCGCAGGGTCGCCGTCATCGCCGCGACCACGACCGAGCAGGCGCTCGTCGCCGCGATGAATCTGCAGAACGCGACCGCCACGCTCGTGCCGGTCAAGACTGCGGCGGAGGGCGTGTCGCTGCTGGTCGCGGGCAAGGTCGACGCCTACGCCGGCGATCGTGTCGTGCTCGCGGGATTCAAGCTGCGCGATGTCGCGGGCCGGCGGCTCGAGCTGCTGGGCAGCGATTTCTCCTACGAGCCCTACGGCCTTGTCGTGCGTCGCGACGACCCGGACTTCCGACTCGCCGTGAACCGCGGCCTCGCGGAACTCTACAAGCGAGGCGGCATCGACCTCGTCTACCAGCGCTGGCTCGCGCCCCTCGGACCGCCGGGTCCGCTGTTGAACGCGATGTACTACCTCAATGCCATTCCCGATTGACGCCCGCGCGCTGTGGATGGCGCTGGCGTTCGCGACGCCCGCGTATGCGCAGACGCTGGCCGATGCGTGCGAGGACTGCGGCGTCGTGACGACGATCGCCAAGACGACCGAGCGGCAGCAATGGACGCCACTCGGCACGACGGGCGCCGGCACCGCGACGGCGTCAGGCCGGGCGACCGATGCGACGACGCAGTTTTCGATCGGCCCGCAGCTCAGGAACCAGGGCCTCGTCATCGTCGGCGCGGCGGGTGGCGCGGCGTACGGCAAGCGCCCCAACGCCTACGAGAAGCCGCGCTGGGACGTCACGGTCAAGATGGAGCGCGGCGGCGTGCGCACGATTCCGCAAAGCTACGAGCCGATGCTGCGCGAAGGCGACCGGGTCCGCGTGCTGGGCACGCAGCTCGAGCTCGTCAATCCGTAGCGGCATCGCGCCCGGTGATGGCGGCGCTCGCGATCCGGGACACCGACGTGGCGCGCGTGCTCGCGCTGTCGGGCCGGCTCGACGCAAACACGATCTCCGACGTCTGGCGCGATGCACGGCGCGCGCTGGCCGAAGCGGCGCAAAGGCGCGTCGTCGTCGACGCAGGCGAGGTCGACTACTGCGACGGCGCGGGCATCGCGCTCTTGATCGATCTGCTGCGCCAGCGCGCCAAGGGCGAGGTCGAGCTCGCCAACCTGAAGCCGGCGTTCGCGACGCTCCTCGGCCAGTACGACCTCGACGTGCTCGACCACGACCTCGATCCGGAACCCAGACGACGGCCGGCCGTCGAGGAAATCGGCGCGATCACCGCGGGCATGTGGCACGACCTGCGCGGCCAGGTCGAGTTCGTCGGCGAAACGACGGCCGCGCTCTTCTATGCGATCCGGCATCCGTCGACGGTCCGCTGGCGCGACGTCTGGGTGATCTGCGAGCGCGTCGGCGTCGACGCACTGCCGATCGTCGCGCTGATCTCCTGGCTGCTCGGCGTCATCCTCGC
>JBDSLT010000154.1:0-16897 GCA_039916265.1 Casimicrobiaceae bacterium | reverse complement strand
ACGGGCATCGTGACGTGCGCGATCTTGTCGACCGAATCGAACTTCTGCGACAGGAGCAGCTTGGTCGGCACCCACTCGGCCGTGAGCGCGGCGGCGATATCGGCGAGCGTCGTGAAGGTGGACTCGGCGACGAGCCCGCCTACGCGCAAGCCGTCCGCGGACAGGCGTGCGGCGAGGTCGATCGCCACCGCGCCACCCAGCGAGTGACCATAGATGAAGCGGCGCGACGCGTCGGGCTGGCGCTGCGCGAGCCAGCGCCATGCGGCCTGCGCGTCCTCGTAGACGGAGTCTTCCGACGGAAGATCGCCGTCGCTCTGGCCGAAGCCGCGATAGTCGATCGCGAAGACCGAGAAGCCGAAACGATGAAGCTGCTCGACGCGACGCGTCTGCCCGGTGAGGTTCCAGCGCGCGCCATGCAGGTACAGCACCGCGGGCGCGGCGGGATCCGCCGCCGGCCACCACCACGCGTGCATCTTTTCCGTCCCCGCCGGCGCGCCTAGGGGCACGAACACGTCCTGCGCGCCCGCCGGAATTCCGGCGAACCAGCCGGCCACGTCCTTCGAGGGACGAAACGTCAGCTGCCGTTCGTATTGCAGATTGGCGCAGCCCGCGGCAAGGGCAACGACGAGGAAGGCCCCGAGGGCGAAGCGGACGGCACGCGGCCGCGAACGGACGGTTCGAGTCATGAGGGAGCGGTGACGGTGGATCGGGTCAGGACTTAACGCGGGTGCGTGCCAAGGCGTGCACGCCGCGCTGCCGGAGGTCGCTCTCGCACGGTGCTGTCCCGCGACCCGGCGCTCATTGGTCCGCGACGGACGTTCATGGTTCTGCGACCCGCTACTGCGGCGCGCACATCACGACCAGATTCGGACCGTCTCCCTCCGTCAGCCAGCCTTGGGCAGCCATGGCGTCGCGTATCGTGCGATCGACCATGTAGCGGTGGTTGGCGTCCGGCCGATTGCTGAAGGCGCGATAGACCTCGCGCATGGAGGGTGGGCACGCGCCCGCGGTCGGCAACGCGACGTGGAAGAACTGCGGGTCCTCGTTGACGAACGTTGGATTGCTCGCCGCGGTGGCGCTGCATTCGGCCGTGCCGCGGCCGTAGAAGTGCGAGTCGCCCTTGGCCGGCGGAATGTAGAACCGGCACACCGGCGACGAGCCCGGCGACGCTGCCGCGTAGACGCGAAACGTCTCGCCGGTGCGGACCCAGCCCTTGATCGTCACGCCCGCGTCGAGCAGGGCGATCTCGTTCGCGACATGCGTGATGAAATAATGATCGAGCGCCGCGTTGTAGTACTCGACGACAGTCACGGAGGCGGTCAGCGCGGGCGGCGGCGTGACGGCGGCCGCCGCGCGCACCGCGGCGCCGGCGTCGACGATTCCGGCGCCGCAGCGCCCCGGCACGCAATCGGAACCGGCAGGAAACGGCTTCGCCGTTCCGGTGACGATCTCGCGGACCTGCGCCGGCGTGAGATAGGGCGCGACCGCCAGCATCAGCGAAATCGTTCCCGTCACCATCGGGGCGGCGAAGCTCGTCCCGCCGGACGACTTGATCGAGTCGCCGAACGGCGACGGCTCGTTGGGCGTCGTCTGGCCGCTGTTCGACAGCACGAAGATGCCCTCATCGGGAATGTTGAAATTGATCGTACCGCCCGGCGCGGAAACGGCGATGCCGGCGCCGAAGTTGCTATAGCGCGCGAGGCGCCCGCTCGATGTCGTCGACGCCACCGCGATGGCGTCGGCGCAACTCGCGGGCGTGTCGTTGGCGACGTCGACGGCGGAATTGCCTGCGGCCACGACGATGGCGCGAGTGACGCCGTGCGCGAGCGCCGCAGCAAAGACGGTACGGTAGCTCGCCCTGCAGGGGCCGCTGCCGCCGAGGCTCAGGTTGATCACGCCAGCCGGCGTCGCATTGGCCGGGACGCCGGGCACGGCGAGGCCCGCCGCCCACGCGACGCCATCGACGATGTCGGAATCGTAGCCGCCGCACTTGCCCAGCACGCGCACGGGCAGGATCCGCGCGTTCCAGTCGATGCCGGCGGTCCACACGCCATTGTTCGCGTTGGCCGCGATGATGCCGGCGACGCCCGTGCCATGCCACGACGAGCCGTAGCGGATGCTGCAGGTGGCGAAGGTGCCGGTGAGCTCGGCCGGAAGCAGGAAATCGCCGGGATCCGTCGCGTCGACGTCGCGCCCGTCGCCGTCGTTCGCGATCGCCGCGCTCGAGATCATGTCGTAGCCCGGCAGGATGCGCCCGGTCAGGTCGCGGTGCGGGCGATAGCCGCTGTCGACCACGGCCACGACCGTCGCGCTCGAGCCGAACGTCACTTCCCACGCCGAAAACGCGCTGATCGCAGCCGGGTCGTTCGGCAGGTAGTGTTGTGCCGTCAGGTACTGGTCGTCGGGAAATGCCGCTGGCTGACGCAACTCGTCGACCTCGGCGAACTCGACCGCGGGATCGGTGGCGAGCCTGGCCGCTGCGCGTTCGGCGTCGGCGCGGCTCCGCATGCCCTCCATCGCGACGACGTGCGCGCCCACGGCCATCGGACGCACATAGGAAAGCGGCGCGCCCGCCGCGGCGCCGAGTCTTTCGATCTGCGCTTTGGGGGTCAGCGCCGATTTCGCGGCTTCGGCCGTCAACATGACGATGAGGCGATCGGCCTTCGCCGCGGCGGCCAGCGAGAGCAGCGCGATGGCCAGCGCCACGACGCGCGACGGGTGGAAGGACGAACGGAGCATGGGCACAGAGGGAAGCGGTTCGCAGGATACACTTCCCGTCCTGCCGCCCCTTCCCCGTTCTCGACGCGAGGCACGCGCCGGCAGGCACTCGATCCGCAAGGCTTCCGATGACCGACGAACTGCCGTTTCTGCCGCTCGCCGAACTGTCGCGCGCGCTCGCGCGCGGCGAGACCTCGTCGCTCGACATCACGGGCGCCTGCCTGGCGCGGATCGCCGCGCTCGACGAGCGACTTCACGCGTTCGTCGATGTCTATCGCGACGACGCGCTCGCGAGCGCCACCGCCGCCGATCTCGTGCGGCGCGCTGGCTGGCCACATGGCCCGCTGCACGGCTTGCCGATCGCGCTGAAGGATCTGCTGCACCTCGCCGGTCGGCAGACGACGGCGGGCTCGAAATCGTGGACCGGTCGCATCTCCGATCACAGCGCGACTTGCGTCGAGCGGCTGATCGACGCGGGAATGATCCCCCTCGGCAAGACGCACCTCGTCGAGTTCGCGTTCGGCGGCTGGGGACGCAACGAGCCGATGGGCGCGCCGTGGAATCCGTGGGACACCGCGGTCCATCGCGTCGCCGGCGGCTCGAGCAGCGGCTCGGCGGTGGCCGTCGCCGCGGGACTCGCGCCGGCAGCGCTCGGCTCGGACACCGGAGGCTCGGTGCGCATCCCCGCGGGCCTTTGCGGGCTCACGGGCCTCAAGACGACGTATGGCCTCGTCAGCCTGCACGGCGCGGTGCCGCTGTCGGGCACGCTCGACACGATCGGGCCGCTTGCGCATACCGCCGAGGACGCCGCTTACCTCACCGCAGCGATGGCCGGACCCGATCCGCGCGATCCCGCCACGCGCGATGCGCCGCGCTTCGACCTTCGCGCCGCACTCGCCGACGCGGCCGGCGTGCGCGGCATGCGCATCACCGTGCTGCCGGCCGGACAGTTCCCGTCGATCGTCTGCGCCGACGCGCTGTCGGCGCGCACGGCGATGATCGAGGCGCTGACCGATCTGGGTGCGCGCGTCGAGGAGGCGCGCGTTCCGCTCGACTTCGACGACGTGATGCTGCGCAACGGCCGTCTCATCGCGGCGGAGGCGTACGCGGTGCATCGCGCGTACATCGAAGACCCCGCGCTGCCGATCGATCCGTGGGTGCGCAAGCGGATGGTGAGCGGCAAGTCGATCGGCGCCGCCGATTACATCGACGAACTCGCCGCGCGCCGGCGCATGGCGGAGGAATTCACCGCCTGGATGCGCGATCGCGACGCTCTTCTGACGCCGACGCTGCCGATCGCGGCGATTCCCGTCGTCGACGTCGACGAGAGCACGACGCCGCTCGCGACGTTCACTCGCGCGGCGAACTACCTCGGCGCCTGCGCGCTGTCGCTGCCGGCGGGCCTCGGCAGCGAGGGCCTGCCGCTCGGCATACAGCTCATCGGCGGGCCTTTCGCCGACGCGAAGCTGCTGCACATCGGCCGCGCCGTGCAGCAGACGACGCCCTGGCATCGGGCGCGGCCGGATCTGTCGGCCTGGGTCTAGCGCCGTCAGCCGACGTCATCGAAGCCGCTGCCGGTATAATTGCGCGATTCGCCGCCCGCCGATCTCGGCCGGCGGCGATTTGCTGTGCTGCCGCGATGAACGCCGAAAACTTTCCCGCCGATCTCGTCCGTGACGTCGCCAGCCGCCGCACGTTCGCGATCATCTCGCACCCGGACGCGGGCAAGACGACGCTGACCGAGAAGCTGCTGCTCTACGGCGGCGCGATCCAGATGGCGGGCACCGTCAAGGCGCGCAAGAGCTCGCGCCACGCGACGTCCGACTGGATGGAAGTCGAGAAGCAGCGCGGCATTTCCGTGACCAGCTCGGTCATGCAATTCGAGTACGGCGGTCATACGATCAACCTGCTCGACACGCCGGGCCACCAGGATTTCTCCGAGGATACCTACCGAGTGCTCACCGCCGTCGATGCGGCGGTGATGGTGATCGACGCGGCGAAGGGCGTCGAGGCGCAGACGATCAAGCTGCTCGAGGTCTGCCGGCTGCGCAACACGCCGATCATCACCTTCGTCAACAAGATGGACCGCGAGGTGCGCGAGCCGCTCGCGCTGCTCGAGGAAATCGAATCGGTGCTGTCGATCGATTGCGCGCCGGTGACGTGGCCCATCGGCATGGGCAAGCGCTTCCGCGGCGTCTTCCATCTGCTGACCGAGCGGCTGATGCGCTTCACGCCGGGCGAGGAGCGCATCGCCTGCGCCGAGATGATCGAGGGTCTTCGCAATCCGCGCCTCGCCGAATTGTTTCCCGACGAGCTGCCGGCGCTCTACCACGACGTCGAGCTGATCCGCGACGCTAGCCATCCGTTCGACCTCGACCTGTTCCTGGCGGGCAGGCAATCGCCGGTGTTCTTCGGCTCGGGCATCAACAATTTCGGCGTGCAGGAGATCCTGCGCGCGCTGATCGAGTGGGCGCCGCCGCCGCAGCCGCGCGATGGCGGCACGCGCTTCGTGCAGCCTGCCGAAGATCCGTTCTCCGGCTTCGTGTTCAAGATCCAGGCCAACATGGACCCGAAGCACCGCGACCGCATCGCGTTCTTCCGCGTGTGCTCCGGCCGCTACACGCCTGGCATGAAGCTCCGGCACCTGCGCAGCGGGCGCGAAATGAAGATCGGCAACGCGCTCACCTTCATGGCCAACGAGCGCGTGTCGAGCGAGGACGCGGTCGCCGGCGACATCATCGGCATCCACAACCACGGCGCGCTGCAGATCGGCGACACGCTGACCGAGGGCGAGACGCTGTCGTACAAGGGCATTCCGTATTTCGCGCCGGAGCTCTTCACGATCGCGCGGCCGCGCGATCCGTTCAAGGCCAAGCAGCTGCAGAAGGGACTGCAGGAGCTCGGTGAGGAAGGCGCAATCCAGGTGTTCGAGGCGGCGGTCGGCAAGACGCTGTTGCTGGGCGCGGTCGGCCAGCTGCAGTTCGAGGTCGTCGCCGACCGCCTCGCGCGCGAATACAAGGTCGACGCGATCTACGACCCCGCCGGCATCGCGACCGCGCGCTGGCTCACCTTCCCCGACGACGCGACGCGACGCGGCTTCGAGCAGGAACGCGCGGCGTCGCTCGCCACCGACGTCGACGACAATCCCGTCTACCTCGCGGCCAGCAAGTACAACCTGCAGGCGGCGATGGAGCGCTGGCCGAAGGTCGGCTTCCACATGACGCGCGAGCACGGCGAGCGAATGGCGCATCGTTGAGCGGCGCCGCCGCGCGCACGCGCCGCCAACCCGTCCGGGCATCCGATGCGAGGCGAGGGGTACAGCGAGTCCGGAAGACGCCGGATCGGCGAACTCGCGACATTCGACGGGGTCGAACCGTAGGATCGCTGCCCGTCCGACCCAACGACAGGAGGCACTCATGTCCGATCCCACGCAAGCCCGCGCGCGACACGAACCGGCGCTGGCGTCACTCCCGCTTTCCGACGACGACAGCGACGAGCGACGCAACGCCGCGGGACGCTCGGCAGCTTCGCGACGGACCTGGATAGCGATCCTCACCTTCATTGCGGTCATGGCCGCGGCGATCATCTACTGGCGGATGCAGGCACCGCCGCAAGCGCCCGCGCTCGCCGAGACACCGCCGCCCGCGCCGCCGGCCGCAGCATCCGCCGAGACGGCGCCCGCGATTCGCTACCCGATCGACGCGGCCCGCGCTGCCGGCGAGGCCGCCGCGCCGCCCCCCGCCGCTGCCGCGAGTGGCGGCGAGGCGGCGTTTCTCGCCGGCCTCTTCGCGCTCCCCGGCGCCGGCGGGCTCG
The DNA here is from genome assembly GCA_039916265.1 of Casimicrobiaceae bacterium. Taxonomy (GTDB): domain Bacteria; phylum Pseudomonadota; class Gammaproteobacteria; order Burkholderiales; family Casimicrobiaceae; genus VBCG01. Next base: position 10,366 of record JBDSLT010000154.1, on the reverse strand, counting down.
ACCGCCTGGTCGTCACCGAAGATTCCGTGCACCGGTTGGTCGCGACGGTCGACAACCTGCCCCGGGCGTCGGTGGCGTCGAAAGTGATGGCCGTGCAACCCGCGGAGGGCGCGTTCACCGTCGAGACCGACGATGGAAGGACCGTGATCGGGCGGGCCAACGCCGCGCGCTACACAGCGTACCTGCGCATGCTGCAGGCGGTGGACACCGCGCCGCTCGTCGCGCTGTATGTCCGCAACTATCCGATGTTCCAGCAGGCGTACCGCGACCTCGGGTACCCGAACGGTTATTTCAACGACCGGCTCGTCGACGTCATCGACAACCTGCTCGCCACACCCGAAGCGCGCGAGCCCGCGGCGCTGCTGCAGCCGCGCGTGCTGTACGAATACGCGAACCCCGATCTCGAGTCCCGCTCGGCAGGACAGAAGGCGATGTTGCGCCTCGGCGCGGAGAACGCGCGCGCCGCAAAGGCAAAGCTGCGCGAGATGCGCAGCGCGCTGACCGCCTCGCCCGCGCCCCGCTGACGCCCCCGCGGCGCGCACGGCATAATCCGCGGACCGTGCCGCACGCAACTCCTCGCCCCCTCACCGCATTCTCGCCGGACGAAGCCCGGCAGGTCGCCGCCGGTTTCGACCTCGCGCATCTGTCGCCCGCGTTCTACGCGAACCCGTACCCCTACTATCGCGCGCTGCGCGAGCACGCGCCGGTCAAGGCGATGCCCGACGGGTCATGGTTCCTGACGCGTTACGACGACATCCTGCCGGTCTACCGCGACCCCAAGGCGTACAGCTCCGACAAGAAGAAGGAGTTCGGCCCCAAGTACGGCGAGTCGCCGCTCTTCGAGCACCACACGACGAGCCTCGTCTTCAACGATCCGCCGCTGCACACGCGCGTGCGCGGCGCGATCCTCGGCGCGCTTTCGCAGCGCCACATCGCCGTGATGGAGCCCGGCCTGGTGGCGCTTGTGGACCGGCTGCTCGATGCAATGTCCGTCAAGGGCCGCGTGGACCTGATCGAGGACTTCGCTGCGTCGATTCCCATCGAGGTCATCGGCAACCTGCTGCGCATTCCACGCGACGAGCGCGGCGCGCTGCGCGCCTGGTCGCTGGCGATTCTCGGTGCGCTCGAGCCGGTGCTCACGCCCGAGCGCAGCGATGCAGGCAATCGCGCCGTCACCGAAATGCTCGGGTATCTGTCGGGGCTCGTCGAGGCGCGCCGCAGAGATCCGGGCGACCCCGCCACCGACGTGCTGACGCGCCTGATCGAAGGCGAAGCGGACGGCGAACGCCTCACCGAAGTCGAACTGCTCCATCAGTGCATCTTCCTGCTCAATGCGGGCCACGAGACGACGACCAACCTGATCGGCAATGCGCTTCACGCGCTCGCCGGCTGGCCGGAGCAACGTGCAGCGCTCACCGCGCGCGCCGGCGACACCGCGTTCGTTCGCCCGGCGGTCGAGGAATTCCTGCGCTACGAGAGTTCCAACCAGCTCGGCAACCGCATCACCACGCGCGACGTCGTCGTGGGCGGCGTCGCGCTGCCGCGCGAGGCGCGAATCACGCTGTGCATCGGCGCGGCCAACCGCGACCCGGCGCAGTTCCCCGAGCCCGACCACCTCGATCTCGCGCGCGACCCCAACCGCCACGTCGCGTTCGGCTTCGGCATCCACACGTGTGCCGGGATGAACCTGGCGCGGCTTGAGGCACGGATCGCGCTGTCGCGCTTTCTGGCGCGCTTTCCGCATTACGCGCTCGTCGGGGAGCCCGCGCGCGGCGGGCGCGCGCGCTTTCGCGGCTTCCTGCACTTGCCGGCGCGGGTCGTCGGGTAGAATCCGGCGACTACAACGATCACGCAGGAGGAAACATGACCAGGACACTGCTTCGCGCTGCCGGCGTCGCGATGCTCGCCATCGCGGGCACCGCAATCGCACAGGTGAAGATCGGCGTCGTCGTCTCGGCTACCGGCCCCGCGGCTTCGCTTGGCATCCCCGAGAAGAACACCGTCGCCATGTGCGCAAAGACGATCGGCGGCAAGAGCGTCGAATACATCGTGCTCGACGACGCGACCGACACGACGAACGCGGTTCAGGTCACCAAGAAGCTGATCGGCGAAAGCCAGGTCGACGCGATCATCGGCACCAGCACGACCCCCGCCACGCTCGCGATGCTAGACGTGATCGCCGACGGCGAGACGCCGACGATCTCGCTCGCGTCGTCGGTCCGCATCATCGAGCCCGTCGACGCCAAGCGCGCCTGGATGTTCAAGACGCCGCAAACCGACGTGATGATGGCTGGCGCGATCGTCGAGCATCTCGTCAAGACCGGCGTGAAGTCGATCGGCTACGTCGGATTCAACGACGCGCTCGGCGAGGCGTTCTTCGTCGAAGTCGAAAAGGCGGCGAAGGCGAAGAACCTTCCACTCGTCGCCAACGAGCGCTTTGCGCCGAAGGATACGAGCGTCGTCGGCCAGACGCTGAAGCTGATCGCCGCCAGGCCCGACGCCGTGATCATCGGCGCCTCCGGCACACCCGCCGCGCTGCCCGCGCGGACGCTGGTGGAGCAGGGCTACAAGGGAAAGCTGTATTTCAACCACGGCGTGGCCAACAACGATTTCCTGCGCGTGGGCGGCAAGGACGTCGAGGGCGCGTTCGTCCCGGCGTCGCCGGTGATCGTCGCGGCGCAGCTTCCCGACAGCCACCCGTCGAAAAAGACCGCGCAGGAGTACGTGAAGCTCTACGAGGCGACGCACGGCGCCGGCAGCGTCGCCGCCTTCGGCTCGTATGCGTGGGATGCGTGCCTCGAGCTGCAGCAGGCGATCCCCGTCGCGCTGAAGTCAGCGCAACCGGGAACGAAGGAGTTTCGCCGCGCGCTGCGCGACGCCATCGAGGGGATCAAGGATCTGTCGGTGACCAACGGCGCGGTCAGCATGAGCAAGACCGACCACCTCGGCCTCGATGCGCGGGCGCGCGTGATGGTCCAGATCAAGGACGGGAAGTGGGTGTTGCAGCCGTGAGCGGCAACGCACGCAGCGGCTGAGCGCTGCGGCCAGCGGCGACCGGCCGCGTCATTGCGTCCGCGCGGCCGCTGACCTACAGTCGCATGGGAATCCCCATGCCTGCACACCCAAGTCCCTCCGTCGCCGACCTCGAGCGCCGCATCGCACGCCTCGAGCGCGCCTACACGCTGCTGCGCGCGATCAACGCCGCGATCGTGCGCATTCGCGATCGCACCGAGCTTTTCGACGAGGCGTGCCGTGTCGCGGTGTCGCTTGGCGGATTTCGCATGGCGTGGATCGGCCTGCCCGGCAGTTCGCCCGCCGATCCGGTGTTCGCGATCTCGCACGCGGGCGACGAAGGCGGCTTCCTGTCGCGGGTGCGCATCGTTCCCGATTCGGTGGAGCACGGCGGGCACGGCGTCACTGCGACCGCCGTCACCCAGAATCGCACGGCCGTGGACAACGACATCGGCGCGAACGCCACGCTCGGCGCGATCCGCGACGAATGCCTCGCGCGCGGGTTCCTTTCGGCGATCGCGCTGCCGCTGCGCGTGGAGGCCAAGGCCGTCGCCGCGCTGGTCCTCTACGCGCAGACGCGCGACCACTTCGACGCGGCGGAGGTGAAGCTCCTCGAAGAGCTCGCGTCGGACATCTCACTCGGAATGGCGCTGATCCGCCAGGCGAACGAGGCGCAGTTTCTTGCGACACACGATCCGCTCACCGGGTTGCCGAACCGCGCACGCTTCCTGGAGCGCATCGCGAAGCGCGCCGCCGCCCATCCGGGGTTGCTCGCCGTCATGGTGCTCGACGTCGAGCGCTTCCGCTCGATCAACGACAGCTACGGCGCCGCCACCGGCGACGAGGTGCTGCGCACGATCGCCGAGCGGCTGCACTTCGCGGTGCCCGGGACCGAGCCACCCGCGCGGATCGGCAGCGACGCGTTCGGGCTCCTCGTCGACGGCTTCGCGCACGCGGCGGACGTCGCGCGCGAAATCGAGCGCATCCTCGCGCATACCTTCGGCGCGCCGATCGCGGTCGAGGGGCAGCTGCTGAGGCTCTCGGCGAACGCCGGCGTCGCGCTCCATCCTGCCGACGGCGACGATGCCGCGACGCTCTTTCGCAACGCAGAAGCGGCGGGCGAGCGAGCGCGAGCGTCGCAGGAGCCGCTCCTGTTCTATTCGCCGGAAATGAACGCCGGCCTGTCACGGCTGCTCGCCACCGAAAACCGCCTGCGCCACGGCGTCGTCGAGGAGCAGTTCGTCGTTCACTACCAGCCGAAGATCGACGCGCGCACCGGCGCGCTCGCCGGCGCGGAGGCGCTGCTGCGCTGGAACGATCCGGAGAACGGCCTCACCGCGCCGCACCAGTTCGTCACGCTGCTCGAGCAGACGGGCCTCATCGTCGACGCCGGCCGCTTCGTCGTCGCGCGCGTCGTCGACGACCTCGCGCGCTGGCACGCGCAGGGACTCGCCGTGCCGCGCATCGCCGTCAACATCTCGACACTTCAGCTGCGCCGCGACGGCTTCCTGCAGGAGATGCGCGACGTCGTCGGTCACGCGGACGGCGGGGCGCTGCTCGACGTCGAGATCACCGAGAGCGCGCTGATGGCCGACCTGCCCGACGCCATCGAGAAGCTGAACGGCCTGCGGGCGCTCGGCATCGGCATTGCGATCGACGATTTCGGCACCGGCTATTCATCGCTCAACTATCTCGCGCAGCTCCCGGCGTCGACGCTGAAAATAGACCGCTCGTTCGTGAGCGCGTTGACGGACGGCGACGACGCGAACGCGATCGTCGCGACGATCGTGACGCTGGCGCACAACCTCCACTTCAAGGTTGTCGCCGAAGGCGTCGAGACCGAGGCGCAGGCGGCACGGCTGCGCCAGCTCGGCTGCGATCAGCTGCAGGGATTCCTGTTCCACGGGGTGCTGACGCGCGACGAGTTCGAGGCGCTGCTCGCCCCCGCCGTCGCCACCTGAGGACGCGCGCTTGGCGCGCGCGTCGTGTCAATCCAGCTCGTAACCCACGTCGCGCAGGAACGCGGCGCGGTCCTGCGTGCCGATGTACCCGGCGACGAGCTGCACGAACTCCTCCTGGTTCGCCGCTTTCTCGGCGGCCTTGCGCGCGACGACGCGCGCGATCGGGCCGAGGTAGACGGTGAGCCGCTGCGTCGTCTCGTGGACGAACCCGGTCTCGAGCGGAAGCCTTGCGCGGGCGCGCCCGCCGGCGCCGGAGTGCTTGCCCACTGGCGTGGTGCCGTGCACCGTCGCGCCGTGGAGGCCGGTGCCATGACCGCCGGTATGCACGACGCGCACCGACCCCGAATCATGCCCGGCCCGCGCCGACACGAAACGATGGCGCTCCTCGCGGTCGTCGATGTTCGCGGCGAGCAGCGAATAGAGCTCGGCGACGTCGTGCGTCCGCGTGGCCGCCTTGCGCACGAGCACCTTGGCCATGGGCCCGACGTAGTGCGCGAGCTGGCGCTCCACGGTCGACAGCGTCGTTTCGTCCCACTCGGCGGGCTGTTGCAGCGCCGGGTCGAGCTCGACGTGCGCGAGATTGATCACCGTCGTCTCGAGGCTCGTGACCGACGCCGTGGGCACGCCTGCCGCGACCTGCAGCGCGTTGCGGAAGGCCACCGCATTCTGGAATCGGAGCTCGGGGGATTTGGCGAGCGCAGCGTCGAGCACGTGGTCGAGCGACGCCGGCAGCGCGAGGGACGTGACCTGCGATGCCGGCCTCGGCATCTCGTGGCAGATCTTGTACGCGATGAGCTCCGGCGACCCCGTGAACGGGCGCTCGCCCGTCAAAAGCTCGTAGAGCACCACGCCGACGGAAAAAAGATCGGTGCGAGGGTCGGTGTCGCGGCCCTGGCACTGCTCGGGCGACATGTACGACGGCGTGCCCATCACCATGCCGGTCATCGTGAGGCTCGACGTGTCGATGCGCGCGATGCCGAAATCCGCCACCTTCAGCACGCCGCCCGAGGTGAGGATCAGGTTGGCTGGCTTGATGTCGCGATGGACGACGCCGCGCGCGTGCGCGAACTCGAGCGCCTGCAGGAGCTGGGCAATGATGGCGACGATCTGGCCGAGCTCGAAGCGCGCCTTGCGGTTCAGGTAGTCGCGCAGCCCCGTGCCGTCGACATATTCCATCGCGATGTAAGCGACCTGCTCGTCCTCCCCGTACTCGTAGATGCCCACGATGTTCGGGTGGTGCAGGCGCCCCGCCGCCCTCGCCTCGTTCTTGAACCGCGCCATGAACTGGTGGGCGAGGTCGGGGTCGACGAGCTCCTTGCGCACCGTCTTGATGGCGACCGTGCGCTCGATGTGTGGGTCGAAGGCCTTGTAGACGACCCCCATCGCACCCTTGCCGAGGACGCTCTGGATCTCGTACTTGCCGAGGGTCTTGGGGTCCGCCATCGGTTCGTCGCGGCTCTCGCTACTTGCTGCCGTCCAGCATGTTCATCGCCTGCACGACCGACGCCTTCATCCGGCCCAGCGCGTCGGTGAGCACGCCGATCTCATCCTTGCTCTTCGACTTGAACTCGCCGGCGTCCATGTTGCCGAGGCTCACCTGGTTGGCGATGTTCGCGAGCCGCGTCACGCGCCGCGTCACGATCGTGTACAGCATGCCGTTCAGCAGCACGATGACCAGCGCGAACACGCCGAGCAGCGACAGCATGAAGGTGCGGAACGACTGCGTCGCCCGCGCGATCGGCACGGCCATCGGCACCGAGACGACCTGCGCGCCGACGATCTCGTTCATCTTCCAGCCGAAACCGTTCGCGCTGCCGTAGACGTCGATCATCGTGCGCGGCGCAGTCTCCGCCGTGTGGTGGCACTCGAGGCACGACCCGCTCTTCACCTGGATCGGGCGGGCGACGTAGAGCGAGCGTCCGGTGGGCGTGTCGCGCTCGCCGTACAGTTCCTGCGTACTGGTCGATTGCCGGAACCTGTTGACGATGTCGGCCTCCCAGTCGCTTGCGCGGTCGCGGGGATTGGTCGGGTTCAGCACCGCTTCCTTGTAGCCGAAGTCCTCGTGCTTTTTGCGCAGCTCGTCGAACTGCTCGGTCGCCGCGAACGCGGGAACGGTCTCGGGCAGGAAGACGTACTTCAGCTGTGTCTCGAGCAGCGGCTTGATGCGCGCCGTCGTGTAGTTGCGCGACGCGCTGGCGGCTTCCATCATCAGCCGACCGGTGCGCAGGACCTCCTCGCGCGCGTTGGACTGCAGCACGCTATAGGCGACCATCGCAGCCGCCGCATACGCGATGAGGAATATGCCGGCCAGCACGAAATTGAATTTCCAGATCAGCTTCACAGGGGCATCTCCGAGGCGTCGGGAAGGAGGAATGAAAGCGCGGGCATCAGCCCCAGTCCGCTCGTCCGGGCGCCGGGCTTTGCGGGGGCACCCGGCGGCACAGAGGGCGCGGGCGCCGGCTTGGCCGCGGGCACCCCAAGCGGTACCGGCGCGGGCACCGCACCTGACGCAGCGGCCGGGGCGGCCGGCGAGGCTGCCGTCACGCCCGCGGAGAACTTTTCCGGATGCAGCGCGCGGTCGAATTCGGGATAGGCGGCGATGTTCGCCTCGACCGCCTTGCGAAAGGCCGGATCGGAGAGCCGGCCGGCGAGACGCCGCATGAACGTGCGCCGGTACGGGCCGGCGAGCCACGGGTCGGCTTCCGCCAGCGTGATCTCGCGATCCACCGCGAGCGCCGGCTTCCCGCCCTTGAACCTGGGCGCCAGCGTGGCGAGCTTGTCGATCTGGTGGCGCGGCATCGACGCGACGAACTTGACCGGCGCACGGGGCTCCGAGCCAAAGGGCTTGTCGCCGTCGCGCGACCAGTACTCGCCGGCCTTGGCTTCATGCGCCGGACCGTCGCGACCCGCGCGCGCGGCTTCGGACAGTCGCGCGCTCCCGGCTTCGACGAACAGCTCGAACAGCCGGTTCTCGTAGTGCGCGACGATGATCGCGTCGTTGGCAGCGACGAGCGCGCCGGGCGTGCGCACTCGCGCACCCGCGCCGGGTGCCGCGACCGCAAACTTGAGCCAGCCGCGCTCGACGCCGAACTCGATCGCGTTCTTGCCGCCGGGCGACGGAAGGGCGGCGCCGTAGAGCGCCCCGGGGCCGACGAGATTGAGGGTTCCGCCGTGCGCAAGCTCGACCTGCACGGTCGTGCGCTCGCCCGCTTCGATGACGTCCCCTTCCTGGAAGGCCGCGCCCGGCACGAGCCGGTACCACACGGTCCCGCGCAGCAACCGCGCGCTGCCCTCTGCGATCGTCACGACGCTCGCCTCCGCTGCGACGGCGGGCGACACCGCCAGCGCCAGGACGACGGCAAGGCTGAAGCGAGGAATACGCATGAAAAGCTCCCGCCGCGGTTCTTCATCGCGAAGGGGAAGTCGTAGATACTAGCAGCCTGATCTCGATTGCTCCAACGGTGAATACATAATGCGGGCTGCCGGTGCCGTCGCTACGCGAATTGACGTCGCCGTGGAGGCAGAATATTCCCCTCGGCACGCAATGTGCGCCGAAACCCGGCTTTTTATACTGTCGGCATGACCCCCTCCCCTTCGGACTTTCCTTACGGATGACCCGCGACGAACGCTCTTTCGCAGTCCTGTTCGCCGACGTGGCCGGCAGCACCCGGCTGTACGAAACGCTTGGCAACGCGCAGGCGCTGGTGGCCGTGGGCCGCTGCCTCGAGCTCGTCAAGGTCGTATGCGAGGGCCACGGCGGCCGGCTGATCAAGACGATCGGCGACGAGGCGATGACGGTATTCGCCTCCGCCGACGACTGCACCGAGGCTGCCGCCGAGATCCAAGGCAAGCTCGCGCTGTTGCCGGCCGCCGGCGGCGCGCGGCTCGCGATGCGCGTCGGCTATCACTACGGGCCCGCGATCGAGGCCGACGGCGACGTGTTCGGCGATTCGGTCAACGTCGCTGCGCGCATGGTGGCGCTCGCCAAGGGTGGCCAGGTGATCACCTCGGGCGAAACGGTGGCGGCGGTGGCGCCCTGGCTGCGCGAGCGTCTGCGCCAGGTCGACTCGCTGAGGGTAAAAGGCAAGTCCCAGGAGATCGGCATCTTCGAGCTTCTCTGGCAGGAATCCGCCGATGATCTGACGGCGCTGTCGACGCGGCCCAGGAGCGCGCCGACCCGGCTGCGCCTCGCCTACGGCGCGCGCGAGTTCGAGGTGGCAGACGGACAGTCGACCGTTACGCTCGGGCGCGATCCGGCGAGCGATGTCGTCGTCACCGACAAGATGGCATCACGGATGCATGCGCGCGTCGAGCGGCGCCGCGACAAGTTCGTCATCGTCGACCAGAGCTCGAACGGCACCTACGTCACCGTCGAGGGCGAGCGCGAAGTCCTGCTGCGCCGCGAAGAGCTGCTCCTGCGCGGCAGGGGGCACGTCACTTTCGGTCACGCCAATGCCGCCGGCACGGGTGAAGTGCTGCGTTTCCAGTGTCTCGACGCGGCGGCGCCCGGGGCGTAGCGGCGCCGCCGCCGCAACCGCGCTGACGGCTGAGCCTGCCGCGATCGGGCGGCGCGGCGGGCCGATGCGATTCGTCCGGACCGGCCGCGTGGAAAATGCCATTAAAATGGCAGACTCCGACAATTAAGCTCCGGGAAAATGTATGGCCGCCGATCCGTCGCCCCGCAACACCGATACCGCAATGGACGCGGCGTCGCTCTATCGCGAGGAAATCTACACCGACCGCAAGGCGGGCACGCTGCGCGTGCTCATTCCGGTCACCCCCGCCGGAGCGCCCGATGCGGCGCGCCCGACCGTCTATCAGGGCGAGGCGCAGCTCATGACGAACATGGGCCCGCTTCCGATCAGCTTCGACATCGAAGCGAAGGATCTCACCGAAGCCGTCGCGAACTACGCCGAAGCGACGAAGTCGGGCGTCGAGCGCGCGATGCGCGAGCTGCAGGATATGCGGCGGCAGGCGTCGTCGTCGCTGGTCATTCCGCAGGCGGGTGCGGGGCTTCCGCCCGTCGGCCTGGGTGGCGGTGGGAAGATCCAGCTCCCATGACCCCGGCGTCAGGCGGCGGGTAGCGCACAGATCCGGCCGGCGGACCGCGGCGGCCAGCATCCCATGTCCGAACAATCCGTCCTGACGTTCCTGTTCACCGACATCGAGGGCAGCGCCTCGAAGTGGGAGGAGCAGCCCGAGCAGATGCCTCACGCCATTGCCAGGCACGATGCGCTCTTACGCGAAGCGGTCCGGAAGCACAGCGGGCGCATCGTGAAGACCACCGGCGACGGCATCTACGCCGCGTTCGAGGCGCCCGCGGACGGCATGGCTGCCGCCGTGACTATCCAGCTGGCACTCGCCGATCCCTCCGCTACCAGCGGCGTGGCGCT
>JBDSLT010000153.1:0-6452 GCA_039916265.1 Casimicrobiaceae bacterium | reverse complement strand
GGCCCGGAAACCGGGCGACGGCAACCGTCGCGCCGATCGGCAGCCCGATGCACGCGGCGAACAGCGTCGCGGTCAGGCTCACGGCGAGGCTCAGTCCCACGATGGCGACGAGCTTCGGGTCGAAGCTCACGATCATGTGACCGGCGCTCAGCAGGCTTTGGAGAAGGGTCGTCAACGGCGGGGCGGCGCAGGAAAGTGCAAATTGTGACGCCAGACTGCATTCGCATGCAATCCTTGACGAGCTGGGACGGCACCGCACGCGTGCCCCGACCTCGAACCCGTGCCCCGACCCGCACCGGGACCGGGACCGAGCCCCGTCGAAGACCGGTCAGCCCAGCTGGCGCAGCACGGCGAGCGGGGGCTCGCGGACGGTCGAGCGCGTGCCGAACCATCCGGCCAGCGTGACGGCAAGCGCACCGCCGCCGATGCCGTAGAGCCACAGCAGCGGGCTCGCCACGAATGCGATGTTGAACACGCGATCGGCGAGCAGCCAGCCGATCGCCGTCGCGCCCGCCGCCCCGAGGAGGCCAGCCAGCGCGCCGAGCAGCAGGAATTCGGCGACCTGCGCGCTGCGCAGTTGCCGCTGCGACGCGCCGAGCGTACGCAGGATCGCTGCGTCGAACTTGCGCTCGTCCTGCGTCGACGCGATGGCCGCCTGCAGCACGAGCAGCCCGCCGGCGAGGGTGAACAGGAACACGAACTCGACCGCGCGCGCGACGCGTTCCATGATGCCCTGCACCTGCCGCATGATCTCGCCGATGTCGATGGCGAGGATGTTCGGATACTTCTGCACCAGCGCCGTCAGCCAGCGCCCGTCGGTCCCGCTGGCGCGGAAGGCCGAGATGTACGTCGTCGGCATGTCGTCGAGCGGACCGGGCGGGAAGATCGCGAAAAAGTTCACGCGGAAGCTGTCCCAGTCCACCTTGCGCAGGCTCGTCACCTTCGCCGACACGCGCGTGCCGGCGACGTCGAAGGTGAGCAGGTCGCCGAGCTTGACGCCCAGCGAATCCGCAATGCCGTCCTCGAGCGACATGCCCGCGTCCGCGCCGCGCGCGTCGGCCTTCCAGAACGCGCCGCCCACGACGCGGTTGCCGGGCGGCAGCGCATCGCTCCACGACAGGTTGAACTCGCGCTCGGCGAGCCGGCGCGCGCGCGTATCGCCGTAGCGCGCGGTGTCGACCGGCGTGCCGTTGCGCTCGACGAGACGGCCGCGCACCATCGGGCTGAACGTCGTCTGCGTGTCGAACGCGCGGTCGACCGTCGCGCGCGCGTCGCCGACCTGGTCGGGCAGCACGTTGACGAGGAACTGGTTGGGCGCGTCCGGCGGCAAGCTCGCGCGCCAGGTTCGCATGAGATCGCCGCGCACCACCGTGAGCAGCAACAGCGCCATCAGTCCGAGCGCCAGCGCGCTGATCTGCAGACTCGACGCGAGTGCGCGCCGGCGGAGGTTGGCAAGGCCGAAGCGCCACGACGCCCCGCGCTGCGGCAGCCGTTTCAGCAGGGAGAGCAGCAGCCACGCTACGCCCGCCGCGGCGACGATGAGGCCCCCGACGCCACCGACCATGATGAGTCCCGCCTGCGCTTCGCGCGCCTGCCAGGCGATGAGGACCGCGATGGTCGCCACGCCTCCGCCGTAGGCGAGGACGCCGCCGGCGCGCGGCCGCGGCAGATCGCGGCGCAGTACGCGCAGCGGCGGCACGCTGGCAAGTGCTACGAGCGGGGGCAGCGCAAAGCCCAAAAGCAGCAGCATGCCGGTCGCGAACGCCGCGACGGCGGGCGTCCACGTCGGCGGCGGCAGTGTGCCGCTGAACACGCTGCCGAGCATTGCGACCAGGATTTGCTGCCCGGCGAACGCGAGCGCCAGTCCCACCGAGCATGACACCGCGCCGAGCGCCACGAACTGCAGCACGAACAGCGCGAGCGTGCGCAGGCGCGGTGCGCCGAAACAGCGCAGCATCGCGGCGGCGTCGAGATGCCGGCGCAGGTAGCGCGACGCCGCGAGCGCGACCGCGACTGCCGCCAGCAGCACCGCGACCAGCGCCGCCAGCCCGAGGAACTTCTCCGCACGATCGAGCGACAACCGCACCTCCGGGCGCAGGTCGCGCACCGTGTCGACCCGCTGCCCCGCCTTCAGCTGCGCGTTGAGCCATCCGCGATAGCCGTCGAGGCTGCGGCCGTCGCGCTCGGCGATCAGCAGTCGCCACGTGGCGCGATTCCCCGGCTGCAGCAGGTTGGTCGCCGGCACGTCGGCCAGATTCAGCAGCAGCTTGGGCCCGAGCGCGAATGCGATGCCGGCGATTTCCGGCTCGGTCTGGAATACGCGGCCGACGGCGAGCGTCGCTTCGCCCACTGCGAGCTTGGTGCCGACCGCCGCGCCGAGGCGCTGCGCGAGCCGCGTGTCGATCCACACTTCGCCTTGCGCCGGAACACCCGTCGTCGCGCGCCCCTCGGAATGGGCAGGATCGGGCAGCGTGATCGCGCCGCGCAGCGGGTAGCCGGCGGCGACGGCCTTCACGTCCGTCAGCACGGCGCCGGCGGCCGCATTCGCGTCGGCCGGCTGCACCATGCTGTTGAAGCGGATCACCGGTGTCGTCGCCAGCCCGGCGCGTTGCGCCTCCGCGCCTAGCGCATCGGGTAGCGGCCGGTCGCCGGAGACCATGAGATCGGCGCCCAGCAGTAGGTTCGCCTGATCGGCGAGCGCGACCTTCACGCGGTCGGCGAAAAGGCCGACCGTTCCCACGCTCGCGACGGCGAGGACCAGCGCAGCGATGAGAACGCGCAGCTCGCCGGCGCGCCAGTCGCGACCGAGGAGCCGCAGCGCGAGGCGCAGCGTCTTCACCGGCGCACGCCAGCGGCGCTCACGCGGCCACCTTTACCCGCTCGTCGCCGACGAGCTTGCCCGCCGCCAGCGACAGCCGTCGCGCGCAGCGCGACGCCAGAGTGTTGTCGTGCGTGACGAGCAGCAGCGTCGTGCCGTGCTCGCGATTGAGGCGAAACATGAGGTCGGCGACTTCGACGCCGGTGGCGCCGTCGAGATTGCCGGTCGGCTCGTCGGCCATCAGGAGCTTGGGCTCGCCGGCGAACGCGCGGGCAATCGCGACGCGCTGCTGCTCGCCGCCGGAGAGCTGGCGCGGGTAATGTCCGACGCGCTTCGCCAGGCCGACGCGCGCAAGCCAGGTGCGCGCACGCTCGGAGGCGTCGTCGCGGCCCGCGAGCTCGAGCGGCAGCATCACGTTCTCGAGCGCGGTGAGCGCAGGCAACAGCTGGAACGACTGGAACACGAAGCCGAGAAGGCGCGCGCGCAATGCGGCACGCGCGTCCTCGTCCTGCATCGACAGCGCAACGCCGTCGATCCGCACTTCGCCGGACGTGGGGCGGTCAAGTCCGGCCAGCAAGCCCAGCAGCGTCGTCTTGCCGGAGCCCGATGCGCCGACGATCGCCACCGCGGCGCCGGCTTCGATGTCGAACGTGACTTCGTCGAGGATGCGCAGCGGCGCGTCGCCGCTTTCGACGATCTTGGTAAGCGCTTCGGCGCGGATCAGGGGTTCACTCATGCGGATGGGGCGAAGGACCGAAGCCGGGAAGGCCGGACGGCCCATTCTTCGACGTGCGGCCACGGCCGGCGGTTCACAAGGGCGCGGCGCTGAACGTAACATCCGGTCACAGGTCGTAGAGCAACGCTCCTGGCGCGGGGCATTGTACCGTTCCGGCGTCGCCGCTCACCCACGGTAAAATCGGCCACAGGACCTGTCATGACGCTGCCTCTTCGCTTCGGCAACTTTCTGCTCGCATTCGTCGCGCTCGTCGCGTCCGCGAGTGCTGGCGTATGCGCCGCGCAGGCGCCGGTGCTGCTCGTCGTGGGCGACTCGATTTCGGCCGGTTACGGGCTGACGGCGGGCGAAGGCTGGGTCGATCTGCTGGCCTCGAAGCTCAAGGCGGCCGGCTATCGCTACCAGGTCGTCAATGCGTCGATCTCCGGCGACACGACGGCGGGCGGCCGGGCGCGCGTGCCGGCGTTACTGAAGCAGCACCGGCCCGCAATCGTCGTCGTCGAGCTCGGAGGCAACGATGCGCTGCGCGGCGGCAACCTGCAGGCGACGCGCAGCAACCTCGACGGCATCGTGAAGGACGCACAGGCAGCCGGCGCGAAAGTGCTCGTCGCCGGCATGCAGTTGCCGCCGAACTACGGCCCCGCGTACGTCGGGCAGTTCAACGCGCTGTTCGGCGACGTCGCGAAGGAGCGCAAGACGGCTTTCGTGCCCTACGTGTTCAACGGCTTCGGCGACGATCTGTCGCAATTCCAGCCCGACCGCATTCACCCGACCGCGGCCGCGCAGGCGAAGATCCTCGACAACGTCTGGCCGGCTCTCGTCACGCTGCTGCGCAGATGACGCTGGCACCGCTGCCGCCGGGTCCTCCGCCGCGCCCCGACGGTCGTGTCGGCGTCGAACGCCTCGCCGAGTTTTCCGCGCGCATCGACGTGCGCTCGCCGGCGGAATACGCCGACGATCACGTCCCCGGCGCCGTCAACCTGCCGGTGCTCGACGACGCCGAGCGCGCGCGGGTCGGTACGATGTACGTCCAGGTGTCGGCTTTCGATGCACGCAAGCTCGGAGCGGCGCTGGTCGCGCGGAACATCGCGAACATCGTGGAAACGCACGCGCACGACAAGCCGCGCGAATGGACGCCGCTCGTCTATTGCTGGCGCGGCGGGCAGCGCAGCCGCGCGCTCGCGCACGTGCTGTCGCAGATCGGCTGGCGCGCGCATCAGCTCGACGGCGGCTATCGCGCGTATCGCCGCCATGTCGTCGCGACGCTCGCAACGGTGCCGGCGCGCTTCGACTACCGCGTGATCTGCGGACTGACCGGCGCGGGCAAGTCGCGCCTGCTCTACGCGCTCGCGGCGGAAGGCGCTCAGACGCTCGACCTCGAAGGCCTCGCGCGCCACCGAGGGTCGCTGCTGGGTGACCTGCCCGGCGATCCGCAGCCCTCGCAGAAGGGATTCGAGAGCCGCCTCGCCAACGCGCTGGCCGCCCTCGATTCCGCGCGACCGGTGTTCGTCGAATCGGAAAGCCGCAAGATCGGCGACCTGCAGCTTCCCGACGCGCTGCTCGCGACGATGCGCGCGTCGCGCTGCGTGCGCCTGGACACGCCGACGCCGCTGCGCGTCGCGATGCTCAAGGCCGAGTACGCACACTTCCTCACCGCCCCCGACGAGCTGACGGCGCGGCTCGCGCATCTTGCGCCGGTCTACGGCAAGAGCGTGCTGGCGCGTTGGAAAACCCTCGCGACGCGGAGGGAATTCGACGCCCTGGTCGCCGAGCTGCTCGAGCAGCACTACGACCCGATGTACGCGCGATCGATGGCGCGCAATTTCAGCCGCGCCGGCGACGCGCTCGTCGCGCGCGCCGACGCCGATTCGCCCGCCGCGTTCCGTGGCGTTGCGCGCGACGTGATCGAGCGTTCGGCCGCGCACGCCCCGGCAATCGCCTGAAGCACGCATGACACAGTACGCATTTCGCATCGTCAACGTGTTCGCCGAAGCGCCGCTCGCGGGCAATCCGCTCGCGGTCTTCGAGGATGCCCGCGGCCTCGACGCCGAGACCATGCAGGCGCTGGCGCTGCAGTTCAACCTGTCGGAGACGACGTTCGTCACCCCGTCGAGCGTCGCGAGCGCGCAGGTGCGCATCTTCACGCCCACCTTCGAGATGCCGTTCGCCGGTCACCCGACGCTTGGCACCGCTCACGTCGTGCGCGCGCTGGCGGGCACGGGCGACGCCGTCACGCTCGCGATGCAGGCAGGAATAATTCCCGTGACCGCCGACGGCGACGTCTGGACGTTGCGCGCCAACGCGCCAGTGCATCGCGTACCCGCGGCCTCGCGTGCCGAGCTCGCCGCCATGCTGGGCCTCGCGGAGGCCGATCTCGCGAGCGCGCCGCCGCTGTGGGTCGACACGGGCAGCGAGCAGCTGGTCGTCGCCCTCGGGTCCGTCGACGCCGTGAAGCGCGCCGCGCCCCGCGCCGACCTCATGCAGTTGCATGGATCGAACGGCCAGCGCGCGATGGCCTACGTGTTCGCGCGCGAAGGCGATCACGTCACGTGCAGGTTCTTCTTTCCCAAGCACGGCGCCGTCGTCGAGGACCCGGGTACCGGCTCGGCGTGCGCCAACCTCGGCGGGTGGCTGCTCGCCACCCGCGCAGCGCTTCCCCAGCGGCTCACCCTCGACCAAGGCTCGGCGGTGGGCCGGCCCTGCCGGCTGGGACTTGCCGTGGACGCGGATCGCACGATTCGCGTCGCGGGGCGTGTCGTCGAGCTCGGACGCGGTGCAATTGCGCTTTGACGCACCGGCGCCGCGCGCGTTGACGCACCGTCACGGAGCACCGCAAGCACGCGTGCAACGCGTGCCTGTCGCGTAACAACCCGTTACACCGGCAAGCCCTCGACGCGCGTC
>JBDSLT010000152.1:0-8942 GCA_039916265.1 Casimicrobiaceae bacterium | reverse complement strand
CGCTCGAAGGTCTCGACCCAGGGCCCGCTCGTGAAGTGCCCCGAGCGCAGGACGTCGGCGACGCCCGCGATCGTTGCCTCGTCGAGCAGCGGGCTCGCGAACTTGAGCGGCGGCGTGTCGCGCGGTGACATCGTCAGCTTCGGGCGACCAGCCAGACGCCCAGCACGATGAACCCGATGCCGAGCCAGCGCGTCACCGTCACCGCTTCGCCGAACAGGTAATGCGCGGCAAGGGCGTTGATCACGTAGCCGAAGGACAGCATCGGGTCTGCGATCGACACCGGCACTCGCGACAGGCCGATGATCCACACGATCAGGCTCGCGCCGTAGAAGATCACGCCGGCGATGAAATGGCCCTGCGTGGCCATCCGCGCCAGCGTGTCGAGCCACCCGTCGCGGGTGAGCGTGATGACGCCGAGCACGTTGGTGCCGGCCTTCAGCAAAAGCTGGGCGGCGGCGTTCAGCACCACGCCCGTGAACAGGAAAGCGAAGGCGGACCAGGTCACCGCGGCACGCTCCGCGTCATTGCCGCGCGATCAGCACGCGCCGGGGGTCGCGCGTGACGATGCGATACGGCACGCCGCGTGCCGCGAGCGTGTCGAGCGTGTCCTGGCCCATCAGCGCGTAGCCTTGCGGCAGGCCGCGCCACAGGGCGATCCAGTCGTCGAGCCGTGCGATGCCTCTCTGCGGCTCGGCGTCGAGGCCGAGCGACAGCTCGTCGCGAAATGCCACCAGCGTCGACGTCTGGCGAAGGTAGAACGGAAACGTCTGGTCGTAGGCGCCGACCTGGAACACCGGCGCGCTGCGGTCGTAGCGGGGGGTCGTCTCGTTCTGCAGCACCGTCACGAGATCGGCGGCGGAGCGGGTGAGGCGAAACGCGTCGTTGCCGTAGAAGGCGATCTGCAACGTCAGCATCGTCGCCAGCGACAGCCCGATGATGCCCCAACTGCGCCGCGCCTCGCCGCCACGCCGGAAGGCGAGCGCGGACAGCGAATAACCAACGCTCGCGCAGACCACTGCGGCAACGACGTAGGGAAAGAGCCCTGCGTAGACGATCGCCGGCGTCCGGGCATCGGCGATGCGCACGACCAGCGCGCCGAAGAACGCGAGGGTGAGGATCAGCAGGATGCAGGCGCCGGCCGCCAGCGGCCACGCGAGGTGGAACAGCGTCGGCTGTGGCGTGCGTACGACTTGCCACCCGACGACGAGCGCGGCCGCAGGGAACAGCGGCAGGATATAGGATGGCAGCTTGGAACCGGACAGGCTGAAAAACACGAACACGAAGGCGATCCAGACCAGACAGAAGCGCAGCCACGAAAAGCCGTTGGCGTCGCGCGGCGCATCGCGCCAGCCGCGAAGCGCGGCCAGGGCGAACATGCCGAGCCACGGCAGCAGGCCGACGACGAGCAGCGGAATGAAATACCACCAGCCGCCGGTGCGGCGGTGCGTGGTGGTCAGGAAGCGCTGGAAATGCTCGTGGATGAAAAAGAACTGCGCGAACTCCGGATTGCGGTTCGACACGACCGCGAACCACGGCGCGGTCAGCGCCACGAGCAGCAGCGCGCCCCATGCGAGCTCGAGGCGACGCCACAACGCGAAGTCGCGCGTGCAAAGCGAGTAGATCACGAGCGAGCCGCCGGGAATCACGAGCCCGACGAGACCCTTGGTCATGACGGCGCCGGCAATCGCCACCCACGCGATCAGCATGAAGGCGCGGTGTTCGCGGGGTGGCGCGGCGGCGCGCTGGGCGACGAGAAAGGCGGCGAGCGCCCCGCCGAGCCAGAACGACAGCGTGGCGTCGAGCGTAAGCATGTGCGCGATGCCGAAGTGCCACACCATGCCGGCGAGGACGACGCCGGCGTAGGCGCCGGCGGCGGGCGAGGCGATGCGCATGCCCGCGTAGCCCACGATGAACACCGCGAGCCAGCCGGCCAGCGCGGCCGGGAGACGCGCCGTCCACTCGTCGACCCCGAACGCCTTATAGCTCGCCGCGGTGAGCCAGTACTGGAGCGGAGGCTTCTCGAAATACTTGAGGCCGTTCAGGCGCGGCGTCACCCAGTCGTCGCTCGCGAGCATTTCGCGCGCGATCTCCGCGTAGCGGCCCTCGTCGGGGTGCTGCAGCTTGCGCACGTCGAGCAGCGCGAACCACACGACCGACATCGCGATGGCGACGATCGTCCACACGCTGCGGTGGAGCGCGCCGACGGTGTGATGGGATGCGGCGCCCTCGCGGCGGGTCCGCATGACGGGCGCGGAGAGGGGCTGCGTCATCGCGCTGCGCATTTTACACGCGGCCCCGCGGACGCCCGCCGGAGCGGCGAGCGCGGTTGCCGCGCGTTGGCGAATCCCGCTAACATCCGCCATTTGCCCGCACACCCATGCCGCTCTCGCTCTACGACACTTATGCACGGACGCTGCGCGAGTTCGCGCCGCTTGTCGACGGCGCGCCCGTCGGCCTCTACACGTGCGGTCCCACGGTCTACGACTATCAGCACATCGGCAACTACCGCACGTTCATGTTCGAGGACACGCTGAAGCGCGTGCTCCAGTGGAACGGGTATCGCGTCAGGCACGTGATGAACATCACCGACGTCGGCCACCTGACGTCCGACGCGGACACCGGCGAAGACAAGATGGTGACAGGTGCGCTGCGCACGGGGCGCAGCGCGTGGGACATCGCCGAGCTGTACACGCAGTCCTTCGAGGCGGACCTTCGCCTCCTCAACATCGAGGTCCCGGACGTGCTCTGCCGCGCGACCGATCACATTCCCGCGCAGATCGCCTTCATCGCCGAAATCGAGAGCAACGGCTACGCCTACCGGACGAGCGACGGCGTCTATTTCGATACGAGCAGGCAGCCGGACTACGGCTACCTCGCGCGCCTCGACAAGGCGGGCCTCGAGGCCGGCAAGCGGGTGGTGCAGGGCGAGAAACGGCTGCCGACGGACTTCGCGCTGTGGAAGTTCTCCCCCCCCGGCGAAAAGCGGCAGATGGAATGGGACAGCCCCTGGGGACGCGGCTTTCCAGGCTGGCACATCGAATGCTCCGCGATGGCGCAGCAATACCTCGGCAATTTCTTCGACATCCATTGCGGCGGCGAGGACCACATCCCCGTCCATCACACCAACGAGATCGCGCAGACCGAGGCGCGGGTGGGCACGCGGCTCGCCAACTTCTGGCTGCACGGCTACTT
Organism: Casimicrobiaceae bacterium; assembly: GCA_039916265.1. GTDB lineage: Bacteria > Pseudomonadota > Gammaproteobacteria > Burkholderiales > Casimicrobiaceae > VBCG01. Next base: position 5,750 of record JBDSLT010000152.1, on the reverse strand, counting down.
CCTGCTGCAGAACGACGCGAAGATGGCCAAGTCCGCCGGCGAGTTCCTGCGCATCGAGTCGCTCGTCCAGCGCGGCTACGACCCGCTGGCGTTTCGCTACCTGTGCCTTACCGGTCACTACCGCACGCAGCTCAACTTCACCTTCGAGGCGCTCGACGCGGCGGCGACGGGACTGATGCGCATGCGGCAGGGCTTCTTCGCGCTACCCGCCGGCACGGCGGGCGCGCCCGACGCGGCGTCGATGGACAGGTTCACGGCCTGCGTCAACGACGACCTCAACATGCCGCGCGCGCTCGCGGTGGCGTGGGAGGTGCTGCGTGGCGCGCTCGCGCCGGAGGTCAGGCGTGCGACGCTGGCGCAGTTCGATCGGGTCTTCGGCCTCGCGCTCGCGCAATGGCAACCCGCGCACGTTGCCGTCCCGGAGTCGATCCGCGCGCTCGCCGACGCGCGCGTGGCGGCGCGCCAGTCCCGCAACTGGGCGGACGCGGACCGGTTGCGCGCCGAGCTGCTTGCGGAAGGCTGGGAAATGGAAGACCGCGCCGACGGCTACGCGCTCAAGCCCAGGGCTTGAGGCGGTCGCTCAGAACATCCGTTCGACCTTGCCCGAATAGAGCACCGGCCCGGTAGGCAGGCCGGTCGGCGACCCGCCGGCAGGCTCCAGGCTGATCGCCAGCGCGGGTACCCCCGCGAGTGCGGCCTCGGAGGACGTCGGGAGCGGCACGCGCACGAGTTCGCCCGGCGGAAGCACGCCCGGAGAGTGCGGCGCCTGTCCCTCCGGGAGCATCCACAATTGCAGCGCCTTGCCGGGCTCGACCGGCGCCGCGCCGACCGCCTTTACCAGCAGGAAGTGATCGTCGCGCCGGGCGCTCGCGATCAGCGCGGGCTTGCCGTCCGGTCCCGCGAGGACCGCGACGATCGGCGAATCGGCCACCGGGCGCTGCGTGTACAGCGAGACGCCGAGCGCCAGCGCAGCGGCGAAGCCCGCCGCCGTGAGCGTGCGCCAGAACGCCAGCCGGTTCCACCATTCCGCCGCGGAAGGCGCCGCTTGCGCCGGGTCCTGCAGGCCGAGCCGGGCGACGATGCGCGCCCACACGCGCGGCGCCGGCGCGACGCCGGGGAGCGCCTCGGCCAGCGAGGCGAGTCGATACTCCCATTCGCGCAGCGCCGCGCCGACCCGCGAATTGCTGCGCGCCATGCGGGCGAGGCGCGCGCGCGGCCGCGCCGACAACGTGCCGAGCGCGTACTCGGCGGCGAGCCGGTCGAGGCGTTCCTGGCGGTCGGGGCGGGAGAGGTCCATGATCGTTCGCTCAGCGCAGGAAGCCCGCGCTGTCGAGACACCGCTTCAACCGCTCGAGCCCACGGCGCACCCACGACTTGACGGTGCCGAGCGGCTCGCGCATGTGTGCTGCGAGCTCGGCGTGCGAAAGCCCCTGGAAAAACGCCAGCGCGATCGCCTGCTTCGGCCCGCCTTCCAGCGTTTCGACGCATTCGCGCACCGACTGCGCCTGCGCGCCCTCGAGCAGCAGATCGACGGGCGATGGATCGTCCGACGGGGGGTCGAAGGCGGGGTCGTCGTCCGAGGCGGGGGTGAGCGTCACGGTGTCGATTTCGCGGCGGCGAAGCTGGTCGAGGCAGCGGTTGCGCACGATCGACGTCAGCCACGTGAGCGGCTGGCTTTTCGCGGCAACATACGTTCCTGCGTGGTGCCAGACACTGACATAGGCTTCCTGAAGGGTTTCCTCCGCGGCGGCGGGCTCCCTCAGAATACGCAGCGCGACCGCGTATAGATGCGACGACGTCTGGCGGTACAGATCGGCGAATGCCTGCTGGTCGGCCAGCGCGACGCGCGACACGAGCCCCGCGAGGCGGGCGCTGCGCTCGACGTTGGCCGCGCTAGCCATCTGCCGCCCCGGCCTTAGAAGCACTTCCGCGGTCGCGGCGCCACAGGACGTCGGGCTGCCCGGCGGCACGGTTGAGCACGCGCGCCAGCACGAACAGCAGGTCGGAGAGCCGATTCAGGTATTTGCGGGTGGGCGCACCCACGCTGCCCGCCGACGCGAGCGCGACGGTGTCCCGTTCGGCGCGGCGACAGACCGTTCGGGCGACATGCGCGAGCGCCGCGGCGCGCGTTCCGCCGGGAAGGATGAACTCCTTCAGCGGCGCCAGCCCCGCGTTGAAGTGCTCGACGGCGTCCTCCAGCCGCAGGACGTGGGCGTCGGTCACGGCCGCGTGACCCGGAATCGACAGCTCGCCGCCGAGGTCGAACAGGTCGTGCTGCACCTCGGTCAGGCACGCGAGGACATCCTCGGGAAGCGCCTCGGCCAGCAGCATTCCCAGCGTCGAGTTGAGCTCGTCGACCGCGCCGATCGCGGAAATGCGCGGTGCGTCCTTGGCGACGCGCGAGCCGTCGCCAAGGCCGGTCTCGCCGGCGTCTCCGGTACGGGTCACGATGCGTGAAAGGCGATGTCCCATGGGATAAGGATACCGCAGCGCGGCGCGTCCGCGACACTGCCCGGGACTGCCGCCGCCTGCTAGCATGATCGTCTCGACGGCGAGCGCCCCCATGCCCCCCAGCTCGATCTACGACCGCGATCTCGATCGCACCCCGGCGAATTACGCGCCGCTGACGCCCCTGTCGCTGATCGCCCGCACGGCCGACATCTGGCCGGACCAGCTTGCCGTCGTCCACGGCAAGCGCTGCTACACGTGGGCGGAGACGTATGCGCGCTCGCGCCAGCTCGCGTCGGCGCTTGTGCTTGCCGGCGTCGGGCGGGGCGATACCGTCGCCGCCATGCTGTCGAACACGCCGGAGATGGTGGAGTGTCATTTCGGCGTGCCCATGACGGGCGGCGTGCTGAACACGCTCAACACGCGGCTCGACGGCGAGACGATCGCTTTCATGCTCGACCACGGCGAAGCGAAGGTGCTGTTGACCGACACCGAGTTCGCGCCGACGGTGAAAAAGGCGCTGGCGCTCGTGAAGGCGAAGCCGAAGGTGATCGACGTCGACGATCCGCTCGGACCCGGCGGCGAGCGGCTCGGTCGTGTCGACTACGAGAGTTTCATCGCGGACGGCGACGCTGCCTTCGCGTGGCAGCCGCCCGGCGACGAGTGGGACGCGATCAGCCTCAACTACACGTCGGGCACCACCGGCAATCCGAAGGGCGTCGTCTATCACCATCGCGGCGCCTACCTGAACGCGCTGTCGAATGTGGTCGACTGGGGCATGCCGCGCCACGCGGTCTACCTGTGGACGCTGCCGATGTTCCATTGCAACGGGTGGTGCTTTCCGTGGACGATGGCGGCCAACGCCGGCACCAACGTCTGCCTGCGGCGGGTGGAGGCGCAGCCGATCTTCGACGCCATACGCGCGCATCGGGTCACCCACTACTGCGGTGCCCCGATCGTCCACGCGATGCTGATCAATGCGCCCGACGAGCTCAAGAAAGGCATCGGCCACAAAGTGAGCTGCCTCGTCGCGGCCGCGGCCCCGCCCGCCGCCGTGATTGAAGGCATGGAGCGCATGGGCTTCGACATCACGCACGTCTACGGCCTCACGGAGACCTACGGGCCTGCTGCGGTGTGCGCGAAGCATGTGCAGTGGGACGCGCTCGACATCGCGGGACGCACCGAGCGCAACGGTCGCCAGGGCATGCGCTACACCTGCGAGGAAGGCATGACGGTGATGGATCCCGCGACGATGGAGAGCGTGCCCCCGGACGGACAGACGATGGGCGAGATCATGTTCCGCGGCAACATCACGATGCGCGGCTATCTCAAGAACGCGGCGGCGACGCAGGAGGCGTTTGCTGGTGGCTGGTTCCACACCGGGGACCTCGCCGTGCTTCAGGCGGACGGCTACGCGAAGATCAAGGACCGCTCGAAGGACGTCATCATTTCCGGCGGCGAGAACATCAGCTCGCTCGAAGTCGAGGACGTGCTCTATCGGCATCCCGCGGTCCTCGCCGCCGCGGTCGTCGCGCAGCCCGATCCGAAATGGGGCGAGACGCCGTGCGCGTTCGTCGAGGTCAAGCCCGGCGGCGACGTGAGCGAAGCCGACCTGATCGCGCATTGCCGCGCGCACCTCGCGCGTTTCAAGGTGCCGCGCAAAGTGGTCTTCGGCGAGTTGCCGAAGACGTCGACCGGCAAGATCCAGAAATTCGTGTTGCGCGAGCGCGCGCGCTCCACGGCGGCGATCGAGTAACAGGCCTGTCGACCCGACGATACGGAGCTACGCCATGAACGCCCGAACCGATCCTGTCACCGAGCCGCGCGTGCTTCGCGCCGATTCCGCCGGCGTTGCGACGCTCACGCTGAACCGCCCGGCGCGGTTCAACGCGATAGACAGCGCGATGCTCGACGCGCTCCAGTCGATGCTCGACGCCGTTGCGGCCGATGCGGCGGTGCGCGTCGTCGTCGTCGCCGGCTCGGGACGCGCGTTCTGCCCGGGGCACGATCTCAAGGAGATGCTCGAGAACTCGAACGAGGCTTTCATCGGCGATATGTTCCGGCGTTGCTGCGAAGTGATGCAGTCGATCCAGCGGCTGCCGCAGCCGGCGATCGCGAAGGTGCACGGCATTGCGACGGCGGCGGGCTGCCAGCTCGTCGCGGCCTGCGATCTCGCGGTGGCGAGCGACGACGCGCGCTTTGCCACATCCGGCATCAACTTCGGCCTCTTCTGCGCCACGCCCGGCGTGCCCGTGTCGCGCAACGTCGCGCAGAAGCGCGCCTTCGAGATGCTGTTCACCGGCGAGTTCATCGACGCGCCGACCGCGCGTGCGTGGGGACTGGTCAACCGAGTCGTTCCCGCCGTCGAGCTCGACGCCGCGACCGAATCGCTGGCGGCGGCGATTCTCTCCAAGCCGCGCGATGTCGTCGCCGCCGGCAAGGCGTTCTTCTACCGGCAGCTCGAGGCGCCGCTTGCCGACGCTTACGTCCAGGCCGGCGAGCACATCACGCGCAACATGCTGGGCGAGTCCGCGCAGGAGGGCGTCGGCGCGTTCGTCGCCAAGCGCGCGCCGCGCTGGAAGGCGTGAACGCGCCGGCTGGCGGCGGACGCCCGCGCGCCGGCGCGCATTGCATTTGGACGGTCCGTTCGGGATAATCGCGCCCCACGACAGCACTGGACGCGCCCCCCAGGCGCCCTGCGCAGGCCCGATGGCCGACGACACGATCCTCTCGACGCACGGCCTGACCAAGGAGTTCAAGGGTTTCGTGGCGGTCAACAACGTCGACCTCGCGATCCGGCGCGGCACGATCCACGCGCTGATCGGCCCCAACGGCGCCGGCAAGACCACCTGCTTCAACCTGCTGACGCACTTCCTCACGCCGACGCGCGGACGCATCGTATTCAACGGGCGCGACATCACCGGCTCGCGTCCGGCCGATATCGCGCGAATGGGGCTCGTGCGCTCGTTCCAGATTTCCGCGGTGTTCCCGCACCTGTCCGTCCTCGAGAACGTCCGCATCGCGCTGCAGCGCAAGCGCGGCCACTCGTTCGACTTCTGGCACTCGGCGCGCGTGCTGGAGGCGCTCGACGATCGTGCACGGACGCTGATCGACGCGGTGGGCCTGGCCGGCTTCGAGGACACGATCGCGGTCGAACTCGCCTACGGCCGCAAGCGCGCGCTGGAGATCGCGACGACGCTGGCGCTCGATCCGGAGATGATGCTGCTGGACGAGCCCACCGCGGGAATGACGCACGAGGACGTCGAGCGCATCGCGGCGCTGATCAAGCGCGTCGCGAAGGA
>JBDSLT010000151.1:0-11631 GCA_039916265.1 Casimicrobiaceae bacterium | reverse complement strand
TCCGGCTTGCCCGCGTGCTGGTCGAACGGGAAGACGACGACGTCGCCTGCCTCGAGCCGCTCGATGATCCGGTCGAGCGAGCCGCGCTTGCCGACCACGCCGAAGCCCGCCTTGCGAAAGCGCCGGTTGACGAGCGCGTCGAGCCAGCGCGGCTTGATCGGCCGGCGCACGAAGTGAAAGCGGCCGTGCACCTGCGGGTACTGCTGGATGCCCGCCACCGTCGCGACTTCCCAGTTGCCGAAATGACCGGTGAGGATCAGCACGCCCTTGCCGCCCTCGAAGGCGCGCAGGAACGCGTCGACGTTCTCGACGGTGACGAGCGCGCGCTTCCTTTCCGCCGACAGCCAGCGGAACTTCAGGAACTCGACGAAAAGCAGCCACAGGTGCGCGTAATGCGCCTGCGCAAGTCGCTCGATCTCGGCGACGGGGACCGCGTGGCCGAACACGCGGCGCAGGTTTTCGACGACGACGCGCTTGCGCAACGGCAGCAGGCTGAACAGCATCCGTCCTGAAAGCGGCACCGCGGTGGCCGCCGGCAGCGCGAGGGTGACGGCCGATGCACTCGCGCGGTCGTGCGTCAGCGATACGGCGATGCCGGAAAGGCGATGGCGGTCGAGCAGCGCGCGCGCGTTGGCGCTGATGGCGATCTGCGGCGCGCCGTACGCGTCGCGCGTAACGGAGAAATCCGCAGGTTCGACCTGCCCGAGCGCGAGCTCGCGCGGGAAAAGCTTGATGCACGCTTCCTTCGCAGCGTAGCGCGCCGCGAGGCTGGGGGCGCGGGCGGCGCCTTCTCCTGCGTCGGCGAGTTCTTGCGGCGTGAAGATCTTCGCGAGGTCGGCGGGCGGCGTTTGTGCCAGCATCCGCTCGATCCGCTCGATCGCGACACTGTCGATCCCGCAGCGAGTCGGCGCATCGCGTGGCCCTTGGGGCGGCCCCGCGGCGCTCATCACGCCGCGCGGACGATGAGCGCGGCGTCGGTGCCGGCGAAACCGCGGCAGAGGATCAGCGCCACTTTGCTGCGCGGCACCTGCGGCGCGGTCGACAGCGGCAGGCCGGCGCAGTCGGGATCGATTTCCCGCAAGGTCGCGATACCGGGGACGACGTTCTGCGCGAGCGCCTCCAGCGCGATCGTGCATTCGAGGATGCCCGCGGCGGCGATCAGATGGCCGACCGACCACTTGAACGCGGTGACCGGCGGAACGGCGTCGGCGAACACGCGGCGCAGCGCCGCAGCTTCCGAGGCGTCGGACTGCCGCGTGCCGTTGCCGTGCGCGACGACCATGCCGATGTCGGCGGGGCCGAGCTTTGCGTCGTGCAGCGCGTCGCCGATCGCGCGCGCGAGGCCGTCGCCGTCGTCGCGGATGGCGAGAAGACCCGCCGCTTCGCCGGCGTGGCCGCCGCCCAGAACCTCGCCGACGACCTTCGCGCCACGCGCCGTTGCGCTTTGCTGCGTTTCGAGCGTCAGCGCGCCCGCGCCTTCGCCGAACAAGCTGCCGTTGCGGCCCGCGTCGAAGGGCCGGATCGCGTCGCCGGCCAGCAGACCGCAGTGGTGGTAATAGAGCACCATCTGCGGCTCGATCAGCGTGTCGTGCCCGATGGCGACCGCGCGGTCGGCTTCGTCGTGACGCAGCGCCTCCGTCGCCTCGATCACCGCCAGCGCCCCGCCGCAGCTATGGTTGGTGATGCACGCGTTCGGGCCCTTGAGATCGTGGTTGATGCCGACGTGACACAGCACGTTGTTGGGCAACGTGCGCAGGAGCCACATCGGATTGACGACGTTGCCGAGCTCTTCGCCGAAGCGGACCATGTCGCCGCCGCTTTCGGTCATCAGCGGAAAAAAATCGTACTGCGTGTTGTAGGCGCCGCCGCCCGAGCCGACGTAGACACCGGTGCGGTCGCTGTACGCCGCCGCCGCGTCGGGCGCGAGCGTCCCGCGATGCGCGATGAAGGCCGCGCGCTCGATCGCCTGCGTTCCTGCGAAAATGCCGAAAAGGTCGCTACGGCGGATGAACTTGTGCAGCTTGCGGTCGGGAACGAATTCGCGCGGGTTGAGGTCGGCGACCTCCGCGGCCAGCGTGACCGGCCAGCCGGTCGTGTCCCACTGCCGGATCGGCGCGATCGCCGAGCGGCCTTCGAGCGCCGCGGCGAGCAGCGCCTCGGGCGAGCGGCCGGCGCCGCAGACGGCGCCCGTGCCGGTGATCAGCACGCGTTCGCGCTTCATCGAACTTCGTCGGGGTGACGCAGGATCACGCAGCTGTTCGATCCGCCGAAGCCGAAGGAATTCGACAGCGTCATCCGCACCTTCTGGCGGCGCGGCCCGCCGACAACGAAGTTGAGGTCGCAGTCGGGATCGGGGTCGCGGTAGTTCGCGTTGACCGGGATTTCCCCGCGCTCGATGGCGAGCGCGCAGGCGACGACCTCGACGGCGCCCGCCGCGGCGATCAGGTGCCCCATCGTGCTCTTGGTCGAGCTGACGGATACGGTCTTCGCGAGATCCCCAAACACGGCGTGGATCGCCGCGCTTTCGCTGCGATCGTTCATCGACGTCGACGTTCCGTGCGCGTTGATGTAGTCGACGTCGGCAGGCGTCGCGCCGGCGTCCTTCAGCGCGGCGCGCATCGACTGGATCGGTCCGTCGCCGTCGGGCGGCGAATCGGTGATGCGAAACGAGGACAGCGAGTTGCCGTCGCCGGCCAGTTCCGCGTAGATATGGGCGCCGCGCGCAACGGCGCTTTCCCACGCTTCGAGCACGACGAAGCCGGCCCCCTCCCCGAGCACGAAGCCGTTGCGCGTCGCGTCGAACGGGCGGCTGGCGCGCTCCGGCGTGTCGTTGTCGGCCGATACCGCCGACAGCAGGCAGAACCCGGCCAGGCCGACAGGGCTGATCATCGAATCGAAGCCGCCGGCGAGCGCACGGTCGGCGGCGCCGCGGCGAATCACCTTCAACGCCGTGCCGATCGCCTGACCGCCGGATGCGCAAGCGGTGTGCACCGACGTCGCGTAGCCGCGGATGCCGAAACGGCGGACGAGCAGGGACACGCCGGCCGTCGATTGGCTGCGGCAGAAAACCATGGGGTCGTGCGCGACGGGATCGGACAGCAATTGCGCCGCGTCCAGCTCGCCGCTTTGCGCCGAGTGCGCGTGGATGGCGGCGAGGTCGACGTAGTCGAAGCCCATCATCCCCGTGCCCACCGCGCAGGCCCAGCGCTCGGCGTCGGCGTCCGTCGGCGCGATGCCGGAATCGCGCATCGCCTGCTCGGCGGCGGCGAGCGCGAACTTGTGCGAGCGGTTGGCGAACTTCTGCAGGCGGCGCTCGGCGGTGATCGTCGAGTCGTCGAAGTTCTTCACCTCGGCGGCAATGCGCGTCGAAAAGCCGCGTGCGTCGAACAGCGAGATCGGCGCGGCGCCACTCCTGCCCGCGAGCAACGCCGACCAGGTCGTCTCGACGTCGTTGCCCACCGGCGTGACCATGCCGATGCCGGTGATCGCGACGCGCCGCTTCACGCTGCGCGCTCCGCGAGCTCGAGCCGCGCGGTGGCGACGTTGCGCCCGGCGATGCGCGCGCCGAGCACTGCCTTGGCGATTCCGTCGACCGGTGCGGCGAGGTCGACGGAGAGATCGAGCTTCTGGCCCGGCAGGGTGAAGGACCGCACCTTGACGTTGGTGACGCGCACCGGACGGGGCTCGCCGCCGTTGCGCCACGGCGCGCCACGGGCAAGGTCGATCGCGAGGCCGATCTGCGTATCGAGCAGCAGCGTCGCGGGAAATACGGCGCGGCGCGGAAAGTGATCGTGGAAAAAAGGCGCCGCTGCGGGGACATCCAGCGTGGCGCGCAAGCTCGTGCCGGTCACACGCTCGACGATCGACGCCTCGGGCAAGCGCAAGCCTTCGAAGCGTCCTGGCTGCGCGCCGGTGCCGCGCAGCTGCGCGAAGCGCTCGCGCAGCGCGTCGGGCGAATCGAAATCGGCCACCGGCAGCATCGGGCCGAGACAATCGACGAGCTCCACGATCCGCTCGTCGCCGACGTAAGCGGAGCCGCCATACGCCACCGTATCGTCGTCGCAATCGGCGATGTCGACTTCCAGCGCAAGCATACGTCCCGGAACGGCGTCGGCGCCGAAGCGCGTCTCGGTGGCCAGCGCCGCCACCGGACGGCCGCGAAAGTCGATGTGCGCCATCGACACCCACGCCGCGAGCTGCCCGATCGCCTCGGCGACGAGGCAGGACGAGAACGCGGCCAGGTGCGCCGGCACGGCAAACTCGCCGCAAGCGCGCTTCCCCGGCTCGAGCTCGGTGATGCGGTCGACGAAGGAGTACGCGGCGAAGTGGGGCGACATGCTTGCGGCGACGTGCGAGGCGATTCAGGCGGCGGGCGCTTCGCGCTGTGCGCGGATGACCAGCTTGGCGAAGGTCTCCGGCGTGAAAAGCCGCGGAATGTCGGAGACCTTCATCTGCGCCTTGAAGCGCTCGACCGGAACTTCCGCCAGGTAAGTCTTCAACTGCACGAGGCCCTTTTCCGTGACGATGCCCTTCTGCTCGAACTCGGCTTCGGGCAGGTCGCCGCGCGCGTTCTCGACGATCTTGCCGCGGGGGATCTTGACCTTGAACGCGCGCTCGAGCCGGAAAACCATGTCGAGGAAGTCGATCGACTCGGCGTCGAGGTCCCCGATCAGCGAGACCTTCGGCTTGACGTCCGCGACGTCGCAGCCGAGCGCGTCGGCCATCGTCTCGGCGACCTTCGGAAACACCGCGTCGATTTCCTGCTGGGTTATCGTTGCTTCGGCCATCGTTGACTCTCCCGTTATTCCATCTTGAAACCGCCGTCGACGTGCAGGACCTCTCCCGTCACGTAGCTCGACCACGCGGACGCCAGAAAAAAAACGGCGCAGGCGACGTCGTCCGGCGTGCCGAAGCGCTTCAGCAGTATCTTCGCCTTGACGGTGTCGCCGGCCATTTCGCGCACGTTCTTCGACATCTCGGTGTCGATCACACCGGGCGCCACTGCGTTCACCAGGATCCTGCGCGGCGCGAGCTCGACCGCCAGCGCGCGCGTGAACGCCTCGATCGCGCCCTTGCTCGCCGCGTAGTTCGTCTGGCCGCGGCCGCCTTTGCTCGCCGACACCGAGCTCAGGTTGACGATGCGCCCGGCGCGGGCGACGATCATGTGCGGCACGACGGCGCGCGTGACGTTGAAGACGCCGCCAACGTTGGTGTCGAGCACCGCGGTGACGTCGTCGTCCTCGAACGCGGCGAGCTGGTTGTCGCGGATGATCCCCGCGTTGTTCACCAGCACGTCGATGCGCTCGCAGCGCTCGGCAACGCGGTCGACCGCCGCCGCGCAGGCGCGCGCGTCGGTCACGTCGACGCGCTGTGCCGTCACCTTGCCGCCGCCTGCGGCGCCGACGACCTCGTCGGCCGCTTCTGCGTTGCCGCGATAGAAGAACGTCACGTCGCAACCCTCGGCGGCGAACATCAGCACGATCGCGCGACCGATGCCCCGGCTGCCGCCGGTGACGACGACGCTCCTGCCCGCCAGTCCCGGATCGATCTTCATCCCGAAATGCAGAAGCCGCCGTCGACGACGAGCGTGTGTCCGTTGATCATCGCCGCTTCCGGCAGGCACAGCAGATAGACGGCACCGGCGACGTCGTCGGGTGTCAGCACCGGTCCGGCCGGCGTGCGCTGCGCGAAGTTGGCGAGCAGCTCGTCGCGGTTGGGGAAGTGCGACAGCGCGTCGGTGTCGACGACGCCGGCGCTCACCGTGTTGACTCGGATGCCGCGCGGCCCGAGCTCCTGCGCCAGCGCGCGCACCAGCGCCTCCAGCGCCGCCTTCGACGCGCCGATGAAGCCGTAGTCGGGCATCGCGCGCGACGCTCCGAGGCTCGACATCGCGATGATGCGTCCGCCGTCCTTCATCAGCGGCAGCGCGCGCTGCGCGAGCAGGCTGACGGCGAGCGCGTTGGTCTCCATGCACCAGCGGAAGTGCTTGAGCCCCATCTGCATGACCGGCTTGAGCACGCCGGACGCGGCGTTGGACACGACGATGTCTAGGCGCTCGAAATGCTTGCCGAATTCCGCGAACACCTCGTCGACGCTGTCCGGTACGCCAACGCTGCCCTGGATGGCGATGGCGCGCCGCCCCAGCGTGCGGATCTCGCCGCACAGCGACTCGGCCTCTTCATGGCTGTTGTAGTAGTTGACCGCCACGTCGGCGCCGCCGTCCGCAAGCTTGCGCGCGATGGCCCGCCCGATGCCGCGCGCGGCACCCGTGACGAGCGCAACTTTTCCGGTGAGCGGGGCAGGCATTCGATGGGTGCGCCGCCCGGAAGGCGGCATGAAGAGGCGGGCAAGCCGATATTTTAACCCGCGCGCCGCGTCCTCCCTAGCGACGCCGGGCGCTGCCGAGGTGCTGCGCTTCCATGCACCATTGCTTCTTGACGCTGTACCAGACGTCGGCGGCCCACAGCACATGGTCCTGCGCCTCGCGCGACAGCCCCGCAGTGTCGGTGTCGCCGGGCTTGTACGCGTCGATCCACGCGCGCGCAGCGGGATCGCTCGCCAGCGCCTCGGTATCGGGCACGGTGATGTGGTTGTAATTGGTCGGCAGGTAGACGTTACGCACCTTGGCGCGGCCGGTGGCCTCGTAGGGCGCGTCGAACGGATTGCCGCGAAAGCTCAGCGCGATCAGGTCGCCCTCGACGAAAAACCCGGTGAACTCGTCGACGGTATCGGGGATCTGGCGCAGTGTGTCGAAACTCTCCCACCACGCCGGCAGCGCCAGCGCGAAGCCGCCCGCACCGACCACCGACGCATAGGACACCGACAGCCCGATGATCGGCCGCTCGCGTCCGGTGTACGGGTCGGTGATCGTCGTGCGGTCCTCGAAGGCGCGCAGATCGGGGTTGTAGACCGTCGGGCGATGGGCGAGCAACTGGCCGTCCAGCTCCTTCAGGATCTTTACGGCGAAGAGGCCCCCCTGGCTGTGGCCGACGATCATAGGCCGCATTCCCTCCTGCTCGTAGGACCACGCGATCAGGCCGGCGATGTGCTGCGTCGTGTCGTACGGCGTATACGACCAGTCACCGGTGGCCGGATCGCGGATGCTGGCGTCGGGGTAGCCCATCCGGCTCAGGAACTGGGCGAACGACCACATGATGAGGTGCACGGGAAACACGCCGCCGTGCAGCAGGAAAACGCGCGGCGCAGGGCCGCCGGCGAGCACGCGTACTTCGTCAGGGCCTACGCGCGCGCAATCCAGCGCGAGGACGCGCGCCGCGTAGGTCGCCTTGTCGGCCGGCGGCGTCTCCTTCGCCGGGGGGGTCGCGCAGCCGGACAACGCCAGCGCCGCGGCTGCGACGATTGACAGTAAACGAGTGGGGAACGAGTGGCTTCTTTGCATGGGGGTCATGGTGGTCAGGTGGGATGTGGTGCGGAGCTCAATCGCCCGAGATCAGGCATTGCGCGATGTCGGCGGTGATTCTAGCGGCATGCTCCGGCTGGAACGCCGCGCGGCGATACGTGACGCCAAGGCGCACGGCACGCGTGGCCGTCGTCGCCGCGACGACCAGCGGCGCGAGCGGACCGGTCGGCACGGCGCGCATATAGCCATCCGGCGGCGACGGGGCACCTGCGGCGGACCACAGCGCATCGACGTTGAGCGTCGTCAATCCGCCCAGCACGGGGAACGCCTTCGCATAGAAGCGCTGGCGGCGCGGCGCGTCGAGAAAGCGCCACGCAATCCCGTTGACGCGCACCGCCAGGAGCGTCTGCAGATACAGCCGCGTGGATTTGATCTTGCGCGTTTCGCGATCGACGTCCTGCGCGAGCGCGGCGAGGCCGATGTCGACGGGCACCGGGTGCGCGACCCGCATCGAGGCGAGGAACTGGCCGAAGGCCGCGCGGGTGTCGAGCCCGCATTCGCGGCGCAGGTTGACGATCGACGCAATGCCGACCTCGCTGCGCTGTCGTTGCGAGCCGCGGTTGGGCACGCTCCGCGCGAGCACGATCATCATCGCGGCGGTCACGACGTCGTTGAACGTGACGCCCCAGCGCTTCGCGTTGGCGAAAAGCGCGGCGCTCTGCGCCGGAGTCAGCTCGATGCTGAGGAAACCGTTGTAGCCGTCGGCGTCGTCCGTGTAGCGCGGCCGCACCCCGCGGCGAAAGCTCGCGATGACGGTGCGGATCGCCGGCATGCCGCGCACGAACGCGCCGACGCGCCGCGCGAGCAGCCGCCGGAACGTCGGCGGATAGAGATCGGGCGGCGGACCCGTGTAGGGCTCGCCGCGATAGCGCCGGACGATGGCCGCGAGCAGCACCGCGATCGAATCGCCGCCGGCGATGAAGTGATCGTAGGCCAGGCCGAGGTGGAACCCGTCGTCCTCGGCGACGACGAAAAAGCGCATCGGCTCGAGCGGACCGTCGGCGGGGAACGCGAGGTTGAGCTGGCGTTCGATCTCGCGCTGCAGCGCGGCGCGCGGGCCGTCGTCGGCCGCCGCGATGACTTCGACGCGGGTCGCCGGTGCCCCGCCGCGGTACTCGTAGCGGCGGCGCCGCGCGTCGAGCGCCAGGCCGGTCAGCCCGAAGGCCTCGCGCTGCCGCGTGACCGCCTCTGCGACGCGGGAAAGATCGCACGGCGCGCGGACGAACGCGATATGGACGGCGTTGTACGGGTAGAGGGCGCGCCAGCGCAGCATGGCGGCCTGGAAAGCGTTGAGACGCCCGCGCATCACCGTGCCTGCGCGGCATGCAGCGCGCGTTGCGCCTCGATGCACCAGCGCTTCTTGACCGCGTACCAGATATCGGCGGCGTGCAGCAGGTTGTCGGTTGCGACGCCCTCCGGGAAGTCCGGCAGCGCCGTTCCCGGCGTGTAGCGGTCGATCCATTCGCGCGTTGCGGGATCGGTGGCGAGTTGCCCGGCGCGGGGCAAGCCGACGTGGCTGTAGGTCGACGGCAGCGTCACGTTGCGGACGCTGGCCGTGCCGAGCGCGCGGTACGGCTCATCGCCGAACAGGTTCCCCGCGATCAGGTCGCCGGGGATCGAATAGCCGGCGAACTCGGTCACCGTGTCGGGCACCGCGCGCAGATGCGGCAGCATCGACCACTGCAGCAGCAGCACGCGCGGCAGCTTGCCGGTGGCGAGCGCCGCGGCGTAGCCGACCTCCAGTCCGGCGACGGGGCGCTCGCGCCCGGTGAGGGGATCGACGATCGTGGTCCGCTGCTGCGGCGCTTCGGCCCGCGGGGGCCATACGCGAATCTCGTTGCCGAAGGTCCCGGCCAGCTCGTGCAGCGTCCTCAGCACCAGCATCCCGCCCTGGCTGTGGCCGATCAGCATCGGCATCATCGCGTCGTGCTCGTAGAACCACGCGACTTCGCCGGCCAGGCGCACGCTGTCCGTGTAACTGCTGTACGAGAACGAACCGTCGCCGGGATTGGCCAGGCGCTCGCGCGGATAGCCCATTGCGGCGAGGAACGTCGCGAACGGCTCCATCGTCACGAGTGCGACGCTGCCGGAAAGGGCGATGATGCGCGGGGCTGGCGCGTGCGCGAGCGTCTCGCGCACGTCGGCCGCCGAGAGGCGCTCCGGATCGAGCGCGGGCAGGCGCGCCGCAACGGCGGGATCGATGCGGCGAAACGCCGCCAGCGCGTCCGGCGCGCCTGCTGCGCCGCCGGCGCCTGCGGTGCCGACGAAGCCGGTCACCAGGGCGGCGAGCGCGGCGGCGAGCGCCTTAGCGCATAAGCCGGGGAAAGAACCGGCCGGTCCGCGCGACGTACTGTGAATAACTGTCCCCATGCACGGCCGTCAGGTGACGCTCCTCGTTGCGCGCCTTCATGTTCATCAGCGCGAGATGCATGAGGGCGATGGCGATCATCGGCAGCGTCGGCGCGACCACCGCCGAGCACACGATCAGCAACATGCTGAAGGCGTAGATCGGATGGCGGATGCGGCGAAACAAGCCTTCAGTCACCAGCGCGGTCTTGCGCGCGCCGATGTCCATCCGCCAGTCATCGCCCATGCGACGCCAACAGTCGATCGACGCGGCGAGGCACAGCGCTCCCGCCGCGGCGGCCAGCCAGCGCAGCGCGCCGTACGCACTCTCGTGGACGAACGCCGGCAACGCCAGCACGCCATGGTCCCGCGTCGCAGCGGCGTAGGGCAGGAACATCCACGCTGCAACGAGCGGCACCCACACCACCCACATGTAGCGCTCCACCTGCTGTTCCGGAACGAGCCCGACCAGCTTCCGGTTCTTCCGCCGCAGGCGGATCACCATGGCGCCCACGCACAGCCAATAGGCCCATACGGTGGCGATCAGGACGACGAGTGGAACATCGGGCATGCGCGCGCGGTCGTGCTCCCTTGCACGATTCGCGCGGCAATTATACCGGCGCGGCCCGCGGCGCCCGCAGGACTGACGCTGATAGCGGTGTAGGCGGGCTAAATGCGCTCCACGATCGCGGCGATTCCCTGCCCGCCGCCGATGCACATCGTGACGAGGCCATAGCGCCCGCCGGTGCGCTCGAGCTCGTAGATCGCCTTGATGGCCAGGATGCAGCCCGTCGCGCCGATCGGGTGGCCGAGCGCGATCGCGCCGCCGTTGGGGTTCACCTTCTTGGGGTCGAGGCGAAGTTCCTTGTTGACGCCGAGCGCCTGCGCGGCGAAGGCTTCGTTCGACTCGATGACGTCCATGTCGCCGATCTCGAGCTTGGCCTTGGCGAGCGCGCTCTTGACCGCAGACACGGGGCCGAGTCCCATGATCCTGGGATCGAGCCCCGCGTGGCCGTACGCGACGAGCCGGGCGATCGGCTTCAGCCCTTTTTTCGCCGCCGCCGCTTTTTCCATCAGCACGACCGCGGCGGCGGCGTCGTTGATGCCCGATGCATTGCCTGCCGTCACCGTGCCGTTTTCCTTGGCGAATATCGCCCGCAGCTTGCCCATGTCCTCGATCGACGCGTCGGTGCGGATGTGCTCGTCGGCGTCGAACTGCACCGGGCCCTTCTTGCTCTTGAGCTCGATTGGCATGATCTGGCTCTTGAAGTGCCCCGCGGCGGTGGCGGCCGCGGCGCGCCGGTGACTCTCGACGGCGAAGGCGTCCTGGTCGGCGCGCGACAGACCGCATTTCGTGGCGACGTTTTCCGCCGTCACGCCCATGTGGATGGTGTCGAAGGGGTCGGTCAGCGCGCCGACCATCATGTCGATGTCCTTGCTGTCGCCCATCCGCGCGCCCCAGCGCTGGACGAGGTTCGCGTAGGCCGCGCGGCTCATGCTCTCGGCGCCGCCGGCGACGGCCGCTTCGGTGTCGCCGAGCAGGATGTACTGCGAGGCGCTGACGATCGCCTGCAGACCGCTGCCGCACAGGCGGTTCAGCGTCAGCGCGCCGCTGGAATGCGGCAGTCCGCCGTTCACGCCGGCGACGCGCGACAGGTACATGTCCTTCGCTTCGGTATGGATCACGTTGCCGAACACGCACTGACCCACGTCGGCCGGGTCGGCCTTGGCGCGCGCGAGCGCTTCCCTGACCACGCGGGCGGCAAGCTCGGTGGGCGGGATGTCCTTGAGGCTGCCGCCATAGTCGCCGATGGCCGTGCGCACGCCGCTCAGGATGACGACTTCTCGATCGCTCATGGGATTCT
>JBDSLT010000150.1:0-4596 GCA_039916265.1 Casimicrobiaceae bacterium | reverse complement strand
CCGACCCCGGCAGTCGGCGATCGGCGAAGTCGTCCGGGGTCAGCGGGAAATTCGCGGCGCGGATGCCGAACTGCAGCGCGAGGTAGAGCGACGTCGGCGTCTTGCCGCAGCGCGACACGCCGACCAGGATGACCTGCGCCTTGGCGAGCTCGCGCGTTGCGGCGCCGTCGTCGTGCGACTGCGCGAAGTTGATCGCCTCCATGCGCGCGAAATACTCGTGGCTGTTCGCGATGCCGTGCGAGCGTCCCGCCGTGTGCGAGCTCTTGGCGCCGAGCTCCACCTCGAGCGGCTGGATGAAGATCTGGAAGAGGTCGAGCGTGAGCGCGTTGGCCTCGAGGCGCACGGTCTCGCTCATCGCCTCGTCGACGATCGAGGAGACGACGATCGGCCGCGCCGCTTCCGCCGCGTGCGCGTTCACCTGCTTCAGCGCGTCCTGCACCTTTTCCGGCGAATCGACGAACGGAATGGTGATGCGCTGGAACTGGATGTCCCCGAACTGGGTGAGCAGGCTGTTGCCGAGCATCTCGGCGGTGATGCCGGTGCGATCGGAGATGAAAAAGACGGTGCGTTTCGTCACGCGGGTCCGCTCCGGCGTATTCCTACCAGCCTGACCACACCGGCGTCAGGCCGGTCGGCAGAGGGGGCAGGTCGCCGAACTCCATCCAGCTCTCGCCGGGGCCGTGATAGTCGGACCCGCAGGACGCCTTCAGGCCGAACACGCGCGCGAGCGTGGCGTACTCCCTACTCTGCGCCGGCGCGTGCGACGACGACAGCACCTCGATCGCCGCGCCGCCGCCGTCGCGGAATTCGCCGAGCAGCCGGCGCATGTCGGCCTCCGAAATCTTGTAGCGGCCCGGATGCGCGACCACCGCGTGACCGCCCGCAGCGCGAATCCACGACAGCGCGTCGGGCAATGCCGCCCACGTGTGCGGGACATAGCCTGGCTTGCCGGGTGTCAGGAAGCGCTTGAACGCGTCCTTGACGTCGCGGGCGTAACCGGTATCCATCAGGAAGCGCGCGAAGTGCGTCCGCGATATCAGCGCTTCGCTGGCGACGTAGGCGCGCGCGCCGCCCAGCGCGTCGGCGATGCCGGCGCCCGCCAGCGAATCGGCGATGCGCCGCGCGCGACCGTCGCGACCCGAACGCACGTCTTCGAGGCCGGCGCGCAGCGGCGAGTTCGCCGGATCGATGCCAAGCGCCACGACATGGATCGTGTGCCCTTCCCACGTCACCGACAGTTCCGCGCCGTTGACGAGCTCGATGCCCGCCTCGTGCGCCGCCGCCTGCGCCTCCGCCACGCCCGCGGTCGTGTCGTGGTCGGTCAGCGCGAGCACGTCGACGCCCCGCGAGGCCGCCAGCCGGACGACGTCCGCCGGCGGCAGCAAGCCGTCGGAATACGTCGAATGACAGTGCAAGTCGTGGCGAATCATGGCGAAGGTGAATGCGGGGACCGATCCGAGCATAGCCGATCCGCGCAAAGCACCCACCGCGAATCGTCGCCCTCGGGCCGGCGCTGTAGTACGCAGCGCAACACCACGGCCCATACTTTGTGCGCCGCTTGTCGGCCCCCCTTGCGCTCGCGTCCCGCATAGCGAAAAATATGCCAACGGGATCGCAGCGCCCGTGTCGAGGCGCGTGGGGTTACTTGGGGAAAGTGGAGCTTCCGTGAAAATTCTCGATCGGGTGTTCAATCCGCGTGAAATCCGTCGGCGTCTGGGACTGAATCAAGAACAGTTCTGGACGCAGATCGGCGTCACGCAGAGTGGAGGATCGCGTTACGAAAGCGGACGCGAGATGCCGCGGCCGGTAAAGGAATTGCTGCGCCTGGTGCACGTCGAGCAGATCGACCTGTCGCAGGTGAAGCGCGTCGACTTCGAAATCATCAGCTATCTCAAGGAATCGCATCCCGACCTTTACCGCAATCTTCGTCGCGCCGTGAAGGGGCGGCAGAAGAGCGGCGAAGGCGCACCGCCCTTTGCGGGCGAGGACGGCATTCCGGACGAACTGGACGACGCCGCCGACGCCGTCACGCCCGGCGCCGTCGATCTGCCGCACCGCTGACCCGCGGCGAGCGGCGATCGGAGCGCGCGCCGCGTGCGAGTGGCGTTGCGCTGCCGCCAGCGCGGCGCTCGCCAGCCCGCGCGGGTTAGAATGCCTGCGGCATCCGTCCTGCATTGCTGGCGGCGCATCGCGCCGCGCCGCCGATCCCCCATGAGCGAGCCTGTCCGCGTCATTCCTTTCGAGCGCCTGCGCATGGCCGACGTCGACCAGGTCGGCGGCAAGAATGCGTCGCTCGGCGAGATGATCGGCCAGCTCGGTGGCGCGGGCATCCGCGTGCCGGGCGGCTTCGCCACGACGGCGGCCGCGTTTCGCGAATTTCTTGCGCACAACGACCTGGTCCACAAGATCGCCACGCGTCTTTCGCACGTCGACGTCGAAGACGTCGGCGAACTGGCGAAGGCGGGCGCCGAAATCCGCCGCTGGATCGCCGAGTCGCCCTTCCAGCCCAAGCTGGCGCGCGCGATCGCGTCGAGCTACGAAGCGCTGGCAAAGGGCGACGGCGACCTCTCGTTCGCGGTGCGCTCGTCGGCGACGGCCGAGGACCTGCCGGACGCCTCGTTTGCCGGGCAGCAGGAAACCTATCTCAACATCAAGGGGCCGGACAACATTCTTCACGCGGTGAAGGAAGTATTCGCCTCGCTCTACAACGACCGTGCCATCGCGTATCGCGTCCACACAGGCTTTGCGCAGGCGGACATCGCGCTGTCGGCAGGCGTGCAGCGCATGGTGCGCAGCGACCAGGGCGCGGCCGGCGTGATGTTCACGATGGACACCGAGTCCGGCTTCGACAAGGTGGTGTTCATCACGTCGTCGTACGGCCTCGGCGAGAGTGTCGTGCAGGGCGCCGTCAATCCGGACGAGTTCTACGTCTACAAGCCGAACGTCACCGCCGGGCGCCCGGCGATCCTGCGCAAGAGCGTGGGCGCCAAGGCGCAGAAGATGGTGTTCGCCGATGCGCATGCGGCGGGCACGTCGACGCGCGTGGTCGAGGTGCCGGCGGCGGAGCGCTTGCGCTTTTCGATCAGCGACGCGGAGGCCGAGGAGCTCGCGCGCTACGCCCTGACGATCGAGCAGCACTACGGTCGTCCGATGGACATCGAGTGGGGGCGCGACGGCGGCGACGGCAAGCTCTACATTCTTCAGGCGCGTCCCGAGACGGTGAAGTCGCGGGAGCGAAGCAACGAACTGCGGCGCTATCGGTTGAAAGCGACGTCGGCGGTGCTCGCGACCGGCCGCGCGATCGGCCAGAAGATCGGCCAGGGGCCGGTTCGGATGATCGAATCCGCGGCGCAGATGGATCGCGTGCAACCGGGCGACGTGCTCGTCACCGACATGACCGACCCCGACTGGGAACCGGTGATGAAGCGCGCGGGGGCAATCGTGACCAACCGCGGCGGGCGCACATGCCACGCGGCGATCATCGCGCGGGAGCTCGGCATTCCTGCGGTGGTCGGCTGCACCGACGCGACAAAGGTGCTGCGCGAGGACATGGCGGTGACGGTGTCCTGCGCCGAGGGAGACACCGGTCACGTCTACGAGGGCCTGCTCGACATCGAGATCGTCGAAATCGCGCTCGACAGGATGCCGCCGTGCCCGACCAAGATCATGATGAACGTCGGCAATCCGGAACTCGCGTTCGAGTTCCAGCGGTTGCCGAACGAGGGCGTGGGCCTCGCGCGGCTCGAGTTCATCATCAATCGCAACGTCGGGATTCATCCCAAGGCATTGCTCGAGCTGTCCGATCAGCCTGCGCCGCTGAAACGCGAGATCGAGGCGCGCATCGCCGCGTACCCGAGCCCCACCGAGTATTACGTGAGCAAGATCGCCGAGGGCGTGGCGACGATCGCCGCCGCGTTTTTTCCGAAGAAGGTCATTGTGCGGCTGTCCGACTTCAAGTCGAACGAGTACCTGAACCTGCTGGGCGGGGATCGCTACGAGCCGCGCGAGGAAAATCCGATGCTCGGCTTTCGCGGGGCATCGCGGTATATCTCGCCCGAGTTCTACGACTGCTTCGCGCTCGAATGCCTCGCGATGAAGCGCGTGCGCGACGACATGGGCTTCACCAACGTCGTGCTGATGGTGCCGTTCGTGCGCACGCTCGCCGAAGCGGCGAAAGTGAACGTGCTGCTCGCCGATAACGGGTTGAAGCGCGGCGACAACGGCCTCTCGGTGATCATGATGTGCGAAATCCCGTCGAACGCGCTGCTGGCGGACCGCTTCCTCGAGCACTTCGACGGCTTTTCGATCGGCTCCAACGACATGACGCAGCTGACGCTCGGTCTCGATCGCGACTCCGGCGGTCCGATTGCGGCGACCTTCGACGAGCGCGACGAAGCGGTCAAGATGATGCTGTCGATGGCGATCCAGGCGTGCCGCAGGAAGAAGTGCTACGTCGGTATCTGCGGGCAGGGCCCGTCGGATCATCCCGACCTCGCGCAATGGCTGGTCGACCAGGGCATCGAGAGCATTTCGCTCAACCCGGATACGGTCGTCGCCACCTGGCTGCGCCTCGCGGGAAAGCCGGTCCCTTAGCTT
>JBDSLT010000149.1:0-7132 GCA_039916265.1 Casimicrobiaceae bacterium | reverse complement strand
CCCGAGCGCTTGATCGATTTGAGGAACTGCTTGGGGATGATCGCGTCGGTGTCGACATTCGCGCGATCGAGCGGCGCGACGATTCCCGTGTGCAGGCGAAACGGTTCCACGGTTCTCCCCACGAGTCTTGGGACCCCGCGCCGGTTGCCCGGCGGAGGCGCCCACAGCGCATTCTACCGCGGCGGGCGCGCGCAGCGTGATCAGTGCGGCGCCTGCCTCATTCTAGGTCGTGCTGGCATCGACGACGCCAAAGCGCGCCGCGTCTACCACCCCGACGACGACGATGACCGCCAGCGCGGCGGCGATGCCCACCCAGCGCTGCGTCGCCGTCGGCGCGCCGTGAGGCGTCATCGCGAGCACGCCGCGGGGAGGCGCGCGGCGCCCCGGTCACCGCGCCGCCGAACCCGCACCCGAGCGCGCATCGCCGTTTGACGCGGCATTCGCCAGTTCGGCGGACGATGCCAGCCACCGGAACGGCGGAGCCTCGCCCGCCTTGTCGACGCCCGCGTAGACGGTGAGGTGCGGAAACGGAATCTCGATCCCGCTCGCGTCGAACGCCTGTTTCAACCGCCTCAGGAACTCGCGGCGGATTCCCCATTGCTCGAGCGGAAGCACCTTGAAACGGCAGCGCAGGATGACGGCCGAATCGTCCCAGCGATCGACGCCGGCGATGTCGAGATCGTCGAGGATGCGCGGCGCCAGCGTCACGTCGGCGCGCATCTCCCGCCCGACGCGACGCATCACCTCGCACGCAGCGTCGGTGTCTTCACGGTAGGCGATCCCGATGTCCATCACGGCCTGCGCGAAGCCGCGACTCATGTTCGTGACGCTCGTGATCAGGTTGTTCGGTATGAAATGCACATTGCCTTCGTAGTCGCGCAGTCGAACGAAGCGTAGCGTGACATCCTCGACAAGCCCGCCCTTGTCCGCGATGCGAACGACGTCGCCGGTCGTCAGCTGGTTTTCGAGCAGGATGAAAAAGCCCGTGAAGTAGTCCTTCACCAGACTTTGCGCGCCGAAACCGATCGCCAGCCCGACCACGCCCGCGGCACCGAGGATCGGCGCCACCGACACGCCGAGCTCGCTCAGCACGAGGACCGCCGCGACCAGCGTCACCGCGACGCTGGCCAGATATCGCAACACGCGCCCGATCGTCTCGGCGCGCTTGATCTGCTCGCGCTCGGTGAAACTGCTTGCGATTCGCGTGCGGAAGACGCGGATGGCGCGGTTCAGCAGATACGCGACGACCCACGCGACGACGGCGATCGCAATGACGCGCGCCACGACGATGGCGGGCCCGCTCCAACTCGACCACTCAATGGCTTGTAACCGCTCCAGATAGGCGTCCATCCCCTGTTCTCCCTGTTCGTATGATCAGTGCCGTGTCGAGATGCAGACTCACGAAAGCGTCGCGGCGGCGTGAGGCAACGCAAAGCGCGGCGCACGTGACAGCAGCGCCACTGCGATCAGCGCGATGATGCGGAAGGTCCTCGCCACCGGCGCCGCCCGCGCATTCGCGGTCGCGCGCGGGCGAGTCCCAGCACGTTGGATTGGATACGCGCGCATTTGTTTCAACGCGTTTCCAGGGAAATTCCCTACGCGTTTCATTGCGAACGCAACGGCGGCCGGATCTTCGGTGGCGCGCTTGGTTGATCGCGACGTTCGCGTCAAGCGCGCCCGCGCGCGAAACGCAGCTAGGTCAGCCTGCGCACGTCGACGAAGTGCCCCGCAACGGCCGCGGCCGCGGCCATGGCGGGGCTGACGAGATGCGTGCGTCCACCCGCCCCCTGCCGCCCTTCGAAATTGCGGTTCGACGTCGACGCGCAGCGCTCGCCCGGCTCGAGGCGATCGTCGTTCATCGCGAGGCACATCGAGCAGCCGGGCTCGCGCCATTCGAATCCGGCGTCGCGGAACACGCGGTCCAACCCCTCGGCTTCGGCCTGCGTCTTCACCGGACCCGAGCCCGGCACGACCAGCGCAAGCCGCACGTTGCCGGCGACGTGGCGCCCGCGCACCACCGCGGCTGCCTGCCGCAGGTCCTCGATCCGCGAATTCGTGCACGAGCCGATGAACACCTTGTCGACGCGAATGTCCGTGACCGGCGTATTCGGCACGAGGCCCATGTAACTGAGCGCGCGTTCCATGCCCTCGCGGCGAGTGTGGTCGCGCTCGCGCTCGGGATCGGGCACGCGGTCTTCGATCGACACTACCATCTCCGGAGACGTGCCCCAGGTCACCTGCGGGCGCACCGAAGCGGCGTCGATGACGTGCGTGAGGTCGTAGGTCGCGCCGGCGTCGCTGTGCAACGTCTGCCAGTGCTCGACGGCGCGCTCGAACATCTCGCCCGCGGGCGCGAACAGCCGCCCGCGCACGTAGTCGATCGTGCGCGCGTCGACGCCGATCATTCCGGCGCGCGCGCCCGCCTCGATCGCCATGTTGCACATCGTCATCCGGCCTTCCATCGACAGCGCGCGCACGGCTTCACCGGCGAACTCGATCGCGTAGCCGGAGCCACCCGCGGTGCCGATCCTGCCGATGATGGCGAGGACGAGGTCCTTCGCGGTCACGCCGCGCGCCAGGCGGCCGTCCGCGCGGATCAGCATCGAGCGGGCCTTCCTGGTGATCAGGCATTGCGTCGCGAGCACGTGCTCGACTTCGGAGGTGCCGATGCCGAAGGCGAGCGCGCCGAACGCGCCGTGCGTGCTCGTGTGCGAGTCTCCGCACACGACCGACATGCCGGGGAGCGTCGCGCCGCTCTCCGGTCCGATGACGTGCACGATCCCCTGGCGGCGGTCGAGAAATGGAAAGTACGCCTTCGCTCCCACGCCTTTCATGTTCGCGTCGAGCGTCTCGATCTGCATGCGCGAAACGGGATCGGCGATGCCTTCGATCCCCCGGTGCCAGTCCTTGGTCGGCGTGTTGTGGTCCGCGGTGGCGACGATCGACTGCGCGCGCCACGGCTTGCGTCCCGCGAGCCTCAGACCTTCGAAGGCCTGCGGGCTCGTGACTTCGTGGACCAGGTGGCGGTCGATGTAGAGCAGCGTCGTGCCGTCGGCTTCGCGGCGGACCACGTGGGAGTCGAAGAGCTTGTCGTAGAGGGTGCGCGCGAACATGGACTGCCGTGGGGCGTGAGCCGCGGAGAACCTTGACTAATAGCGCTTTTGCGCCCGGATTGCAACCGCGGAGGGCGCGCTGGAACGGGCACCGGGCATGCGCGCCGGCAAGGTCCCCGGCATCGCCGCGCGCGCCGCGTTCAGGCCGCCGCGAGTGCCCGCTCGATCTCGTCCTGCGCCGCGCGCGACGTCGCGTCGATCGCCCGCGCCGGCAGGGTCCGCAGCCAAGTGAACTGGCGCTTCGCGAGCTGGCGGGTTGCGGCGATCGCGCGCGCGCGCAACGCCGTCGCATCGATCGTGCCCTCGAGATAGTCCCACGCCTGGCGATAGCCGACGCAGCGCATCGAGGGCATCGCCGCGTCCAGACGATGGCGCGCGCGCAAGGCGCGGACTTCGTCGATGAGGCCCGTGGCGAGCATTGCGTCGAAGCGTCGCGCGATCTCGGCGTGCAGCGCTGCGCGGTCCGCGGGCAGCAGCGCGAAGCGCAGCAGCGGGCCGAGCTCGGGGGACGCTGCGGCACGCCTGCCCTGCAGCGCCGACAACGGCGACCCGCTGATCGCATGCACCTCGAGCGCGCGCTGGATGCGCTGTGCGTCGTTGGGCGCAAGCCGCGCCGCCGTGGCGCTGTCGACTTGTGCGAGCTCCGCGTGCAGCGCGGGCCAGCCTTCGCTCGCCGCCCGCGCGTCGAGCGCCGCGCGCACGGCGGGATCGGCCTGCGGCAACGCCGACAGGCCCTCGGTCAGCGCCTTGAAATACAGCATCGTGCCGCCGGCGGCGATCGGGATCCGGCCACGGCCGCGAATGTCGGCAATCGCGCCCATCGCGTCGGCGACGAAGCGCGCCGCCGAGTATGCCTCGGTCGGCTCGACGATATCGATCAGGTGATGGCGCACGCAGGCGCGCGTCGCGGCATCGGGTTTCGCGGTGCCGATGTCCATGCCGCGATACACCTGCGCGGAATCCACGCTGACGATTTCACCGCCGAATCGCTGCGCGAGCGCCAACGCAAGCGCGCTCTTGCCGGACGCGGTCGGGCCCATCAGCAGAACGACCGGAATCATTGTTGCGTGGGGGCCCTGCCTCGCGCCGGGCCGCCCCAAGCGAGGCATGCTCCCCCGTTGGGGGCAGCGAACGCAGTGAGCGTGGGGGCCCTCACCGTCCGCGCATGAACAGCCGGTCGAGGTCCCCGAGCGTGAGGTGATACCAGGTCGGGCGTCCGTGGTTGCACTGGCCCGAACGCTCGGTCGACTCCATTTCGCGCAGCAGCGCATTCATCTCGGGCACCGACAGGCTGCGGTTGGCGCGCACCGCCCCATGGCAGGCCATCGTCGACAACAGCTCGTCGCGGCGCGACGCGAGCGCCTGCGAGCCGCCAAACTCGCGGATATCGTGCAGCACCGCGCGTGCGAGCGCCGCCGGATCGGCGTCGGCCAGCGGCGCGGGGAGGCCGCGCACGGCGAGCGTCGCCGGGCCGAGGGCCGTCATCGCGAAACCGAGGGCATCGAGCGCTTCGGCGTTGTCTTCGGCGGTGGCCACTTCGAGCGGCTCGGCGACGAACGTCGCGGGGACGAGCAGCGGCTGCACCGGCACCTTGCCCGCGAACGACGTCTTGAGCTTTTCGTAGACGATGCGCTCGTGCGCGGCGTGCATGTCGACGAGCACGAGGCCTTCGCGGTTCTGCGCCAGGATGTAGACGCCGTGCAATTGGGCCAGCGCAAAGCCGAGCGGATAGGCGTCGTCGTTCGGCAGCGGCGCAACGTCACCGCCCGCCTTGCGGCCGAAGAGCTTCGCGTAGAAGCCCGCGGGTTCGTCGGCGGCCAGCGGCAGCGGGCGCTGGCCGGGTGCCCACGTCGGGAACGACGGCGAAACCCGCGTGCCCATCGACGCGTCCCCGAAAGCGTTCGCGCGCTCGCCGCCGACTGGCGCCATGCGCGCGGCCGTCATGCCCAGGCGCTCGGCCGCCGACACCGCGGGCTGCTCCGCTGCGGTGGTCGCGAGCGAGCGCTCGACGACGTGGCGCACGAATTGATGGATCGCGCCGGCGTCGCGAAATCGCACCTCGGTCTTCTGCGGATGCACGTTGACATCGACGCGGCGCGCATCGAGCGTAAGCCACAGCGCGTACGTCGGCTGGCGCTCGTGATGCAGCACGTCGCGATACGCTTCGCGCAGCGCATGCGACAGGACGCGGTCGCGCACGAAGCGTCCGTTCACGAAGATGTACTGCGCGTTGGCCCCCTGCGCCGCGAATGCCGGGCGCACGGCGAAGCCGGTGAGGCGCACGCCGGAGGACTCGGCGTCGACCAGCGCCGCATGCGTGACAAAGGCGTCGCCGAGCAGCGCCTCGATGCGGGCCCGCCGTCCACCCGCGGCGAGCCGCCGTGCGACGCGGCCGTTGTGCTGGAGGCTCATCGCGACGTCCGGATGCGACAGCGCGACGCGGCGGAACGCCT
This sequence comes from Casimicrobiaceae bacterium, assembly GCA_039916265.1. Classification (GTDB taxonomy): domain Bacteria; phylum Pseudomonadota; class Gammaproteobacteria; order Burkholderiales; family Casimicrobiaceae; genus VBCG01. The sequence continues at coordinate 1,566 of JBDSLT010000149.1, read as the reverse complement.
CGTCGCAGTGCGCCCACTCCGTCGCTTCGGTGCGCAGGAACTTGCGCCGCGCGGGCGTATTGAAGTAGAGCTCCTGCACCGTGACGGTCGTGCCGGCGGCGAGCGCTGCGGGCGCGATCGGCGTCGCGGCACCGCCTTCGACCTCGATTCGCCACGCGTGCGCCGCGTCCCGCGCGCGCGATGCGACGGCGAGCCGCGACACTGCGGCGATCGACGCGAGCGCCTCGCCGCGAAAGCCCAGCGTCGCGATCGCCTCGAGGTCCAGGACGCTGGCGATCTTCGACGTCGCGTGACGCGATACCGCGAGCGCCAGGTCCTCGCGTCCGATGCCCGCGCCGTTGTCCGCGACGCGCAACCGCTTGATGCCGCCGCCCGCGAGGTCGACGTCGATCTCGGTCGCCCCCGAGTCCAGGCTGTTTTCCAGCAGTTCCTTGAGCGCCGCAGACGGGCGCTCGACGACCTCTCCCGCGGCGATCTGGTTGATCAGCAGGTCGGGCAGCGCGCGGATCGCCTTCATCGTCAGGCGACGAGATGGCGCGCCCAACGCGCGTAGATACCGTCCGCGATGCGGTTGAGCGCGGCGACGCGCGCGGCGACGTCGCGCAGGATATCGTCGCGCGACTGGCGCGACGGCGACGAAGTCGCGGGCAGTTCGCCGGCACTGCGGCACCACGTCTCGACCAGGCTGCGGGTCATCTCGACGTGACACTGGAAGCCGATGTGCCGCTCGTCGACGACGTAGGCCTGGTTCGGGTTGAACGCGTTGCAAAGGACGCGCGTCGCACCTGCGGGAACGTCGAATGCGTCGTAATGCCACTGGAACGCGGTAAAGCGCTCGCGGCCCCCGAACCAGTCCTCGCGCGCGTCCACATCGACGGCGTCGACGTCGATCCAGCCGATCTCCGCGGTCGTTGCCGGCACGACGCGCGCGCCAAGCGCCTGCGCCAGGAGCTGGCCGCCGAGGCAATGGCCGATCACGGGAACGCCTTCGTGAACCGCGTCGCGCAGGAACACCGACAGCGGCGCGATCCACTCCAGCGGATCGGTTGCGCTCATGGGACCGCCCATCATGCCAATGCCCGCGAAAGCCTGCGGGTCTCTCGGCACGGGGTCGCCGCGATCGACGGCGACGAGCCGCCATGGGCGCTGTTGCGCATCGAGCCACTCGGCGAAATGCGCCGGGCCTTCGGTCGGCGAGAAGCGGAATATGGCAATGGGACGCATTGGCTTCGCGACCATGCGGTACCAAGGCCTCCGCGAGCGCCGCTACAATGTCCGATCTTACCAGTCGCGTACCGCGCGCCACCGCCATGCTCACTGTCCGCATCCTCCTCGCCGCCGCGGCGCTCGCGATGGCGACGTCCGCGCCGGCCGCCGACACCGTCCCGCCCAACGCCAATCTCAAAGCCGAAGGCATTCCCCCGATCCCCGCGTCGCTTGCCGAGCAGGTCGCCCCGTACACGGAGTTCCGCCCCGCGATGGCGGTGAGCTGGCATCCGGTCAAGCGCGAGCTCGTCGTCGCGCGCCGCGCCGGCAACGTGACGCAACTGCACCGCGTCGCCAGGC
>JBDSLT010000148.1:0-23178 GCA_039916265.1 Casimicrobiaceae bacterium | reverse complement strand
TCCTCCTGCGTGAGCGTCGCGCCGCCTTCCGACGAACTCTTGATGCGCAGCAGCTTCAGCAGCGCCTGGACGAACACGTTGACGAACCAGACGATCGGCTGCGCCGCCTTGAGCATCGGGACGAGCGCGTAGCTGACGAGCGGCGCGAGGCGGTCGGCATGCGCCGCACCGACGACCTTGGGCGTGATTTCCGAGAACACGAGAAGCGCGAACGAGATCGCGACCGTGCCGGCCGCGAGCGCGATCTCGCCTTCGCCGAACAGCCGCTTGGTGATGACCGCGGTGAGCGTGGCCGCGGCGGCGGCGACCAGCGTATTGCCGAGCAGGATCACGCCGAGCAGCTTGTCGGTCCGCGCGAGCAGCGACATCGCGAGCTTGGCGCCGCGGTTGCCGCGCTGCGCGCGGTGCTTCAGCCGGTACCGGTTCACCGCCATCATCGCGGTTTCCGCGATCGAGAAGAACGCGGACGCCACCAGCAGCGCGACGAGCGCGAAGCCCAGCGACTGGGACGAAATCTCATCCACGGAAACTGTGCTCCCGCCGGGAAGAAGCGCCGAGTATTGGAGCGGTGCCGCGTGGTGTCAATTCGGCCGTTCTACCGATGGAGCAGGACTTCGGAGACGAATTTGCTTCCGAGATAGCCGAGCACGAGAAGCGTCGTGCCGCCGACGATCCAGCGCAGCGCGGTGCGCCCGCGCCAGCCGTAGCGCGCTCGGCCGAAAAGCAGAACGGCGAAGGCGAGCCAACCGGCAACGGAGAACACGTTCTTGTGCGTGAACGTCACCGGCCGGCCGAAGAGCTGCTCGGAAAAGAGAAAGCCGCTGCAAAGCGCCAGCGTCAGCAGCACGAAGCCGGCGCCGACCAATTGAAACAGGTAGCGCTCGAGCGTCAGCAGGGGCGGCGTCTTCCCCGACGCAGCGATGCCGTCGCGCAGCCGTCGCTCCACCGTGGTCAGCATCAGCGCCTGCAGCGCCGCGACGACGAACAGCGCATAGGCGACCAGCGCGATCGCGATATGCACGGCGGCCCACGGCGAGTCGCCATAGCGGAAACGGTGCGGACTCGCGCCGAATGTATGGATCAGCACGCCTGCGGCGGCCATCGACAGCACGCCCACGGCCACCTGGGGCAGCACACGGAACAGCCCCGATGCCCACGCGATCAGCGCGGCGAGTCCGGCGACCAGCGACAGCGCGTTGACGAAGGAAAGGTCGAGTCCGTCGGGGCGGAAGATCGCCCGGGCGATCACGAAAGCGTGCAGCGCGAGCGCGAGCGGGACGATCCAGGTCGCGCTTTCGATTCGCGCCGGCGCGCCGCCGCGCGGCCAGCGTGCCCAGGCTGCGAGGCCGTAGAGCGCGGCGACGGCGAGGTGAAGTAAAATCATCGGCTCGTTTCGCGACGCTCCCCGAGCCGTCGCGGTGTCGTCAGTTTACAGGCTGCCGCGTCGGCAGCTCGCGCAAGGCGCCTCCCGGCGAACCCCGATCATGCTCGACAATCTCACCGCCCGCCTCGGGCGTGTCGTGAAGACCCTGCGCGGCGAAGCGCGTCTCACCGAGGACAACATCCAGGACGCGCTGCGCGAAGTGCGGCTCGCGCTGCTCGAGGCCGACGTCGCGCTTGCGGTCGTCAAGGATTTCACCGGATCGATTCGCGAAAAGGCGCTCGGCGCCGAAGTGCTCGGATCGCTGACGCCCGGCCAGGCGCTGGTCGGCATCGTGCAGCGCGAACTGTCCGCGCTGATGGGCGGCAGCGCGCAGGGCCTCGATTTCGCGACGCAGCCGCCGGCGGTGATCCTGCTCGCCGGCCTGCAGGGCGCCGGCAAGACGACGACGGCGGCCAAGCTCGCGCGTCTGCTCGCCCGGGAACAACGCAAGAAGGTGCTCGTCGTGTCGGCCGACGTCTATCGCCCTGCGGCGATCGAGCAGTTGGGCACGCTCGCCGCGCAGGTGAACGTCGATTTCTTCGCATCGACGCCGGATCAATCGCCGGTCGCCATCGTGCAAGGCGCGCTCGACTGGGCGCGGCGCCACTTTCATGAGGTGCTGATCGTCGACACCGCCGGCCGCCTGGCGATAGACGGGGCGATGATGAAGGAGATCGCCGACCTGCACGCGGCGGCGAAGCCGATCGAGACGCTGTTCGTCGTCGACGCGATGCAGGGACAGGACGCCGTCAACACCGCTCGCGCGTTCCGCGACGCGCTCCCGCTCACCGGCATCATTCTCACCAAGCTCGACGGCGACGCGCGCGGCGGCGCCGCGCTGTCGGTGCGCCACGTTACCGGTGCGCCGATCAAGTTCATCGGCGTCTCGGAGAAAGTCGACGGGCTGGAGGTCTTCCATCCGGACCGGATGGCGTCGCGGATCCTCGGCATGGGCGACGTGCTTTCGCTGATCGAGGAGGCGCACCGCAACGTCGACGTCGAAGAGGCGAAGAAACTTGCGAAGAAGGTCAAGACCGGCAAGGGTTTCGACCTCGAGGACTACAAGGCGCAGATCGGCCAGATGCGCAAGATGGGCGGCATCGCAGGAATGCTCGACAAGCTGCCCGCCGAGCTCGCGCGGATGGCGCAAACGTCGCAAGTCGACGAGCGCAAGATCGCGCGCGTCGAGGGGATCATCAACTCGATGACGCGCAACGAGCGCGCGAAGCCCGAAGTGATCAAGGCGTCGCGCAAGCGACGCATCGCCGCGGGCGCCGGCGTGTCGGTTCAGGAAGTCAATCAGTTGCTGAACCAGTTCGAGCAGGCCCAGAAGATGATGAAAATGGTCGCCAAGGGGGGCATGCAGAAGTTCATGCGGGGCATGAAGGGCGTGTTGCCCGGTCGCTAGAACGACACTCGACCCGCGAGCGTCCGCTTTGCCGCTGCGGACGGCGATGTGTAGACGACAACGAAGCACTTAGCCGACCTTGAGGTGGTTTTAGGCGAACTTAAGGGCTGATCGCCCCGTCGACGCCTGTCATCGGCACGGCTGCACGCAGCGTCGGGCGCCGGCGTCCGACGTCCAGACCCTTCGAAGCATGACCGAGCAGTCGACAGATCAAAGCTTTTGTCCTATGATCGACGGCTTTTCTTCGCTCGCACACGGATAATTGCCATGGTTGTAATCAGACTTGCCCGCGGCGGCGCCAAGAAGCGCCCGTTCTACAACGTCGTGGTCGCCGATTCGCGTCACCGCCGCGACGGTCGCTTCATCGAGCGCGTCGGGTTCTACAACCCGGTGGCCTCCGAGCGCGACGAGGGCCTGCGCATCGTGCAGGAACGCGTCGCCTACTGGACCGAACGCGGTGCCAGGGTTTCCGACACCGTAGCGATGCTCGTGAAGCGCGCGGCGGTAGCGAAGTCGAAGTCGCCTGCGGAGGCGACGCCTGAAGCGCGGGTCGCGGCTGTGGCGACGCCTGAGGCACCGGTCGCGGCTGCGGCGACGCCTGAGGCACCGGTCGCGGCTGTGGCGACGCCTGAGGCACCGGTCGCGGCTGCGGCGACGCCTGACGCACCGGTCGCGGCCGTGGCGACGCCTGAGGCATCGGTCGCGGCTGTGGCGACGCCTGAGGCGCCGGTCGCCCCGGCGCCCGCGGCAAGCTAGCCGAAACGCGGCCGGCGGCGAGGACGCGATGGCGGTGCCGGCCCATCTGGTGATGGGACGCGTCGCCGCCCCGTTCGGCGTGCGCGGCTGGCTTCGCGTGACGCCATGGTCGGAGGATCCTGCCGCGCTGCTCGCACATCGGGTCTGGGCAATTCGCCTCGCGGATGGAGTCGCGTGGCGCGACATCGAGGTCGTGGAGGCGAAGGCGCAACTGCCGGGGCTGGTCGCGTTGCTGCTCGGCGTCGAATCGCGCGAGCAGGCTGCGACGCTGCGGGGTTACCAGATCGGCTTGCGGCGCGCGGAACTGGCCCCACCCAAGGACGGCGAGTTCTATTGGGCGGACCTGGCGGGCCTCGACGTGGTGAATCGGCAAGGCGTTGCCCTGGGTCGTGTCGCCGAAGTGACCGGCTATGGCGCGCACCCGGTGATGCACGTGGCGGATGCGAACGGCGGGACGCGATTGATCCCGTTCGTTCCGGTCTATGTCGGAAACGTCGATCTCGCGGCGCGGCGGATCGAGGTGGACTGGCAGCCGGACTACTAGCCGGCGAGGACGCCGTACATGCGGATCGACGTGGTGACGCTGTTTCCGGAGATGGTCGCGCACGCGGCGTCGTTCGGTGTCACCGGGCGGGCGCAGGAACGCGGCCTATGGCGCCTTTGCACGTGGAATCCGCGCGATTATGCGACCGACAATCATCGGACGGTGGACGACCGCCCGTACGGCGGCGGGCCCGGCATGGTGATGCTGCCGGGGCCGCTGACGCAGGCGATACGCGGCGCGCGCCGGGCACAGCATGAGGCCGGCGTGAAGGCATCGCGCACGTTGCACCTGACGCCGGCAGGCGCGCCGTTGACGCATGCACGGGTGGTGGAGCTGGCAGGCGCCGAAGCTACGGGGTACGTCGTCGTGGCAGGACGGTACGAAGGCATCGATGAGCGCGTCGTCGATGGCGACGTCGACGAGGAGATCGCGATCGGCGAATTCGTCGTCTCGGGCGGCGAGCTGCCGGCGCTGATGCTGATCGACGCGATCGCGCGTCTTCAGCCCGGCGCGCTGAACGACGCGGAGTCGGCGGAGCAGGAATCGTTTGTCGACGGGCTGCTCGATTGCCCGCATTACACGCGGCCCGACGTGTTCGAGGGGCGCGCAGTGCCCGCCGTGCTCATGTCCGGCAACCACGCCGGGATCCGGCGCTGGCGGCTCGCCCAGTCGCTTGCGCGCACCGCGGCGCGACGACCGGGACTGCTGGAACGACGGCGGCTTACTCAGGAAGAGCAGCAACTGCTCGCGCAGGCGCAGGAAAAGCGCTGAGCGGGCAACGCCGGAGCGCCGAGGGGCGCGTCGGCACACGACGAAAGTGAAACTCGAGCGGCCGCGCCATCGGACGGCCTGACGAAAAACGACGCGCATCAGGGGGCGCCCTGCGCTGCGCGGTACGGGTTACGGACCCGCATTACCACGGAGATCACGCCATGAACATCATCGAAACGCTGGAGAAGGAAGAGATCGCGCGCCTCAACAAGACGATCCCGGATTTCTCGCCGGGCGACACGGTCATCGTCAACGTCAACGTCGTCGAAGGTGAGCGCAAGCGCGTGCAGGCTTACGAAGGCGTCGTGATCGCGAAGCGAAACCGCGGCCTCAACTCCGCCTTCACGGTGCGCAAGATCTCCAGCGGCGAGGGTGTCGAGCGCACGTTCCAGACGTATTCTCCGCTGCTGGCCTCGATCGAGGTCAAGCGCAGGGGTGACGTCAGGCGTGCAAAGCTCTACTACCTGCGCGGCCGCTCGGGCAAGTCGGCGCGAATCCGCGAGAAGCTGGCCGTCCGGGACGTCCGCAAGCCGGGCTGACGGATGGCGCCGCGGCCACGGACGCGCAGCCGCGTCCGTGGGTCGGCAGTGCTCCACCCCGTGGTCGGCGTCCCCGTGGTCGGCGTCCCGGTGACGCAGCTCGTTCAGGTGTCATCGCCCGGCGGCTCGGAGGGGCCGCCTCTGGTTTGGTGCGTCGCAGCAGAAAGGTCGGCAGCGGCCCGGATTTTGCTTTTTCCCGAGCGGTGCACCGCGCCGTCCGTTCGAGAGCAAAGCGCATAATCCGAACCTTTTCAAGCGCCACCGATGAAGGCCACGCTCTACGAAGCGCTCGGCGTCCAGCCCGGTACCTCCGACGAGGACGTCCGCGCCGCCTTGCGGCGCTTGATTCGCAAGTATTACGCGAAGACGCGCGACGGCCAGGGCAACGTCGAGGAGGCGCTGCGCTTCATCAATCACGCGAGCCGCATTCTCACCGACGACGCGCGCCGCCAGCATTACGACGAGGAACTCGCGCTCTCGGCCGGCACCGCCGAGCAGAAGATCGCCCACGTCGTCAGCAATGCGGTGATCGAGTCGGGCGAGCAGACCGACGTGCACAGCGCGCCCCTGCCGGCCGTCCCGCAACTCGACGACTATCTCGATTCGCAGCCGGCGAGCCGCGCACCGCCGGAGGCCATGCTTCACCATCCGGGCCTCACCGAGCGTGTCGCAACGTCGATGCGCTCGCCCTTTGTCGCGCTCGGGCTATGCGTTCTGTTCGGCGCGTTCATCGTCGCCGCGGTCATCCACGTGACGCCGCCCGACGTCGTGCCCGTCGCCAAGCAGGCGCTCGTATGGATGACGCTCGCGCTGCTCGTGCTTGCGATCGTGTACGGCGTGGTCCACGGCATCGGGTCTAGCCGGTCGCGCCCGTCGGCCTCGAAGATCGGCCTTGCGCCGCAGACCGACCTCGCCATCCTCAACTGGCGCCGCGAAAAAAGCGTTTTCATGGGCGCAAGCCAGCCCGCGGAAGACGCCTCGTGGATATTCCAGCTCCGCATGGCGGAACTCGAACGCGAGAAATCGGGACGCACGAGCGAGGCGCGGCCGTGGGCGCGCCTCTGCGCGCGGATGTTCGATTACGCGCTGTGGGGCCTCGTCCTCGCGCTGCCGCTGTCGGAGCTTCGCGCGGGCGGCGCGCTCGGGGCGACGCTGTCGTATTGGCTTCCGCATCCCTTCGTCGCGCCGGTCGTCATCACGGCGACATGGATTCCGCTGGAGGCGCTGTTGATCGCCGCCCTCGGCACCACGCCCGGCAAGTGGCTCTTCGGCGTGTACCTGCAATTCTCGATCTCTGACGCCTACGCGCGCCGGGACGCGCGAGCGCAGATTCGTCGCGGCTTCGCGCGTGCGCTGCGCGTCTGGTGGAAGGGGATGGCCGGTGGCATTCCACTGCTCGCACCGGTGACGATCGCGCTCGCCTACGAAAAGCTCGCTCACGAGCAGGAGACCGACTGGGATTTCGCGGAAGACTGCCTCGTCACGCACGGCCCGGCCGGGATTGCGAACCTGGCCACCGGCGTGCTCGGGCTCGCCGCGATGCTATGGCTCTACGCCGTCGCATGGAACGCGCCGATGGCCGAGGCGCTCGCATTCGTGCGAACGAGCATTGCGCATGCCCTTCCGGTACCTTCGCCCCTGGCCGGATCGTCAGGTTCGGGAAAGATCGGCATCCCCGGCCGGCCGGCGACGCCGGCGCTGGCGCCCGCCACGCCGGCGGCCGCTTTGCCCGCCGCCTCCGCCTCCGGCGCCGCGCTGCCCGCAGGGCCGGACATCGGCGTATCCGCGGGGACGCAAGGCGGCGTCGATCCGGAGATCGACAGGCTGCTCGCTGCGCATCGCGCACGCATCGCAGGCTTCAAGGTCGAGGGTCCGCGGATGCTGCGCGCGGGCAACTGGCGGCGCGCCGCCGAGCTGTGCCGCGAATGGACCGACATCGACCTCGGCAACGCCGACGCCTGGCGCTGCCTCGGCGACGCGCAGCAGGCGCTCGGCAACCACAAGGAGGCGCTCGCCGCGTATCGGCGCGCCAAGCAGCACGATCCGAACGATCCCGCGCTCGACGGCGCGGTCGAGCGCGCGCAACGCGGCATCATCACCGATTTCCAGGCGAAGTATCGGCGCTGATGCGCAGGGGTGCGGCGCGATCGTCGCTCCGCGATTCCACGCGGCGCGGACCGCCGGGTGCCGCGCCGAAGGCTTCAATGTTCAGACGCCTTCGTCGCGGCCCCCGCCGGTCCGTGCCGGATCGGCGTCGAACGTCGCAACGGGCATCGCTGAGGTTCCGTCAGGCGGCGAGCGCGATCCATAGCGGCAGCGTGGCGGCGGCGATCAACGTGCCGCTCGAGATCAGCAGCGCGACCGGCGCGCCGTTGACGCCCATCTGCACGGCGAGAATGTAGGCGGACGGGGCGGTCGACACGGCTGCCAGCGCCACGGCGATCTGGCGTTCGAGCGGCGAAAGCCCGAGGACGCGTGCGAGAACGAAGGCGACGGCCGGAACGGCGACGAGCTTCACCGCGTGCCACCACAGGAGCGCCGGCAGGGGCAGCGTCGAGCGCGACAGCTTCAGCCCCGCGCCGACCGCGAGAAGGCCGAGCGGCAGCGCCGCTGCGGCGAGCAACTCGAGGATGCGCGACGCGATCGTCGGCAGCGGGGGCGCCAGCGCGTTCCACGCGATGCCGGCGACGCACGCGATCACCAGCGGATTGCGCGCGATCGCCGCGACGATGCCCATGCCGCGCCCGCGCACCAGCATCGTCACCGCCGCGACGTTCACCACCGGAACCAGAATGCCGACCAGCAAGCTCATCGTCGCGACGCCTTCGGCGCCGCCGATGCGCGCTGCCGCGGCGAGCGCGACGTACGTGTTGAAGCGGAAAGCGCACTGGAAGCACGCGGCGAACGTCGGATGAGGCAGGCGGAACAGCGGCTGCGCGAGCGCCGAGAGCAGCATGCCCGCGAGCGTGAAACCGATGCCGGCGAGCGCCAGCGAGCCCGCGTCGGCGAGGCCCCGCGGCGAAGCCGCCAGCGAGCGGAACAGCAGCGCGGGGAACAGCACGAAGTAGACGAGCCGCTCGAGGCCGGACCAGAACGCCGCGTCGAACGAGCGCGAGCGCGACAGCGCGGCGCCGAGCGCGATCAGCAGGAAATCGGGAAGGAGCAGCAGCGCGGCGTTCATGCGAACGGCCGCGGACGGTCAGCGGCGGCGCATCACGAACCAGAAAGCGCCGTCGGCCTCGCCGTGCTCGAGCAGTTCGTTGCCGGTCTGCCGCGCGAACGCCTCGAAGTCGCGCACGCTGGCCGGATCGGTGGCCGTGATGCGGATGACCTCGCCCGAGCGCATGTCGTTCAACGCCTTTTTGGTGCGCAGGATGGGCAGCGGGCAGTTCAAGCCACGCGCGTCGACTTCACGATCGGCCTGGAGCATCGGAAACACACCGGAGGGGACGAAGCGCGATTATAGCAATCGCGCTTCGCGCGGCGCCGCGCGCCTACCGGCGGATGCGGCGCACGAGATCGGTGGTCGAGCGGTCGTGCAGGAAGGGGATCGCGACGAAACGGCCGCCGGCGGCGATCACTTCGGCAGCGCCGGCCGTGGTCTGCGCGTTGTAGTCGCCGCCCTTGACGAGGATCTCCGGGAGGGTGTCGGCGATGAGAGCGCGCGGCGTATCGTCGTCGAAGGAGACGACGAGGTCGACGGCAGCGAGCGCGGCAACGACCGCCATCCGGTCGGCGAGTACGTTGAGGGGCCGGTCGCCCGCCTTGCCGAGGCGGCGGACCGACGCATCGGAATTGATCGCGACGACGAGCGATGCGCCGAGGGTGCGCGCCTGCTCGAGGTAGGTGACGTGACCGCGATGCAGGAGGTCGAACACGCCGTTGGTGAATACGCGCGGTCGCGGCAGCGCGGCAATGCGCGCAGCGGCGTCGTGCCCGCCGCAGATTTTCGCCGGATAGCGCGGCTCGGCGATCACTTCGGCGGGGGTGCGGCGATGTATTCAAACAGCTTAACGACGCGCACGACGCCGCCGGTGGTGCTCGCGATCTTCGCGGCGGCGTCGCCTTCCGTCCGCGTCACGATGCCCATCAGATAGACGACGCCGCGTTGCGTGACGACCTTGACCTGGGTCGCCGAGAACGTCTGGTTGGCCTCGAGGAAGCGCGTCTTGACCTTCGAGGTGATCAGCGTGTCGTTGGAGCGCACCGACAGGTCGGCATTGGGACCGACGGCGAGCTCGTTGTGGACCGTGCGCACCCGGGGCGTGTCCTTCGCGAGATTGCCGATCGACGCGAAGACGCCCTGGTTCGGCACCTCGCCCGACAGCAGCAGGATGCCGTTGTAGCTCGTCGCGATCGCATGCACGCTATCGCCATACTGCGCGTTGATCGCGTTGGAGAGCTTGAGCTCCACGGCCTCGTCGTCGGCCTGCGCGCCGACGGAGCGGCGGTCGGTCGCAACGAGCGCCGTGCCGCCGACTGCGCCGGCGACGAGCAGCGGCACGCAGCCGCCGAGCAGCGCCGCGGAGGTGGCAGCGGCGAGCGCGAGGGCGACGGTCAACGAGCGGATTTCGGTCATGCGGGTCTCCTAGTTCTCGTCGCCGAGCAGCGTCGCGTCGATCGCGTCGCACAGGCAGTGGATGACGAGCAGATGGACTTCCTGGATGCGCATGGTGCGCGGATGCGGTACACAAACGTGGACGTCCTCCGGCGCCATAAGTTCACCGAGCCGGCCGCCTCCCTTGCCGGTGAGCGCGACGACGCGCATTTCCCGCTCCTGCGCGGCCGCCGCGGCGGCAATGACGTTCGGCGAGTTGCCGGACGTGGAAATGGCGAGCAGCACGTCGCCCTTGGCGCCGAGTGCGCGAACCTGCCGCGCGAAGACCTGCTCGAACGCGTAGTCGTTGGCGACCGCCGTGAGCAGCGAAGTATCCGTGGCCAGCGAGAGCGCGGGCAGCTCGGGCCGCTCGCGCTCGAAGCGGCCGACGAGCTCGGCGGCGAAGTGCTGGGCGTCCGACGCGGAGCCGCCGTTGCCGCAGGCGAGGATTTTGCCGTCGGCAAACAGGCACTCGGTCATCAGCGACGCGGCGCGCGCGATGACGGGGGCGAGGGCCTCGACGGCGTCGAGCTTCAGCTTTGCGCTGTCCGCGAAATGGTCGCGAATGCGCTTGACGTGATCGATCATCGCGCAGCGATTCTAGCAGTACCGGGTTACTCGACCGCGATGACGTCGCGCCGCCAGTCGATCGTCGGCGGGTCGGGGCCGTCGAGCAGCACGGCGTCGAATCGGCACGCGGGCGGATCCGGAAAGCGCGCGAGGTAAGCACGCGCAGCGAGCGTCCAGCGCGCCTGCTTCGCCGCAGTGATGCTGGCTGCGGCGCCGCCGAAGCGCGCCGAGGTTCGCCGCCGCACTTCGACGAATACCAGCACGGCACCATCCCGCACGATCAGGTCGATCTCGCCATGGCGCGTGCGGAAGTTGCGCGCGACGATCGCGAGGCCGCGCGCGACGAGGAAGCGCGCCGCGGCGGCCTCGGCGCGCGCGCCGGCCGCGGCGCGGTCAGTTCGCGCCGTCGAGCGGGACGAGGCGCCCGTCACGATAGACGCCGAAGCGGCCCTCGCGTGCAAACTGGCGGCCGTCGACCAGCGTCACTCGCCCGGTCGCGCCGTCGAGCTCGAAGCGCTCGGGCGGATCCTCGCCGAACGCCTGCGACACGCGAAAGGCGTCCAGTCCGAGCGCATACAGGCGATCGAGCGCCGCGCTGCCGAGCTCGCGCCGGGCAAATTGCGCTATCTCGGGCGCGTCCGGCGTGACGAGCCAGGGCACTTCGACGATGCGCACGTCGTTCAGGTCGCGGACGACGGCGGGGTCGGGACGCTCGAAGAGCAGGCCGCTCGCGTACGCCGGCAGCGTGCCGATGAAGGGCTTGGCGAGCGCGGCGTCGTTGCCGTCGACGGCCAGCACCACGGCGTCGGGCACGGCGCGCGTGAGCTTGCGGCGCATCAGCGTGAGCGCGTCCGGGGATGGATCGAAGCGCAGTGCTGACGGCGGCGCGCCGCCGCTCGCGGTCCACTCGCTGGTGAAGGCGACTGCCATCCGCTTCATCAGCGGCGGGTCGCTGGTGATCACGTCGATCGCTCGCACGCCGTCCACCTGGGCGCGGCGCGCGATCGTCCGGGCGTCCGACTCGACCGCGAGCGCGAACGAGTAGACTGCCGGCGGCAGCGGCACGCTGTCGTCGAGACGGTTGAGCGCGATCGTCCACGGGATGGTGGCATCGGAGATCGCGAGCGTCTTCAGGTCGTCCCGAAGCAGCGGACCGACGACCACGCGCACGCCGCGGCGGCTCGCTTCCTCGAAGGCGGCGAGGACGCCGTCGTCGCTGTGCCGGATGACGATGCAGTTCGCTCTCGCACCCGCCGCGTCGGCGGCGGCGAGGAAGCCCGCGCGAACGGCATCGGCGGCCCGCGCGAACGCGGGCACGTCGAGCGGGAGGATCAGCGCGACCAGGTTGTTGGTCGGCGGCGGCGGGCGCGTCGGGCGCGGCTCGGCGGGGGTGCCGGGGGCATCGGGCGTAACGACTGCATCGGCCGCGACGGCACCGGGAGTCTCCGTGAACGGCGCGGTCAGCACCGCGGGCCCGCTCGGCACGTCAGGCGGCAGCGCGGCGACGATCGGCGCTTGCGGCATCCGCGCGATTTGCGCGGCGGACGTTTCTCCCGTCTGGGGCGCGGCGCGCTCGACGATTGGCGCGGGGCGGGTTGTCGGGCCCCTTTGCGCACAGGACAATGCACCGAGGGCGAGCAGTGCTGCCAGTGCGCAGTGTCCGGCGGACCGGGCTATGCAGCGCAGGACCGGGGTGCGGCGCGATCGCATGGAGGGAGAGACGATGTCGGAAGTGGAAGACGTGGCGGAAGCCGGGCCCGAACGACCGGGCGCGCCAGCCTTCCGCGCCATGCCGGGGTCATTATATGTGGTGGCCACGCCGTTGGGGAACGCGCGCGATCTCACGCTTCGCGCGCTCGACATCCTGCGTACCGCCGACATCGTGGCCGCCGAGGACACGCGGGTGACCGGATCGCTTCTCGCACGCCTCGGCATCGCGCCGCGCTTCCTCTCGCTGCACGCGCACAACGAGGCGCAGCGCAGCGAGGCGGTTATTTCCGCGCTGGCCGGCGGGAAGAGCGTGGCGCTGGTCAGCGACGCCGGAACGCCGGCGATCAGCGACCCCGGTGCGCGGCTGGTCGGCGCCGTGCGCGACGCCGGCCATGCCGTCGTCCCGGTGCCCGGTCCGTCGGCGCTTGCCGCCGCGGTTTCGGCCGCCGGGCTCGCAGCGGAGCGCTTCGTGTTTCTCGGCTTCCTGCCGCGCCAGACGAAGGCGCGCCGCACGCTGCTGGAATCGGTGGCGCCGCTGCCGATGGCGCTCGTCGTCTACGAAGCGCCGCACCGGGTGCGGGCGACGGTCGGCGACCTCGCCGAGGCGCTTCCGGGGGAGCGCGCGCTGGTCGTTGCGCGCGAGCTCACGAAGATGTTCGAGACGATCGCCCGCGTGCCGCTGGCGGACGGCGTCGCGTGGCTGGACGCGGAAGCGAACCGTCAGCGCGGAGAATTCGTGCTGGTGATCGACATGGCGGCCGGGGTTGCCAAGGCGCCGATTACGGAGCTCCCTGCGGACGTGCTGCGCTGGCTGGGGGCGCTGGTCCTGGAACTGCCGCCGGCGCGGGCCGCGCGCGTTGCGGCGGCGGCCAGCGGCTTGCCGCGTGAGGCGCTCTACGCCCGCGCGCTGGCGCTCAAGCCGGACGTGTCGTGACGGCCGGGGTCGCGACGGGGGCGAGGTCGAACAGGCTCGTCGCCTCGAGGTCGAGGACGACGGCCGCAAGCTGGTTGCGCACGCGCCAGCGCCAGCGGACGATCCCCAGCGTCGGCTTCGCCGCGGCGACGCGGCGCTCCTTGATGTCGACAGTGACGTAGAGCACGTCACCCGGCCGGACCGGATGCTCCCACTTGAGATAGGCGAGGCCCGGCGACCCGAAGGATTCGGAGCCTGCCAGTATCTGGGTCACGACGAGCCGCATCGCGATGCCGCAGGTCTGCCAGCCGCTGGCGATCAGTCCCTTCCACGTTCCGCCCGCGGCGCGCTCGGGGTCGACATGGAACCATTGCGGATCGTAATCGCGCGCAAACGCGAGGATCTGCGCCTCGGAAACGGTCGCGGGACCCACGGTGATCGAGCGCCCCGGCGTCAGGTCGGTGAATTTCATCAAGTCCCTGGCGGGTCGCTCAGTACGTTTCCAGATGATACCGGCCCTGCTCGCGCAGCGCCGGCAGCAACGCATCCCAGTCGAGTCCGTGTTGCGCGCAGACATCTCGAAAAGCCGCCGCGACGCCGTCTTCCATGCCCTTGAGGCCGCACACGTAGACGTGGCAATCGGCGTCGGCGAGCAGCCGCGCGACGTCGGGCGCGCGCGTGCGGATCAGGTCCTGCACATAGCGCTTCGGCGCTCCGGGAACGCGCGAGAACGCGAGGTTGATATCGATGAAGTCCTGCGGCAGCTTCATCAGCGGTCCGAAGTAAGGGAGTTCCTCGGGGGCGCGGGCGCCGAAGAACAGCATCAGCGCCCCGCCTTCCTTCTGCTCGATGCGCCGTCGCCGCCGCTCGGTCATCGCACGCATCGGCGCCGACCCCGTACCGGTGCAGACCATCAGGAGGCTCGAGCCGGGATGGTTCGGCATCAGGAAGCTGGCGCCGAACGGTCCCACGACCTGCACGGTGTCGCCCTTCGCGAGGTCGCAGAGGAAGTTCGACGCGACACCATGGACCGCAGCGCCGTCGTGGTCCTCGGTGACGCGCTTCACCGTCAGCGCGACGTTGTTGTAGCGGGGACGCTCGCCTTCGCGCGGGCTCGCGACCGAATACAGGCGCACGTAGTGCCGCTTGCCGCTCGCGTCGGTGCCGGGCGGCACGATCCCGATCGTCTGGCCTTCGAGAACCGGAAACGCGGTCGCGCCGAAGTCGAGCACGATGTGGCGGACGTCTGCCGACGCACCGTCGGCGGTGAGGCGAAAGTTGCCGCTGACGGCGGCGGTGGCGGGCCGGGCGGGCGTGTGCAGGTTGACGTAGGGGTGCGCGGCCGACCAGGGCGGCGGGGCGACGCCGCCCTGGCCGGCGCTGGCCGCCGACGTGATCGCCGCGATCTCGGCGGGAATCGCCGCATCGTCCGGCGCGTCGAACGATCGCTGCGGCGGCAGCGTGTCCCAGCCGAACTGCTCGCCGATCGCGTACGGTGCAGCGGCGTCGACCTGCCGCCAGTTGTCGATCGCGCCCGTGGGGCAGGGCGCAATGCACGCGTTGCAGCCGTTGCAGATCGCGGCGTCGACGACGTAGTTGCGCGCGTCGTGCGTGATAGCGTCGCTCGGACACGTCTCCTCGCACGTATTGCAGCGGATGCATATCTCCGGGTCGATGAGATGCTGCCGGATCACCTCAACGGTCGCTGCGGCGGTCATCGCGCAAGGCCTCTCAGGCGAAGCGCACGTAGGCGAAGTCGACCGCCTGGTTGTTGACGCCGCGCGGCGGCGGCGCGATCCAGTTGGCGAACCTGCCGGGCTCGATGACGCGGCCCATCAGCGACGCGACATAGCCGCGGTCGGCCTCGGTAGGCAGCCATGTACCGACTTGCGCGCTCCACTGTGCCTCGGACACGACGTTGCCGTCCGGGTCGATGCGCGCGCCGGACAGTGGACCGATCCTGCGGTTGAACGCCTTGTGCGGCGCGCGCAGGCGCATCGGCAGCCCGGCTTTGTCGATGACCCGGTTCCAGCGCTCGATTCCCGCCTTCGAATCCTTGACGAAGTCGTCGCGCAGCTTTTCGTTGAGCGCGTTTAGCGCCGGCGCCTCGACGGTGGCAAGGCGGCCGTCGCGCAGCGCCAGGACCGGATACGTCGCGCCGGTCAGCAGGTGATCGTCGCCGATCTTCGTTTCGTCGAAGCGCCCTTTCAGGCCGGTCGAGTAGAACGTCGCCGCGTTCGACGACACGTCGGAGCCGAACAGGTCCATCGTGACACTGAAATGGAAGTTGAGGTAGCGCTGGAGCGTCGGCAGGTCGATGACGCCTTCGGCGCGCAGCTTCGCGGGGTCGTCCGTCGCCAGGCGGTTCATCGTCTCGCAGGTACGCGCGATGATGCGGCCCACGCCCGACTCGCCGACGAACATGTGATGCGCTTCCTCGGTCAGCATGAAGCGCGTCGTGCGCGCGAGCGGATCGAAGGCGGACTCGGCGAGCGAGCAGAGCTGGAATTTGCCGTCGCGGTCGGTGAAATACGTGAACATGAAGAACGCGAGCCAGTCGGGCGTGCGCTCGTTGAACGCGCCGAGGATGCGCGGATTGTCGGCGTCGCCCGAGCGCCTCTGAAGCAGCGCTTCCGCCTCCTCGCGGCCGTCGCGGGCGAAATACGCGTGCAGCAGGTAAACCATCGCCCACAGGTGCCGGCCTTCCTCGACGTTGACCTGGAACAGGTTGCGCAGGTCGTACAGCGACGGCGCGGTGAGGCCGAGATGGCGCTGCTGCTCGACCGATGCGGGCTCGGTATCGCCCTGCGTGACGATGAGGCGCCGCAGGTTGGCCCGGTATTCGCCGGGCACCTCCTGCCACGCGGGATCGCCCTTGTGCGCGCCGAAGTTCACCTTGCGCTCCGGCTCGGCCGGGTTGAGGAAAATCCCCCATCGGTAATCGGGCATCTTCACGTAATCGAAATGCGCCCAGCCGCTCGGCTCGACCGACACCGCGGTGCGCAGGTAGACGTCGGTTTTCGCCGTGCCCTCCGGCCCCATGTCGCCCCACCAGGCGAGGAACGCCGGCTGCCAATGCTCGAGCGCCCGCTGCAGCGCGCGGTTCTCGCCGAGTCCGACGTTGTTCGGAATCTTCTCGCTGTAATCGATGCTCACGCGTGTGATCCTTTCGTCTTCAGACCCTGTCCCAGTCGAAGCGGGCCTTGTTGCCGGTGCCGAACACCTTGAGCGCGCCGGCGTCGCCGACGGCATTGGGCCGCACGAATATCCAGTTCTGCCACGCCGACAGGCGCCCGAACACGCGCGTCTCCATCGTTTCGCCCGGGCCGAAGCGCAGACTCGCCTCCATCCCGGTGAGCGCGTCGGGCGACAGGCTCGTGCGCTCCTCGATGGCGATGCGCACCTCGTCGTCCCAGTCGAGTCCGTCCGGCGCGGCAGTGACGAGGCCGAGCGCCAGCGCCTGCGCGGCGTCGAGCGTCGAGCCGACGCTCGCCTGCGCAGCGGCAAGCGGCGCCGCCTCGGCGTAGAAGCGCGCCGCGATGCGTGATGCGCGATGCACGGCCGGATAGGCACCGAAGTTCAGCGTCGAGAGCGCGATGCGCGGCGCGCCAGCGTCGTCCGGCAGCGCGAGCATGTATTGGCGGTCCGCGGCGAGCGCCAGCTCGAACAGCGTGCCCGCAAAGCAACTGTCACGGTCGATCAGCGCGAACAGCGTTCGCGAAGTGACGTCCAGGCGGGCGAAGGTCCGCCGCAGCATGCCGATCGTTTCCCGCACGAAGCCGTGCTGCGCGTGTCGCGCGAGGGCGGCATCGCACGCGAGGACGTGGCCGGTGTCGCCACGCGTGCGCAGCAGCCACGTCCCGATGGCGAGATGGTTGGTGCGCAGCATCAGGATCGCGTCGTCCAGCTCGCGGGCCATCGCCAGCGGCCACCACTGCGCGCCGCGGGCGACGATCGTGTCCACCGAGTCGGGCTCCGGCGCTGCCGGCGCCGCGATGGTCAGCGTGGCCGTGCGCGCGGCGCGGTCGATCGCCACGTGGACATGGCCGTAGCTGTAGCCGTCGCCGCGGATCATTCGCGCCAGCGGCGTCAGCGCGACGCCCTTCGCGTCGCCGCGGCGGTCGCTCTGCGCGGCGAGCGCCTCGGCGCGCGTTTTCACTTTCTCGGCGAATTGCTGCGGCTTCGCGCTGTCGTCGATCAGTCGCCACGCTTGCGCGCGCGGCGCACGCACGCCTTCGGTGAGCGTGCAGAAGACGTCGGCGAGGTCGCGCCGCACGCGGCGCTTGTCGGTGACGCGCGTGAGTCCCCCGGTGCCCGGCAGCACGCCGAGCAGCGGCACCTCGGGAAGGCTGACCGCCGACGAGCGGTCGTCGACGAGCAGGATCTCGTCGCAGGCGAGCGCCATCTCGTAGCCGCCTCCCGCGGTGGTGCCGTTGCACGCGGCGAGGAATTTGAGGCCCGAGTGCGCGCTCGCGTCCTCGATGCCGTTGCGCGTCTCGTTGGTGAACCGGCAGAAGTTGACTTTCCACGCATGCGACGAGAGGCCGAGCATGAAGATGTTCGCCCCCGAGCAGAAGATGCGACCGCGCGCGCTCGTCAGGACGACGCACTTCACCGCCGGATGCTCGAAGCGCAGCCGCTGCACGGCGTCATGAAGCTCGATGTCGACGCCGAGATCGTACGAGTTCAGCTTCAGCTTGTAACCGGGACGGATGCCGCCGTCCTCGTCGATGGCGAGCGCAAGCGTCGCGATCGCGCCGTCGACCGTGAGCTTCCAGTGCCGATACGTGTCGGGATGCGCATCGTAGAGAACGGGCGGAGGCGCTTGCGCCTCGACGCTTGCAGCCGGCTCAGCCATGGTGACTCCGGGAGGGGGACGGGGCGCGCTCGCGCGTCTTTTCGGCAATGGCCGCCGAGAGCTTCGCGAAGCTGGCATCGAAGCGCTCCGCGGTCGTGTCGACGACCACTTCGGCTTTCGCGTACAGGGGATCGCGCAGGGAAAGGATGCGCCGCAGGTCGTCCATGGCGCCGGCGTTGCCGTCCATCGGGCGAAAGTCGCCTTGCGCGACCACCCGCGCCATGTGCTCTTCCGGCGAGGCCTTGATCCATACGCTAAGGCAGTTGACGAGCAGCAGGTTGTACGTCTCGGAATCGGACACGATGCCGCCGCCCGTCGCCAGCACGAAAGGATCGCCGCGACCGATGAGCTCTTCCAGGCAACGCCGCTCGAGGCGGCGAAATCCTGACTGTCCGTAGAGCATGAACACCTCGGAGAGCGGCAGCGCGGCCGCGCGCTCGATCTCGCGGTCGAGCTCGACGAACGGATAGCGCAATTCCTTCGCGAGCGCGGCGCCGAGCGCCGACTTTCCCGCGCCGCGCAGGCCGGTGAGCGCGATGCGCGTCTTGCGCGCGGTTTCGTCATGGCCGAAGTCGCGCATCAGGCGGAAAATGACGTCTTCGAGCCGGGGCGCGGGAAGCCGCTCGAGGAAGCGCCGGATCAGCCGTTCCTCGATGGCCATGTCGGTGCCGCCGACGAGGTCGGTCAGCGGGACGCGCAGCGCGCCCGCCACCCGCCGCAGCAGCACCACCGATGCGTTACCTTCGCCGCCTTCCAGTTGCGCGAGATAGCGCTCGGAGACTTCCGCGGCTTCGCAGACCACGCGCCGCGACAGTCCGCGACGCTCCCGCGCATCACGGACACGTTTGCCCATGGCGCGCAGGAATTGGGTGTCGTCGGGCGCGCCGGGCGCGGGGGAGGGCGACTCGAGTGGCTGCGCGGCAGCTTTCATGGGACGCCGGGAGAGCGGGACAAAGTCGAGGTAGAGAAGTATATTGCATGTATATGACATGTCAAGCACTTTAGATCGTAATCGTAATGCGGTACTTCCACCATCGAGACGAGGCCCGGCAACACTGCGAACCAGGGAACCAGTGGCTGGGTATCTATCAAACATGATCCATAATGCTTGACACATCAAGAGGCATGAACGACAGTGCCCCATGGCTCGTTTGTCGAGTGCCGATCACCGGCGCAGCCCCCCGACGATGCTCTTTCCGGCGGATTACAACGCCGCGCACGACCTGATCGAGCGCAACCTCGCGACAGGACGCGGCGACAAGCTCGCCTATATCGACGACGCCGGGTCGTATACCTACGCGGCGCTGGCCGAGCGCGTGAACCGCTTCGCGAGCGCGCTGGGCACGCTGGGATTGCGCCCCGAGGATCGCGTGCTGCTCTGCCTGACCGACACGATCGATTTTCCGACGGCCTTCCTCGGCAGCATCAAGGCCGGCGTCGTCCCCGTCGCGGTCAACACGCTGCTCACCGCGGCGGATTACCGCTTCATGCTGGCGAACAGCCGCGCGCGTGCGCTGTTCGTATCGGCGGCGCTGCTGCCCATGATCGAGCCCCTGCTGCCGGCGCTGACGCAGCTCGGCCACGTAGTCGTATCGGGCGGCGGGGCGGGCGTTCATCTTGCGCTTGATGCGCTGATCGCGCGCGGTTCGGCCGCGTTCGACGCCGCGCCGACGTGCCCTGACGACGTCTGCTTCTGGCTCTACTCCTCCGGTTCGACCGGCACGCCGAAGGGCACGATGCACGTTCACGCCAGCCTGATGCAGACGGCGGAACTCTACGGACGCGGCGTGCTGGGGCTCCGGGAGGACGACATCGTGTTTTCCGCGGCGAAGCTGTTCTTCGCCTACGGGCTCGGCAACGCCATGACCTTTCCGCTGGCGGTCGGCGCCACCACCGTGCTGATGGCCGAACGGCCGACGCCGGCGGCGGTCGTCAGGCGGCTGATCGCGCACCGTCCGACGATCTTCTACGGCGTGCCGACGCTCTACGCGGCGATGCTGGCGTCGCCCGAGCTTCCCGCCAAGGCGGACGTCGGCATGCGGGTGTGCGTGTCCGCGGGCGAGGCGCTGCCCGAGAACATCGGCACGCGCTGGAGCGCGCACTTCGGCGTCGAGATTCTCGACGGCATCGGTTCGACCGAGATGCTGCATATCTTCCTGTCCAACCGGCCCGGCGCGGTCCGCTACGGCACGACCGGCGTCCCGGTGCCAGGCTACGAGCTCAAGCTCGTCGACGACCGGATGCAGCCGGTGGCGCCCGGCGAGGTAGGCGACCTCTACATCGCCGGGCCGACGGCGGCGAGCGGCTACTGGAACAATCGCGAAAAAAGCCGCGCAACGTTCCAGGGTGCGTGGACGAAAAGCGGCGACAAGTACCGCGTCGGCCGCGACGGCGTCTACACCTACGCCGGTCGCAGCGACGACATGCTGAAGGTGTCGGGCATCTACGTGTCGCCGGTCGAGGTCGAGGCGGCGCTGGTCACGCACGCGGCGGTGCTGGAAGCGGCGGTGGTCGGCCGCGAGGACGACGAGCACCTGGTCAAGCCCGTCGCCTTCGTCGTCCTGAAGCCGGGAATCGAAGGCACGCCGCAACTCGCCGACGCGTTGCGCGCCCACGTGAAGTCGCTGCTCGCGCCGTACAAGTACCCGCGATGGATCGAGTTCATCGACGAGCTCCCCAAGACCGCCACCGGGAAGATCCAGCGGTTCAGGTTGCGCGCGCGCTGATGCCCTCGCGAGCGCAGCGCCTTAACTGCTTTCCGCGCTTCCTGCCATGATCAACCTCGAGGACATCCGCTACGTGCGGCTTGGCACCCGCGACCTCGATGCGGCAGCGCGCTACGCGACGTCGGTCCTCGGGCTGGAGGAAGCCCGGCGCGAGCGCGGGTCCGTGTACTTGCGCAGCGACGCGCGCGACCACACGCTGGTGTTCGTCGAAGGGGATCCGGGCGAGCACGCTGCGGCCTTCGACGTCGCGGACGCGGCGGCATTGAGCGCCGCCGCGCGGGAGATCGACGCGCAGTCGCTCCCGGTGCGCGAGGGGACGCGCGAAGAATGCGAGTCGCGGCGCGTCGAGCGCTTCATCCATTTCAAGGACCCGAGCGGCAACGGCATCGAGCTTGTCGTCGGAGCGCACGAGGCGGACCGTGCGCACGTTCCATCCCGCGACGCAGGCGTCACCGGTTTCTCGCACATCGGGCTGCGCACCACCGACGCAGCGCGCGACGAGGCGTTCTGGACGCGCGTGTGCAATGCGCGCGTGTCCGATCGCATCGGTGCAGCACCGCTGCTGCGCATCGACGAAGTTCACCACAAGATCGCGCTGTTTCCGTCGGCGCACGCGGGCGTCCAGCACGTCAATCACCAGGTCGCAGGCGTGGACGACGTGATGCGCGCCTACTACTTCCTGCGCGAGCGCAACGTGCGGATCGTCTTCGGCCCGGGGCGCCACCCCACGTCCTCGGCGATCTTCCTCTACTTCGAGGGACCCGACGGGATGGTGTACGAGTACTCGACCGGCGTGCGCTTAATCGAGGACGAGGCGACGTATCGCCCGCGCCAGTTTGCGTTCGAGCCGAGCTCGTTCTGCATGTGGGGCTCGCGGCCGGACATCCCCGAGTTTCGAAGCGCTGCGGACCCGGGACCGGCGGCGCCAGCCTAGCGCCGCTCAGACGCCGACGTACTGGTGCAGCACCTCGGGCGCCGCCGCCAGCGCAGCGGAATCGCCGCTCCACGCGATGCGCCCCTTTTCCACGATGAAGTGCCGATCGGCGAGCCGCGTCATGGGTCCGATGTTCTTGTCGATCACGACCAGCGTCAGGCCCTCGCGCTTCAGCGCGTCGAGGCAGCTCCAGATCTCCCGGCGGATCAGCGGCGCCAGGCCCTCGGTCGCTTCGTCCAGGATCAGGAGCCGCGGGTTGGTCATCAGCGCCCGCCCGATCGCGAGCATCTGCTGCTCGCCGCCGGAGAGCTGGTTGCCCATGTTCGACGCGCGCTCGGCGAGCCGCGGAAACAGCGCATAGACCCGCTCGAGCGTCCACGGGTTGCCGCCCGCCGCTTGGCGCGGGCGTGCCGTCGCGACGAGGTTCTCGCGCACCGAAAGCGTCGGAAAGATCTGGCGCATCTCGGGGACGAGGCCCACGCCCGCCTGCGCGATGCGGTACGAGGGCCAGTTTGCGACGTCGCGCCCGTCCAGGCGCACGCCGCCCTTGCGCGTGCGCAGCATGCCGACGATGCATTTCACCGTCGTCGTCTTGCCCATGCCGTTGCGACCGAGCAGCGTGATGCATTCGCCGGCCTGCGCGGCGAACGTCAACCCGAACAGCACCTGGCTCGTGCCGTAGAACGCGGTGAGGTCGTCGACCTCGAGCAGCGCCATCGCTTAAGCCGCCTCGTCCTGGTCGCCGAGGTAGGCGTCGCGAACGTCGGGGTTCGCGCGGATCGCCTCGCCGTCGCCGCACGCGATGACGCGGCCATACACGAGCACCGAAATGCGGTCGGCGAGCTTGAATACCGCGTCCATGTCGTGCTCGACGAGCAGGATCGCGTAGCGGCCCTTCAGCGTCGCGAGCAACGTAATGAGACGCTCCGATTCGGCAAGGCTCATGCCCGCCATCGGCTCGTCGAGCAGCAGCAGGCGTGGACCCGGCGCGAGCGTCATCGCCATCTCGAGTTGCCGCCGCTCGCCGTGCGCGAGTGCGGCGACGGGCACGTCGGCACGCGCCGCGAGCCCGGCGTGCGCGAGCGCATCGCGCGCGCGTTCCACCAGTGCCGCCTCCGCCTTGAGAGGACGCCAGAACGAAAAGCTGTGGCCCGCGTGCGCCTGCACGGCGAGCATCACGTTGACGAGCGCGCTGAACTCGGGAAACACCGACGTGATCTGGTAGGAGCGGCCGATTCCCATCAGCGCCCGACGCGACACGGACTCGCGGGTGATGTCGCGATTGTCGAAGCGGATCGCGCCGGCGTCGGGCGCGAGCTCGCCGGTGAGCTGGTTGATCAGCGTGGTCTTGCCGGCGCCGTTGGGGCCGATGACCGCATGCAGTTCGCCCGGCGCAACGGTGAGGTCGACACCGTCGGTGGCGGCGAGT